>NZ_JAVRQA010000348.1:0-18480 GCF_032161845.1 Mycobacterium sp.
GCGAGAGAACTTCATGTCGGCCGAGGTCGTCGAGACCAAGATCCGCGAGGCCGAGGTCGCAGGCCGCCTGGGCAAGTGGCTGTCCGACCAGACCCACGCCGAACGCGTCGCGGCCGAGGCGTCGACCGTGCTGCGGGTGGTGGTGGAGATGCTGCGTGACGAGGACATCCAGCAGGTTCTCGACAAGATGATCGTCAAGCGCATCGCCCAACCGCAGTGGGGTCCACCCGTGGGCCGGGTGCTGTCGAGCCTGCTGGAGGAGCACCGCCAGGAAGCGCTGCTGCAGCTGCTGGCCGATCGGGCGTTCGAGTGGTCGCTCAACGCCGACGAGATCATCGAGCGCGTGATCGAGCGGGATTCTCCAACGTGGACGCCACGGTGGGTCGACAGCCTCGTCGGCGACCGCATTCACCGCGAGTTGATGGACTTCACCGACAAGGTGCGCCGCAACCCGGACCACGAGTTGCGCAAGTCGGCGACGAAGTTCCTGTTCGAGTTCGCCGACGATCTGCAGAACGACGAGGCGACGATCGCCCGCGCAGAGAAGGTCAAAGACCAGATCATGGCGCGCGACGAGGTGACGAAGGCCGCGGAAACGGCATGGACCACCGCCAAGCGCATCTTTCTCGAGTCGGTCGATGACCCCACCTCGACGCTGCGCACCAGGATCGCCGATTCGATCGTGCACATCGGTGAGTCGCTGCGCGACGACGCGAATCTGCGCGACAAGGTCGACAACTGGATCGTCCGGGCCGCTCAACACCTGGTGACGCAATATGGGACGGAGATCACAGCGATCATCACCGAGACCATCCAGCGGTGGGACGCAGCGGAAGCCAGCCAGCGCATCGAGTTGCACGTGGGCCGTGACCTGCAGTTCATCCGAATCAACGGCACCGTCGTGGGTTCGCTCGCGGGCCTGATCATCTACTCAGTGGCGCAACTTCTGTTCTGAGACGGCGCTAGCGCTAACAAGCGCTTGCAATAGTTAGCGCCCCGTCCTACGGTTTGTTTCGAAGCAATTCGGATACCCGGCGCAGAGGGGGATGACCATGCCGCAGGACGAAAATCTTGCCGCTGTCGTGTCCACCGCTGCCCAGGACATCGGAAGCTTCATCCGTAGCCAGCGCGAAGCTGCGCAGGTTTCGGTGCGGCAGTTGGCAGAGAAGGCCGGCGTCAGCAATCCCTACCTCAGCCAGATCGAGCGGGGTTTGCGGAAGCCGTCCGCGGAAGTGCTCAACCAGATCGCCAAGGCGCTTCGGGTTTCCGCGGACGTGCTCTACGTCAGGGCGGGACTTCTCGAGCCAAGCGAGCCGAGCGGCGTTCGCGACGCGATCGTCATGGACACCGCAATCACCGAGCGGCAGAAGCAGGTGCTGCTCGACATCTACACCTCGTTCCGAGAGCAGAACGAAGCCATGGATGAGGAGCCAGCCACTGACTGACATCCGATCATCTGCTGATTAGCCAAACCGAAGTCGAAGTTCGAAAGGAATGAAGAACATGGCCGAGAAGAACCAGCCCACCGTTGAAGACCTGAAGGCTCCGCTGCTCGCCGCCGTCGGCGCCGCGGACCTCGCGCTCGCCACCGTGAACGAGATCGTGGCCAGCCTCCGTGAGCGCGCCGAAGAGGCCCGCACCGACGCGAGCACTCGCGTCGAGGAGCGTCGCGCCCGGTTCACCAAGCTGCAGGAAGACCTGCCCACGCAGGTCACCGAGCTGCGCGAGAAGCTGAGCTCCGACGAGCTCCGCAAGGCCGCCGAAGGCTACGCCGAGGCCGCCACCGCTCAGTACAACAAGCTCGTTGAGCGTGGCGAAGAGGCGCTTACCCGCCTCCGCAGCCAGCCGGCGATCGAAGGTGCCGCCAACCGCGTTGAGAGCGTCACCGACCAGGCCGTCGAGCTGACCCAGGATGCCCTCGGCACTGTCGCCACGCAGACCCGCGCCGTCGGCGAGCGTGCCGCCAAGCTGGTCGGTGTCGAGCTGCCGAAGAAGGCCGACAAGGCTGCCGCCCCCGTGAAGAAGGCTGCTGCCAAGGCTCCCGCCAAGAAGGCCCCGGCCAAGAAGGCTCCGGCCAAGAAGGCGCCCGCCAAGAAGGTCACCCAGAAGTAGCGAAACCGAGGAGACCCACCGGGCTCGGAGGGATCAAGTCGACTGAGGGGACGTAACCCGCATAGGCTTGGAGCGTGATGCTTCAAGACCTTGCGAGTTACGTCCTCTTCGCCATTCAGGTGGGCGTTTTGCTGGTGGGGTTGTACGCGTTCATCCACGCTGCGCTCCAGCGCACCGACGCCTATCCCGCGGCAGAGAAGCTCAGCAAGCCGATCTGGCTGGCCATCCTCGGCGGTACCAGCCTGGTGGGCGTATTCCTCCCCCCGCCGGTGGGCTCGGCCATCGCGGCCTGCGCGATCGGCATCTACCTCGTCGACGTGCGACCCAAAATCCTTGAAGTCCAGGGAAAGTCGCGATAGCGCGATGCGCAAGAGACTGGCCGCCATGACGGCCACCCTGCTGGTGGCGGGTTCGGCCGCGGCTGCCGTCCTCGCTCCGGTGGCCGCCGCCGATCCGATCACCAGCCCGCCCTTCGTCGACCACACGGAGTGGTCGCACTGGGGCGACCTGTCCAGTCTTCGCGTCTATCCGACCGCGGCCGGTCGGCAGGCCGCGGGCCAGCTGAACAACGCCGTCCAGGGTGACGAGGCGTGGACCGAGGTTCTGTCGCTGGCGCCTGACGCCGACCTCCCCGGCATGCGCGACCAGTTCATGTGCCATTGGAGCTTCGCCGAGATCGCGCAGCCCGGCAAGACCAGCTGGAATCTCGAGCCATGGCGGCCGGTGGTCGATGACGCCACGATGGTCGACACGCGTTGCAATCCCGGTGGTACGGAGGAGCCGTTCTGATGATGCATTGGACGCGCGAGCTCGTCGCCCCGATGGTCGACCACACCCTTCTCAAACCGGAGGCCACGGACGTCGACGTGGCATTCCTCGTCGAGGAGGCAACCGACCTCGGCGCCTATGCGGTGTGCGTCTCGCCGTCGATGGTCGAGGCGGCCGTGCGAGCCGGATCGATCGGCATGACCATCGCGACCGTCGTGGGATTCCCTTCTGGCAAGCACGTTTCGAAGATCAAGGCGATCGAGGCCACGCTGGCCGTGGCGGCAGGCGCCGACGAGGTCGACATGGTGATCGACGTCGGCGCGGCCATCCGCGGCGACTTCGAGGCGGTGCGCGCTGACATCGAAGCCGTTCGGGCGGCAGTGCCCGACTCGGTGCTGAAGGTCATCCTGGAGTCGGCGGCGCTGCTGGAGTTCGCCGGCGAGGAGACGCTGATCGCCGCGTGCCGTGCCGCGGCCGAGGCGGACGCCGAGTTCGTCAAGACCTCGACCGGTTTTCATCCCGCGGGCGGAGCCTCGGTCCGCGCCGTCGAGATCATGGTCGCCACCGTCGGCCCGACCGTCGAGGTCAAGGCCAGCGGCGGCATCCGCACCGCTGCCGACGCCACCGCGATGCTGAACGCCGGCGCGACCAGGTTGGGGCTGTCCGGGACGCGCGCGGTGCTCGACGGGTTGGACGCGCTCTAGAGCCCGGTGTTGCAGGGCTCTTCGTTGCCGCCGGGAATCGTCGCGTTGCGTGCCGAGAGCTTGGTGACGACACCCGTGTCGGTGACCTGCACGCTGTTCGTCTGCAGGGCCAGGGGAGAGTTCGTCGTCAGCTGCGAGCTAACCGCGTCTAGCGCCGGTTGCACGGCCTCACGGGGCAGCGTGAAACCCAAGCCGGTCAGTTTTTGGACCTGAAGTGAGAGTTGGTTGGCGACGAGCTCCGGCTTGGCGACGATGCTGCCGAGCGGACCCTCGATGTCGACCGTGCCGTCCGCGGCATTCGTGGATACGCCGGTGACGAGGCCGCCGAGCAGGGGGATGGCGTTCTGGAGGGTTTGCTTCATCCCGTCGTTCGACCAGGTGGCCGTGACGTCGATCGACCCGAGGGTGCCCTGCGCACTGGGGTCGCTTGCCGGCCGAGCGTCGTTGATCTGGATGTCGACCTTCATGCCCTTCATGTCGCGGATCTGATTTCCGGCGGACGTGATCGTGATGTTCTGGTAGTCCTTCGTCACGTGCTGCCACAGAAATGGCGGGAAGGCTCCGAAGGAGACGGTGACGTCGTCCTGTAGGACGCACTTCAAGGTGGCCTCCACGATGGTGGCCCCGCGGTGGCGGGCATAGATCTCGCCGCCGATCAGGCCTGCCGCGCCGAGGGCGAGCACGATGACGAAGACAAGCACGATCGACAACGGATCGCGGATGAGGCGCCTGAGCCTGCCCCCCGAGGACTCTGAAGGCCCGAAGTGCTCCGTCGGTTCTTCCGACGGCCCGGTCGGTGGATAACCCTGAGGTGGATACCCCTGCGGTGGCGGTCCCTGCGGCGGCGGTCCGGCGTACTGGGGCCCGGCCGGGTTCCCCGGCTGGGGCTGATACGGCTGAGACGGCGGTTGGGCTTGGCGGGCCCAGGGATCGGAGGGATCAGTCACCCCCGCGATTGTGCCTTATCCGACTGAACGAACTGGGCGCGATTGCGAAGCACGGCGATGCTGTCGCGGGCCTTCGCGACGGGATCCAGGTCCACGTCGACCAGCAGAAGCTGCTTGTCGGCACCCGCGGCGGCCAGCACGTCACCGGTGGGAGAGCAGACCAGGCTGCCGCCGACACCGGTCGGTCCGACGGCGGCGACCCGGTCGCCCGGGTAGGCCTGGTCCACGGCGGCGACGACGCTGGTGGCGTCCAGCGCCCTGGCCCGCGCCAGCAACGTCCACTGCTCGAGCTTGCTTGGGCCCGACCCCCACGACGCGTGAACGGTGATGAGCTGGGCGCCGCGCTGTGCGAGTTCGACGAAGAGTTCGGGGAAGCGGATGTCGTAGCAGGTGGTCAGCCCGACGGCGACCCCGTCAACCGTGATCATCACGGGATCGAAACCCGGTGCGACGGTGCGTGATTCGGTGAAGCCGAACGCGTCGTAGAGATGGATCTTGTGATAGTGCTCGTCGATGCCGCGACCAGTGGCCACCAGCGTGTTGGTGACCCGACCGTCGGCACTCGGGCAGAACATGCCTGCCACGACCACGATGCCGGACTCCTCGGCGATCGCCCGCACACCCGACGCCCACGGGCCGTCGAGCGGCTCGGCGACGGACGCCAACGGCACCCCGAAGCGACACATGGTGGCCTCGGGGAACAGCACCATGCTGGCGCCCGCGTCTGTGGCGCGCCGGGTGCACTCCGCGACGAGCTCGAGGTTGTCCGACGGATCGGTGCTGCTCTGGATCTGCGCCAAGGCAATCCGCATGGCGACAGCCTAGTGCGGGGTGAACTCAGTGAGGGGCGACCGCCGACCACGGCACGGAGAGGACGCCATCGCGCAGGCGACGTCGTGGCGGCTCGACGGGATGGCCATCAGCGGCCAGCGACTCGAGCATCGCTCGCCAGCGCACCCGCGGTCCGAATACGCCGTGCCCCGCCGCGGCGGCCCACGCGCGGTCGGCCGCGGTCAGCAGGCGGTGGATGGGTTGACCGGGAACGTTGTGGTGAATCAGCGCCTTCGGCAGCCGCTCGGCGAGATCCGATGGCTTGTCGATCGCGAACGGATCGCACGCCAGGGTCAAGCTCACCGGGCCCGTGTCGTCGAGAAGTACCCAGCAGCAGCGTCTGCCAAGCTCGTCGCAGGTGCCGTCGACGATCAGCCCGCCGGGCGCCAGCCGCGTCCTCATCTGCGCCCACGCATCGGCCACGTCGTCGACGTGGTACTGGCGCAGCACGTTGAACGCGCGCACCAGAACTGGTTGCAGCCCAGCCAATTCGAAGCCGCCGAGCCCAAATTGGACACCCTGCTGAGACGGCGCGATCCGTTCGGGATGAATCTCGAGGCCGACCACCCGTACGTCGGGCCGGACGGCACGCAGTCGAGCCGCCAGCTCCAGCGTCGTCACGGGAAGCGCGCCGTACCCCAGGTCGACGACCAGCGGCTCGGTGGCCGAGAGCAGGGCCGCGCGCACCCGCGGCGCGTGCACCAGCCAGCGGTCGCTGCGGCGTAAGCGGTTGTAACCGGTCGTGCCGCGGGTCAGCTGCCCAAGGGGGGCCACGAGCAGCGAGTTTACCGGCGAATCAGCCGTGGTCCCTGATCCACGCCGTGGTGAAGTGCTGTTCGGCCGTCAGAAGATCCACCAACTGGCGTCCGATGAAGTTCTCCACCTTGCCGCCGACGAGCGGGATGCGGACCTCGACGGTGGCCCTGAACTCCAGCCGGGAGCCGGCGCCTGCGGCAGAGAGCACCGCGGTTCCGGACAGCGTGGCCGGGGCGCCGGGAATCGAACCCTTCACGACGGCGGTCGCCTGACCGTCGGTCACCGGGGTCCACGTCTCCTCGCGCACGAAGCTCAGGTCGCCGTGGTGGAACTGCGCCACGATGGCGGGAAGTCTCCCGGCATGCAGCGTTTGGGTGGTGATGACGTCGATGCCGCCGTCGGCGCTAGTGGTCATCGAATCCAGGGTGGTCTTGTCGGCGCCCGACTGGTCCAGTCGCTCGAGCCAGTACTGCTCGTCGCCGAAGGTCCGGTGGATTTGCTCGACGGTGCCGTCGTACTCGGCTGCCATGTCGAAGGAACGCGGCATAGCCGTTCACGCTACCGTTACCGCCCGTGGTCAGTTCGGATATCGGAGGCGTTGCGGTAGAGGCGTCCGTGCCGCTCGCTCCGCTGACCACGTTGCGGCTCGGGCCCGTCGCCAGCAGGCTGATCACGTGTGACACCACCGACAAGGTCGTCGACGTGCTCCGCGCGCTGCCGGCGGAAGACCCGGCAGAGCGCACCCTGATCCTGGCCGGAGGATCGAACGTGGTCATCTCCGACGAACTGGCCGAGCTGACCGTCGTGCGCCTTGCCAACACCGAGATCACCGTCTACGACGACGTGGTCCGCGCCGAGGCGGGCGCCTCTTGGGACGACGTGGTCGTCACGTCGCTGGCACACGGTCTCGGGGGGCTGGAGTGCCTTTCGGGGATTCCCGGCTCGGCGGGGGCGACGCCGGTGCAGAACGTCGGCGCGTACGGCGTCGAGGTGGCCGACGTGATCAGCCGGGTCCGCCTGCTGGATCGGCGTAGCGGTGACGTGCGTTGGGTGGCGCCGGATGCAATGCGCTTCGGCTACCGCACCAGCGTCTTGAGGAACTCGTCGGACGCCGTGGTGCTCGAGGTCGAGTTCGCGCTGGATGCCGAGGACCGCAGCGCGCCGCTGCGGTACGGCGAGCTGGCGACGGCTCTTGGTGTCGAATCCGGTTCGCGCGCAGAGCCGACGCGGGTGCGCGAGCAGGTGTTGGCGCTCCGGGCCCGGAAGGGCATGGTGCTCGACGAGGGCGACCACGACACCTGGAGCGTCGGCTCGTTCTTCACCAACCCGGTGGTCTCGCGATCCGACTTCGGGCGCCTGAGCGCGGAGGTCGACGGCCCCGTGCCGAACTACCCCGCACCGAACGGGGTCAAGCTGGCGGCCGGGTGGCTGGTGGAGCGGGCCGGCTTCGGCAAGGGTTACCCCGGCGAGGCGGCTTCCGCCCGGTTGTCGACGAAGCATGCGCTTGCTGTGACCAACCGGGGCTCGGCCACCACCGCAGACCTGTTGTCGCTGGCCAGGACGGTTCGTGATGGCGTTCGGAGCACTTTCGGGATAGAGCTCACACCCGAACCGATTCTGGTTGGGTGCGCTCTCTAGGTACCGTATCTCTACGTGACCATCAATCGGCGCCAAGCGCTGACCGCAATCGCCGTGGGCGCCTCCGGCGTGCTCGCGGCGTGTAGCGGTAGGTCGACGATCACCCAACCGGATGCCACCCAGGCGCCTGCCAAGGCCGAGCTCGCGTTCAAACCGGCCAAGGACGCCTCCGACGTCGCCCCCACCGACCCGGTCGGCGTTGAGGTGACCAACGGCTGGTTGCAGCGCGTCACGCTGACCAATGCCGACGGCACCGCCGTCACGGGCACGATGAATCCCGACCGCACGGCGTTCAGGGTCACCGAGCCACTGGGCTACGGCGTCGAGTACACCTGGGGCGGTTCGGCGGTCGGTCGCGACGGCAAGGCGATCGCACTGGCAGGCAGTTTCACGACCGTCTCGCCGCAGACCCAGGTGAACGGGCAGTTCCAGCTCGCCGACGGCCAGGTGGTCGGTGTCGCGGCGCCCATCATCATGCAGTTCGACGCGTCCATCGGCGACGACGCGAAGCCGGCCGTCGAGCGGGCCCTCGTCGTGACGACCACCCCGCCCGTCGAGGGCGCCTGGGCTTGGCTACCCGACGAGGTCGGCGGCTCGCGGGTGCACTGGCGGACCCGCGACTACTACCCGCCAGGCACCAAGGTGCACGTCGCGGCCAACCTCTACGGCATCCCGTTCGGCGAGGGCGCGTTCGGCGCCCAGGACGTGACGCTCGACTTCGAGATCGGTCGACGCCAGGTCGTCAAGGCCGAGGCGTCCTCACATCAGATCGAGGTCATCACCGACGAGGGCGTGATCATGACCCTGCCTTGCAGCTACGGCGAGGCGGACCTGCCGCGCAACGTGACCCGCAGCGGCATCCACGTCGTGACCGAGAAGTACGAAGACTTCTACATGTCGAACCCGGCCGCCGGCTACTCGAACGCGCACGAGCGCTACGCCGTGCGGATCTCCAACAACGGCGAGTTCATCCACGCCAACCCGAGCACCACCGGTGTGCAGGGCAGCAGCAACGTCACCAACGGCTGCATCAATCTCTCGACGGAGAGCGCGCAGCAGTACTTCAACACCGCGGTCTACGGAGACCCGGTCGAGGTGACCGGCACGTCGATCGACCTCTCCTACGCCGACGGCGACATCTGGGACTGGGCCGTGAGCTGGGACGAGTGGAAGTCTATGTCTGCGCTCAACGCCGATACCCCGCCCTTGAACATCCCGAGCAGTGCCCCCGCGACGCCCACTGACGCGCCGACACTCTCCGGCACGCCGACGACGACGCCGCCGAGTCAGGTGACGGTCACTCCGGGCGGGTGAACTTCCTCGTCGCCGTGGCCTGATCGCGCGGCCGGATGATGATCTGGTCCAGGTTGACGTGCGATGGTCGTGACGCCGCGAAGCCGATCACCTCGGCCACGTCCGCGGCAGTCAGCGGAGTCATCCCGCGATACACCGCATCGGCGCGGGCCTGGTCCCCTCCGAAGCGGACGACGGAGAACTCGGTCTCCACCATTCCCGGCGCGATCTCGGTGAGCCGCACCGGCTTTCCCAACAGCTCGCCACGAAGCGTCTGGTGCAGTGCCGCCTGTGCGTGCTTGGCGGCGGTGTAGCCGGCGCCGCCGTCGTAGATCTCGAACGCCGCGATCGACGTCACCGTGACGATCAGCCCGTCACCGGAGGCGATCAGTTTCGGCAGCAGGGCCCTGGTCACGCGCAGGGTGCCCAGCACGTTGGTCTCGAACATCCAGCGCCATTCGTCGAGGTCGGCGTCGGCCACCGATTGCACACCCTTGGCCCCGCCTGCGTTGTTGACCAGCACGTCGACGCGCTGCAAACCGGCCGCCAAGGCGTCGACCGCCGCATCGTCAGTGACGTCCGCCACAATCGCGGTGCCGCCGATCTCGTCGGCGAGTGCCTTGACACGGTCCTCGCGGCGGGCCACGCACACCACGTGAAAGCCAAGTCCGGCAAGGGTTTTCGCCGTGGCTTCACCGATGCCGGAACTGGCGCCGGTGACGACCGCGACGGCGTTCGAAGTTTCGAGTGACGTCATTCCCCCAACTTTAGTTGCCGTGCTAAGTTCTCAACGTGTCCCCAAGTCAGGCTTCCCGCATCGCCGCTCGGCGTGCGTGTTGTTGTTGTCGCGCTCGTCGCCGCGCCTGACTGAACCCGGACCCTTCCGTCCCGCTGAGTCGCCAGGTGTGGCCCCCACCCACCAGCCGACTTCAACGAAGGACCCCCATGAGCACTCCCACCGTCATTCGCCCGACGACCTCCGCGATCTCCACCGCCCACGCCAAGCGTGCGCTGCTCGCTCGGCACCACATCGTGGCCCCGTCGCTGCGCGTTGCCGAGGCGGCCTCGGCCTCGGTGTTCGGAGCGGCCCGGCTGCGGGGCCCCATTGCCCGTGACGTCATCGCCAGGAGCACCGGGCTCAGCATCGCCACGGTGAATCGCCAGGTCACCGCCCTGCTCGATGCCGGGGTGCTGCGCGAACGCGCCGATCTGGCCGTCTCCGGCGCCATCGGACGCCCTCGAGTGCCGGTCGAGGTCAACCACGAGCCGTTCCTCACGCTCGGCATCCACATCGGGGCCCGCACCACCAGCATCGTGGCCACCGATCTGTTCGGTCGCACGCTGGACGTCGTCGAGACGCCGACGCCGCATGGTGCGCAGAACTCGGCACTCGCCGCCCTCGCGGGCAGTGCGAGCCGCTACCTGAGTCGCTGGCACCGTCGCAGGCCGCTGTGGGTGGGGGTGACCGCGGGCGGGGTCGTCGACAGTGCCACTGGGCATCTCGACCATGCGCGACTCGGCTGGACGGACGCCCCGGTCGGCCCCGTTCTTGCCGAGACGCTCGGGCTGCCGGTGTCGTTGGCGTCGCACGTCGATGCGATGGCCGGGGCCGAACTGCTTCTTGGCGCGCGCCGGCTCAGTGCTCCGACCGCCACCAGCCTCTACGTGTACGCCCGCGAGACCGTCGGCTACGCACTCTCGATCGGCGGCCGGGTGCATTCGCCGACCAGCGGCCCCGGCACCATCGCGGCCCTGCCTGCCCAGTCCGAATTGCTCGGTGGCACTGGACAATTGGAGTCGACGGTGAGCGACGAGGCGGTAGTGACCGCGGCGCGCAGGCTGCGGATCGTCCCCGCGGACGGTCCGTCGTCGAGCATCGCGTCGGTGCTGCGCTTGGCGCGCCAGGGCAACCAGCCCGCCATCGAACTGCTCGGCGAACGTGCCAGGGTGCTCGGCGAAGCCGTGGCCTTGCTGCGCGACATGCTCAATCCCGACGACCTGGTCGTCGGCGGTCAGGCGTTCACCGAGTATCCGGAGGGCATGGCCGAGGTCGAGGCGGCCTATCGGCAGCGGTCGGTGCTCACACCGCGCGACATCCGGCTGACCTCGTTCGGCAACCGCGTCCAGGAAGCGGGCGCCGGGGTCGTGTCACTCGGCGGCCTGTACGCCGACCCCATCGCCGCGATGCGTCGCGCGGTGCGGGACAAGACCGCCTGACGCGGTCCGAGCAGGGCAAGGGGAGCAGCGGTCGCGCCCGGTGTAAGTATTGGGTGTGCGCGTAGCCGTTTTGTCGGTCCATACCTCCCCGTTGGCCCAGCCCGGGACTGGCGACGCCGGCGGCATGAACGTCTACGTCCTGCAGAGTGCGCTGGAATTGGCTCGACGCGGCGTCGAGGTGGAGATCTTCACCAGGGCGACGACGTCGTCGGACGCCCCGCTGGTACGGGTTGCGCCGGGCGTGCTGGTCCGCAACGTCGTCGCTGGGCCATTCGAAGGCCTCGACAAGAACGACCTGCCGACGCAGCTGTGCGCCTTCACCGCGGGCGTTCTGCGCGCGGAGGCCACCCACGAACCCGGCTATTACGACATCGTGCACTCTCACTACTGGTTGTCGGGGCAGGTCGGTTGGCTGGCGCGCGATCGGTGGGCCGTGCCGCTGGTACACACCGCCCACACCCTGGCCGCGGTGAAGAACGCCTCCCTTGCCATCGGCGACCAGCCAGAGCCGCCCCTGCGGGCCGTCGGTGAGCAGCAGGTGGTCGACGAGGCCGACCGGCTGATCGTGAACACCGAATACGAAGCGCAACAACTGGTTTCGCTGCATCACGCCGATCCGGATCGCATCGACGTCGCACACCCGGGGGTGGACCTCTCGACGTTCAGCCCCGGTGATCGGCGGCAGGCCCGGCGGGCCCTGGGGTTGGCCGCCGACGAGAAGGTGATCGCATTCGTCGGCCGCATTCAGCCGCTGAAGGCGCCCGACGTCCTGTTGCGCGCGGCCGCCAAATTGCCTGACGTGCGCGTCCTCGTCGCGGGCGGCCCCTCTGGCAGCGGGCTCACCAACCCCGACGGGTTGGTTCGGCTGGCCGACGAGCTGGGTATCACCCACCGTGTGACGTTCCTACCTCCCCAGACCCGCGACGAGCTCGTCGGGCTGTACCGCGCCGCCGACATCGTGGCGGTGCCCAGCTACGCCGAATCCTTTGGACTCGTCGCCGTCGAGGCGCAGGCCTGCGGTACGCCGGTCGTCGCGGCTGCGGTCGGCGGCCTTCCCGTCGCGGTGCGCGACGGGGTCAGCGGTGTGCTGGTCCAGGGCCACGACATCGACGACTGGGCGGCGGCCCTCGGCGGGGTGTTCGACCGCGGACCGCAGACCATGCGTGCGGCCGCCGTCGAGCACGCCGCCAACTTCTCCTGGTCGCACACCGTGGATGCGTTGCAGGCGAGTTACGGGCGGGCGATCACCGACTACCAGGCCCGACACCAGCGCACCGAGGTCCCGACCCGGCGCAATGGGCGTCGTTTCTCGATCCGGCGGGGCATCCGGGCATGAGCGCACTCGAGGTCATCGAGACCACGCTCAAGGAGGCCGAGCTCGACTACGCCTTCCACGAAGGCCCGGACGGCACCCCAACGGGCGTGGTGGTGGCGGTGCCCGGCGAGCGGCGGCTGATCACCAACACGATCCTGACGGTCGGCACCCACTCGGTGCGCATCGAGGCGTTCATCTGCCGCAAGCCCGACGAGGACTTCGAGAAGGTCTACCGCTACCTGCTGCGGCGCAACCGCAGGCTGTTCGGGGTGGCGTACACCCTCGACAACCTCGGCGACATCTACCTGGTGGGCAAGATCGCCCTCTCGTCGGTGACGTCCGAGGTGATCGATGGCATCCTCGGCCAGGTGCTCCAGGCCGTCGAAGCCGACTTCAACATGCTCTTGGAGCTGGGTTTTCACTCGTCTATCCAGAAGGAGTGGGACTGGCGGGTCAAGCGGGGCGAGTCGTTGAAGAACCTCAAGGCCTTCGAGCACCTCATCGACGACGATAAGGACGACTGACCGGCGAACGCCGAGTGTGGGCCTGGTGCACGGATAACCCGTCGAAACCGTGCACGGGCCCCACGGTCGCGGGAGCCGCGCGAAGAATCGTCCCGGGATAGCATCGACGCCATGGCGACCTTGGTGCTGCTCCGTCACGGCGAGAGCGAGTGGAACGCGCTGAACCTGTTCACCGGCTGGGTGGACGTCGACCTCACCGACAAGGGTCGGGCCGAGGCGGTCAGGGGCGGCGAGTTGATGAAGGCCGAGGGCGTCCTGCCCGACGTGCTCTACACCTCGCTGTTGCGGCGGGCCATCAACACCGCCAACCTCGCCCTCGACGCCGCCGACCGGCACTGGATTCCGGTGATCAGGGACTGGCGGCTCAACGAACGGCACTACGGCGCGCTGCAAGGCCTCGACAAGGCCGAGACCAAGGCCAAGTACGGCGAAGAGCAGTTCATGGCCTGGCGTCGCAGCTATGACACGCCGCCGCCGCCCATCGAGGAGGGCAGTGAGTTCAGCCAGGACGCCGACCCGCGCTACGCAGGCATCGACGGCGGCCCGTTGACGGAATGCCTGGCCGACGTCGTGAAGCGGTTCGTGCCGTACTTCGGCGAGGCGATCGTGCCCGACCTCGAGGCAGGCAAGACCGTGTTGGTCGCCGCGCACGGCAACTCGCTGCGCGCCCTGGTCAAGTACCTGGATGGAATGTCCGACGAAGACGTCGTCGGCCTGAACATCCCCACCGGCATCCCGCTGATCTACGAGCTCGACGAGGCGCTGAAGCCGACTGTCGCGGGCGGTAGGTATCTGGATCCGGACGCCGCCGCGGCGGGTGCCGCTGCCGTCGCCGCCCAGGGCGCCAGGTAGCCAGCCGGGGAACCGGCGAGGCAAACAATGGGTGAACTCGGGTGAACGGCGCCCGAACTCCTGTGTTTGCTGCTGTGACTTGTCCTGATTTGGTCGCACTCTGCTGGGATGGCGTTCACCGAGTGCGTACGATTTTCGCGTGAGTGTGGTAGCGGCGCTGCTGTGGGTGGCACTCGTTTCCCTCCTGGCGGGCGCACTCGGCGTCGCGCTCGGACTGTCGCTGGCCCCGCGGATCGCCGCGCGCAAGCAGCGGAGGTCCGTTGACCAGGACGGCATCACCGTGTCGCAGATGCTGCAACGGATCGTCTCGCTGTCGCCGGTGGGCACCGTCGTCGTCGACACCTACCGCGACGTCGTCTTCATGAACGACAAGGCACGCGAACTGGGCCTGGTCCGCGACCGCCTGCTCGACGACAGGGCCTGGTCCGCCGCGCAGCGCACCCTGGCCACCGGTCACGACGTCGACTTCGACCTCGCCCCCGTGCGGCGCACCAACCCCGGCCGGTCGGGGCTCTCCGTCGGTGGTCACGTGCGGCTCCTCAGCGAGGACGATCGCCGCTTCGCGGTGGTCTTCGTCGACGATCAATCCGAGTACGCCCGGATGGAGGCCACCCGCAGGGACTTCGTGGCCAACGTCAGCCACGAACTCAAGACGCCGGTCGGTGCGATGGGCGTACTGGCAGAGGCGCTGCAGGCCTCCACCGACGACCCTGCGACCGTCAGCCGGTTCGCCGAGATGATGATCACGGAGTCGAAGCGGCTCGCCAACATGGTCGGTGAGCTCATCGAACTGTCTCGATTGCAAGGCGCCGAGCCGCTTCCCGATCTGGATGCCGTCGACGTCGACTCCGTGGTCAGCGAGGCCCTGTCGCGGTACAAGGTGGCTGCCGACAACGCCGACATCGCCATCACGACCGATGCGCCGACCGGCTTCAGCGTGCGGGGCGACCAGGGGCTGCTGGTGACGGCCATTGCCAACCTGGTGTCCAATGCAATCGCTTACTCGCCCAAGGGTTCTCCGGTGTCCATCAGCCGGCGCCACCGCGGCGACAACATCGAGATCGCGGTCACCGATCGCGGCATCGGCATCGCCCGCGACGACCAGGAGCGGGTCTTCGAGAGATTCTTCCGCGTCGATACGGCGCGCTCCCGGGCCACTGGCGGCACGGGACTCGGATTGGCCATCGTCAAGCACGTCGCGGCCAATCACAACGGATCCATCCGGCTGTGGAGTCAGCCCGGAACCGGCTCGACGTTCACCCTGTCGATCCCGGCCCATCACGAACCCGACGATCAGTCGGATGAACGAGAGGACCAGTCGTGACGAGCGTATTGATCGTAGAAGACGAGGAGTCCCTGGCCGATCCACTGGCCTTCCTGCTCCGCAAGGAGGGCTTCGAGGCCACCGTCGTCACCGACGGGCCATCGGCGCTCGCCGAGTTCGAGCGTGCCGGCGCCGACATCGTGCTGCTGGACCTGATGCTTCCCGGCATGAGCGGGACCGACGTGTGCAAGCAACTGCGTTCCCGCTCGAGCGTGCCGGTGATCATGGTCACCGCCCGCGACAGCGAGATCGACAAGGTCGTCGGGCTCGAGCTCGGCGCCGACGACTACGTCACCAAGCCGTACTCGGCGCGTGAGCTGATCGCGCGCATCCGCGCCGTGCTGCGGCGCGGCATCGACACCGACGACTCGGGAATCGGCGACGGCGTGCTGGAGGCGGGTCCGGTTCGGATGGACGTCGAGCGACACGTCGTGTCGGTCAATGGTGAGGCGATCACGTTGCCGCTCAAGGAGTTCGACCTGCTCGAGTATCTGATGCGCAACAGCGGCCGGGTGCTCACCCGCGGACAGCTGATCGACCGGGTGTGGGGCGCCGACTACGTCGGCGACACCAAAACGCTCGACGTCCACGTCAAGCGGCTGCGCTCGAAGATCGAGGGCGATCCCGCCAGCCCCGTGCACCTGGTGACGGTGCGCGGTCTTGGCTACAAACTCGAGGGCTAGGTCCGCCGCCGCTACTGCGCGGCGCGCGTCGCGGGATGGATCGCTATCAGCCCTAACACGCTGCGGCGCTTGCACATTGCCGCGAGCTCCGCGTAGGCCTTCTCGCCGAGCAGCTCGGTGAGCTCGGGAGCGTAGGACTGCCACACCTGACGCGATCCGGTGTGTGCGGCCGGGTCGCCGGTGCAGTACCAGTGCTGATCGGCGCCGCCCTCGCCCCAGCCGCGACGGTCGTACTCGGTGATCGTGGTGCGCAGGATCTGGGTTCCGTCGGGCCGTTCCGCCCACTCCTGGCTGCGCCGCACCGGAAGCTGCCAGCAGATGTCGGGCTTCATGGTCAGGGGTTCCACGCCGAGCTTGAGCGCCTTCGAGTGCAATGCGCAGCCGATACCGCCGGCGAATCCGGGCCGGTTCAGAAAGATGCAGGCGCCCTTGTACTTTCGGGTCCGCAGATTTTCCTTGCCGTCGTACTCGTCCATCTCGAGATAGCCCTTGCGGCCGATGCCCTTGTCGCGGAACTGCCAGTCGTCGTCCGTGAGTTGTTTGACGGCGTCGTCGAGCTTGGCCACGTCGTCGTCGTCGGACATGAAGGCTCCGTGGCTGCAGCAGCCGTCGTCGGGGCGATTCTCGACGGTGCCCTGGCAGGCCGGAGTGCCGAATACACACGTCCACCGCGAACACAGCCACGTGATGTCCGCGACGATCAGATGCTCAGGATTGTCGGGGTCGTAGAACTCCACCCATTCACGGGCAAAGTCCAACTCAACCTCACCTCGGTGCGATGCGCTCACGGGATGCAACGGTAGACCCGATAACCTGGGTCTCGTGCGATTGGGCGTGCTCGACGTGGGCAGCAACACGGTTCATCTGCTCGTCGTCGACGCTCGGCGAGGTGGCCACCCGACTCCGATGAGTTCCACCAAGGCCGCGTTGCGCCTCGCAGAGGCCATCGATGGCTCGGGCAAGCTCACCAGAAAGGGTGCCGACAAACTCGTCGACACCATCGACGAATTCGCCAAGATCGCCGCGAGTTCGGGGTGTGCCGAGCTGATGGCGTTCGCCACGTCCGCGGTTCGCGACGCAACGAACTCCGAAGACGTGCTGGCGCGGGTGCTTTCGGAGACGGGGGTGGCGCTGAAGGTGCTCTCCGGTGTCGACGAGTCCCGGCTGACGTTTCTCGCCGTCCGTCGCTGGTATGGCTGGAGTCCTGGCCGCATCATCAACATCGACATCGGCGGCGGGTCCCTCGAGTTGTCCAGCGGGGTGGACGAGGAGCCGGAGGTCGCGCTGTCGCTGCCGCTCGGCGCTGGCAGATTGACCAGGGAGTGGCTTCAGGACGATCCGCCGGGACGTCGCCGGGTGGCGATGCTCAGGGACTGGCTGGCGACGGAGATGGCGGATGCGGGTGCCAAGGTGCTCGACGCGGGCGCCCCTGACCTGACCGTCGCGACGTCGAAGACGTTCAGGTCACTGGCACGACTCACCGGCGCAGCCCCTTCCGGCGCGGGACCGCGCGTGAAGAGGACACTGACAGCAGCAGGCCTACGCCAGCTCATAGCATTCATCTCTAGGATGACATCGGCGGACCGAGCGGAGTTGGAAGGGGTGAGCGCCGAGCGAGCGCCACAGATCGTGGCGGGCGCATTGGTAGCTGAAGCGAGTATGAAGGCCCTTGCGATCGATACCGTGGACATTTGTCCATGGGCGTTGCGAGAAGGGTTGATCTTGCGGAAGCTCGACAGCGAGGCCGACGGGACCGCTTTGGTCGGAACGTCGGCGAGCCTGGCCAGGGCCAGAGGCAAATAGACGATGACTGATTCAGACGACACCACTTCACATTCGCGACCCATCTCGGTGGCGGAGCTGCTGGCCAAGAACGGCACCATCGGTGCACCGCCGACTGGCGGCAGGCGTCGACGACGTCGCGGCAACAGTGATTCCGTGACCGTTGCCGAGCTCACCGGCGAGATACCGATCATCACGGATTCGGGTCGGATCCCGGCCCAGTCGGATCCCGAGCCGGTCGTGCCGGAATACGTCGAAGAGGTGGCGCAGGAGCCCCTCGACGAACACCCCGACGAACACCCCGAGGAACCGGTCGCCGAAGAGGTCGAACCCGAGCCCGACGTAGCGCCAGAGGCCGAGCCGGAGCCCGAACTCACCGAGGCAGAGCTGGACTACCAGGCCCACCTGGAGCAGCGCGACGTCGAACCGGATCCGATCGAGCTCGCTCCGCCCCCGCGCCGGTCGCAGACCGCGACGACCTCCAGTTTCGCCACCACGGGCGGTGGGGCCGAGCAGATGAGCCCCGACCCCGTCGTCGACGATGACGAGATCTTGGACCTCGGGCCGGACGTCGACTTCAACGAGGTTCTTGACAAGCACGCATCGGACGACGAGGGCACGGTGCGCCGGCAGGTGCCGTCGTATCTGCGGTCGAGTTCGGACACGCTGTTCGGCGGCCAGTCCGTCGCCGACGATCTGGCCAGACGCGGACGGCAGCCGGGACCCGAGGACAT
>NZ_JAVRQA010000349.1:0-4547 GCF_032161845.1 Mycobacterium sp.
ACCTCGCCGCCGCCATGCCCCGCATCACGTCGCGCCTTGGCAAGCTGAATCCCGCCCCGGTCCGCGACATCCCGATCCTCATCGGCGGCCAGGGCGAGAAGAAGACGCTGCGCCTGGTCGCCGAGTATGCCCACCTGTGGCACGGGTTCACGACCACCGAGACCTACCCTGGCAAGGCAGCGATCCTCGATCGGCACTGCGCGGACGTCGGCCGCGATCCAGCCGCGATCGAGCGGTCCGCCGGTGTCACCGGCGAAGGTGATGCGCTGCTCGCCGACGCCGCGGCCCTCGTCGACCTCGGTGTCAGCCTGTTGACCGTCGGCGTCAACGGCCCCGACTACGATCTGACCTCCGCCGAGGCGCTGTGCCGCTGGCGAGACTCGCTGGACTGAACCAAAGCGGTCGAACACGTCCCGCGCCAGCGGCGACGTGAGAAACTGACCGCGCCATGCCCAAGAAGTACGGGGTCAAAGAGAAGGACCTGGTCGTCTCACACGTCGTGAACCTGGTCCTGACTGGCAAGCTGCGATCCGGAGATCGCTTGGACCGCAACGAAATTGCCGAAGAGCTCGGCCTCAGTCGGGTTCCCGTCCAAGAGGCCGTCGTCGAGCTGGAGCACATCGGGGCGGTGTCGACGCAGTACCACCGAGGCGCCTTCGTCGAACGCTTCGACGAAGGCGTGATCCGCGAACACCACGAGCTCCACGGCGTGCTCAACGGCATCCCGTCGGGCCGGGCAGCCGTCGCACACCGGCCGAAGATCGTCGACGAGCTCCGCGCCACGCTCGATGCCTTGCAGGCAACCAACGGGTCGAAGAAGTTTCACGAGCACGCCCGGCACTACCGCAAAACGATCAACGACAAGTACGCCGGGCCGCGCGTGCAGGCGGCGATCCGCGCCTCACAGACGTTCATGCCACGAACGTTCTGGACCGCGTACCCGGGCAGCCACGACGAGCTGTTTCCGTTCTATGTCGCGGAGACCGCGGCCATCGGCGACGCGGACCCCGACGGGGCGCGGGCCGCCTGCGCGGAACGGGCCGAGGAGATGGGCCGGATCATGATCACCGAGCTGAGGCGACGCCGTGTGCTCGGGCCGTCGGGGTCCTCCGTTGTGTTCTGAATGAGCCCAACCCGTCGCATCGGTAGCACCGACCGATAGGTTTCGATGATGACCGGCGAGCGGATGTACAAGGGTGTCGTCGTCGCACTGGCCGCCCTCTTCGTGGTGGCGATGGGGCTGGCGCCCGCGGCGGGAGCGGACGTCGACCAGTGCGCACCGCCAGGGGTGGAGAGCGCCAGCGCGCTGCCGACCAATTTGGCCTCAGCAGCCAAGGGACCCGAGGCAGACAGGTACACCACCGCAGGCGTCGAGCCGCTCCCGGTCAACGTCGACGCCCTTGGCCTCGGCACTCCCGGCGTGCTGACCGTCGGCACGCTGTCGGACGCGCCCCCGAGCATCTGCATCGACGCCAAGGGGCAGTTCACCGGGTTCGACAACGAACTGCTGCGCGCCGTCGCCGACAAGCTGGGACTGAAGGTCAACTTCGTCGGCACCGACTTCTCCGGCCTGCTCGCGCAGGTGGCGGCGCGACGCTTCGACGTCGGCTCGTCGTCGATCACCACCACCGACGCACGGCGCCAGACCGTTGGTTTCACCAACGGCTACGACTTCGGCTACTTCTCGCTGGTCGTGCCGCCCGGGTCGGCGATCAAGGGCTTCGCCCAACTGGCCGCCGGGCAGCGCATCGGCGTGGTCCAGGGCACCGTCCAGGAGGCGTACGTCGTCGACACCCTGCACCTGGACCCCGTGAAGTTCCCCGACTACAACACCGTCTACGCAAGCCTGAAGACCCGCCAGATCGACGCCTGGGTGGCGCCGTCGCAGCAGGCAATCGGCACCGTTCAGGCAGGTGACCCGGCGCAGATCGTCGAGAACACCTTCAGCCTGGACAACTTCGTCGCCTATGCGGTGGCCAAGGAGAACAAGCCGTTGATCGACGCCCTCAACGCCGGGCTCGACGCGGTGATCGCCGACGGCACGTGGTCGAAGCTGTATTCCAACTGGGTGCCCCGCGCCCTGCCACCCGGGTGGAAACCCGGCTCCAAGGCGGCGCCGAGGCCGCAGCTGCCCGACTTCGCCGCGATCGCGGCCAATAAGAAGCCCGCCGCCGACAACTCCGCCGTGGCCGCGAAATCCGTTCTGCAGCAGCTGAAGGCCTCGTTCCTCGATTGGGGTTTGTATAAGAAGGCGATACCCGACCTCTTCAAGACGGGCCTGCCCAACACCCTGATCCTGACGGTCTGCGCCAGTGTGATCGGACTGGTGCTTGGGCTGGGACTCGCGATCGCCGGCATCTCCAACGCCCGCTGGCTGCGGTGGCCGGCAAGGGTCTACACCGACGTGTTCCGCGGACTGCCCGAGGTGGTGATCATCCTGATCATCGGACTGGGCGTCGGACCGATCGTTGGCGGGCTGACCGGTAACAACCCGTACCCGCTGGGGATCGCCGCCCTGGGGTTGATGGCTGCGGCCTACATCGGCGAGATCCTGCGCTCGGGCATCCAGAGCGTGGAGGCCGGGCAGCTGGAGGCCTCGCGCGCGCTGGGCTTCAGCTACTCGCGGTCGATGCGCTTGGTAGTAGTGCCGCAAGGCATTCGGCGGGTGCTGCCAGCGCTGGTCAACCAGTTCATCTCACTGCTGAAGGCGTCGTCACTGGTCTACTTCCTCGGTCTGATCGCCAGCCAGCGCGAGCTGTTCCAAGTGGGCCGCGACCTCAACGCGCAGACCGGCAACCTGTCACCCCTGGTCGCGGCGGGACTGTTCTACCTCGCGCTGACGATCCCGCTCACCCACCTGGTCAACTACATCGACGGTCGGCTACGACGCGGCAGAGCCGTGGCCGACTCCGTCGATCCGGCCAACCCCGCCAGCCCAGCCTCGACCCAGGAGATGGTGTGAGTACCGCCACCAAGTTCGAGCCAGTGTCGCTGGCCGCCAACGACATTCACTTGTCCTTCGGTAAGAACGCCGTGTTGCGCGGGGTCGACGTCGACGTGCCTGCGGGCACCACCACGGCCGTGATCGGACCGTCGGGTTCCGGTAAGTCCACCCTGCTGCGGGCATTGAACAGGCTCTACGAGCCCGACCGTGGCGACATTCTGCTCGACGGCCGATCAGTCCTGGCGGACAGCCCCGACGAGTTGCGGCAGCGCATCGGCATGGTGTTTCAGCAGTTCAACCTGTTCCCCCACCGCACCGTGCTGGACAACGTCACACTGGCGCCCCGCAAACTCAAGCGCCTCGACGCCGAGGCGGCGCGCGAACTCGGCCTCGCGCAGTTGGAGCGAGTCGGGTTGCGGCACAAGGCCGAAGTGCGGCCGGCCACCCTGTCCGGCGGCCAGCAACAGCGGGTGGCGATCGCCCGCGCCCTGGCAATGGCACCCCAGGTGATGTTCTTCGACGAGGCCACCTCGGCGCTCGACCCCGAACTGGTCAAGGGAATCCTGGCGCTCATCGCCGAGCTCGGCGAGGACGGGATGACGATGGTGGTAGTCACCCACGAAATGGGGTTCGCCCGATCCGCGGCGGACGCAGTGGTGTTCATGGACCACGGCAAGGTCGTCGAAACCGGATCACCCGAGCGGCTATTCGAGGGCGCCGAAACGGAACGGCTCCGCCAGTTCCTGTCCCAGGTGCTCTAGCGATCCGCATCGGCTACGAAATGTGGCAACGCCCGACAGGTGGCCATGCGCGTCACTTCGGCGAAAAGCCGCATGTCGAGCTTGTGACAGGCAGTGACAGGTTAGACTAGCGAATTATGGTAGAGACCGAACCGCAGGTCACTGAGCTGGCCGGGGAGCTGCAGCAGGTGCTCTCCAAGCTCTTCTCCGTCCTGCGCCGGGGTGACTCGAATCGCAACACCCCCGAAGGCGGCGCCGACCTGACTCTGGCGCAGCTGTCGATCCTGCTGACGCTGCTCGACCTCGGCCCGATCAGGATGACCGAACTCGCAGCCCACGAGCGCGTGCGCACCCCGACCACCACGGTCGCGATCCGGCGACTCGAGAAGCTCGGACTGGTCAAGCGGTCTCGCGACCCCTCCGATCTTCGCGCCGTCCTCGTCGACGTCACCCCGCGCGGTCTCGTTCAGCACCGCGAGGCGCTGGCGACTCGGCGGGCATCGCTCGCCAAGCTGCTGAGCAAGCTCAGTTCCGAAGAGCGAGAGACGTTGGCCAGAGCCCTTGCGCCGCTGTCGCGATTGGCCGAGCAGGAGACCTAGCCGCGTAGCGCTCGGGAATCTAGCCCAGCCAGTCCAACACCGCGGCGGCGGTCCACGACTGCTGCATGCTCCCGAGCGGCTCCCCGGTGAACGGCTCGTAGTACTCGGCGAAGGTGCCGTCACTGGCCTGCCGCAGGCCCTCGCGCCGCAGGTTCGACGAGCGTTCCGCCCAACCGCGACGCGCGAAGCACCAGGAGAAGAGCCACGTCACGACCGGCCAGACCGGGCCGCGCCAGTACTCACGCGCCCGGAAGTCACGGGACA
>NZ_JAVRQA010000350.1:0-16750 GCF_032161845.1 Mycobacterium sp.
GTCGGCAAGACCGCCATCGTCGAGGGCCTCGCCCAGCGCATCATCGAGGGTGACGTACCGGAGAGCCTCAAGGGCAAGACCGTCGTCTCCCTCGACCTCAGTTCGATGGTGGCAGGCGCGAAGTACCGCGGCGAGTTCGAGGAACGCCTCAAGGCCGTCCTCGACGACATCAAGAACTCCGCCGGACAGGTGATCACCTTCATCGACGAGCTGCACACCATCGTGGGGGCAGGCGCGACCGGCGAGTCCGCGATGGACGCGGGCAACATGATCAAGCCGATGCTGGCCCGCGGCGAGCTGCGCATGGTCGGCGCCACCACGCTCGAGGAGTACCGCAAGTACATCGAGAAGGACGCCGCGCTGGAGCGGCGCTTCCAGCAGGTGCTGGTCGGCGAGCCCTCGGTCGAGGACACCGTCGGCATCCTGCGCGGACTGAAGGATCGCTACGAGGTGCACCACGGCGTCCGCATCACCGACTCGGCCCTGGTCGCCGCGGCGACGATGTCCGACAGGTACATCACCTCGCGCTTCCTGCCCGACAAGGCCATCGACCTGGTCGACGAGGCCGCTTCCCGACTGCGCATGGAGATCGACTCCCGGCCCGTCGAGATCGACGAGGTCGAACGCGTCGTGCGTCGCCTCGAGATCGAGGAAATGGCGCTGGAGAAGGAATCCGACGACGCGTCCAAGGATCGCCTGGCCAAGCTGCGCGGCGAGCTGGCCGATTACCAGGAGCGACTGTCCGAACTGACGACGCGGTGGCAGAACGAGAAGGGCGCCATCGACGTCGTCCGCGAGCTCAAGGAGCAGCTGGACCACTTGCGCGGCGAATCAGAGCGGGCCGAACGCGATGGTGACCTGGCCAAGGTGGCCGAGCTGCGGTACGGACGCATCCCGGAGGTCGAGAAGAAACTCGATGCCGCGCTGCCCACCGCGCAGGCGCAGACCGACGTCATGCTCAAGGAAGAGGTCGGCCCCGACGACATCGCCGACGTCGTTGCGGCGTGGACCGGCATCCCTGCGGGCCGGCTGCTCGAGGGCGAGACCGCCAAGCTGCTGCGCATGGAGGACGAGCTCGGAAGGCGCGTGGTCGGGCAGAAGGCTGCCGTGCAAGCGGTGTCCGATGCCGTCCGGCGCAGTCGGGCAGGCGTCGCCGATCCGAACCGGCCGACCGGCTCGTTCCTGTTCCTCGGGCCGACGGGCGTCGGCAAGACCGAGCTGGCCAAGGCGCTGGCGGACTTCTTGTTCGACGACGAACGGGCGATGGTCCGCATCGACATGAGCGAGTACGGCGAGAAGCACTCGTCGGCCCGCCTCGTCGGTGCCCCTCCCGGCTACGTCGGCTACGACCAGGGCGGTCAGCTGACCGAAGCGGTGCGGCGGCGGCCGTACACGGTGGTGCTGTTCGACGAGGTCGAGAAGGCTCACCCGGACGTGTTCGACGTGCTGTTGGCGGTGCTCGACGAGGGCAGGCTGACCGACGGTCAGGGGCGCACGGTCGACTTCCGCAACACCATCCTCATCCTGACGTCCAACCTCGGGTCGGGCGGCACCGACGAGCAGGTGATGGCGGCGGTGCGGGCGGCGTTCAAGCCCGAGTTCATCAACCGCCTCGACGACGTGCTGATCTTCGACGCATTGCAGCCGGACGAACTGGTGCGGATCGTCGACATCCAGCTCGACCAGCTGCAGAGGCGGCTGGCCCAGCGGCGGCTGACCCTGGAGGTCTCGCTGCCCGCGAAGAAGTGGCTGGCCGAGCGTGGCTTCGACCCGCTCTACGGCGCCCGTCCGCTGCGGCGGCTGGTGCAGCAGGCGATCGGCGACAAGCTGGCCAGGATGCTGTTGGCGGGCGACGTGCACGACGGCGACGTGGTGCCCGTGAACATCAGTGCCGACGGCGAGAGCCTCGTCCTCGGCTGATCTTCCCCGCGGACTGCTCGCGAAATATTGAGACCCGTGACCGGGTTGTGATCCAGTCTTGTTCTAGCGAAACTCGTACCAGCAAGTAGGCTAGGCACCAATGGTCCCCCTCTGGTTCACGCTGTCCGCACTCTGTTTCGTGGGTGCGGCCGTATTGCTGTACGTGGACCTCGACAAACGACGTGGCCTCGGCAGGCGTCGCAAGTCGTGGGCCAAGTCCCATGGGTTCGACTACGAGCACGAATCGACCGACATCGTGAAGCGCTGGAAGCGCGGTGTGATCTCGACGGTTGGCGACGTCTCGGCCAAGAACGTGGTGCTCGGACAGATCCGCGGCGAGGCGGTGTTCATCTTCGACCTCGAGGACGTGGCGACGGTCATCGCGCTGCACCGCAAGGTCGGCACCAACGTCGTCGTCGACGTCCGCCTCAAGGACATCAAGGAACCGCGCGAGAGCGACATCTGGCTCCTCGGCGCCATCGGCCCGCGGATGGTGTACTCCACCAACCTCGACGCCGCGCGCCGCGCCTGTGACCGCCGCATGGTGACCTTCGCGCACGCTGCGCCCGATTGCGCCGAGATCATGTGGAACGAGCAGCACTGGACGCTCGTCAGCATGCCGATCACCAGCACTCGCGCGCAGTGGGACGAGGGTCTGCTCACCGTTCGTCAGTTCAACGATCTCCTGCGTGTGCTGCCTCCCATCCCGCAGCCGGGACAGAGCGGTGCGGCGGGTCAGGCGATCGCCAGGCGCGGCGGCTCTCCGAGTCGCCCGCTGGCACAGCATCCCGCCGAACTGCCCGCCGGGCGCACCGATGCTCCGCCCACCCGTGGCGACGTCGGCCGGTACACCCAGCAGCGCCCGCCGGTGCGCAACGGGCGCCAGTCGCCGCACTATCAGCGCTGAGTCCGGCGCCCGAACGGTGCCCGCGTAAGTTCGGCGGGCTGGAGCGCAGCGACTCGGGGCAAGTAACCTGTCGGCATGTCACGCCCCGTCGCACTGATCACTGGACCGACGTCCGGCTTGGGGATGGGGTTCGCCCGCAAGTACGCCCTCGATGGCCATGATCTGGTGCTGGTGGCACGCGACGTCGGACGGCTGGAGCAGCTCGCCGCCGAACTCCACGACGAGGCCGGTGCGCACGTCGAGGTGCTGGCCGCCGACCTAGCCATCGCCTCGGACCGCGCGAAGGTTGCCGAGCGGCTGACCGAAGGTGTGCGAATCCTGGTGAACAACGCGGGGTTTGGTACCTCCGGCGAATTCTGGAGTGCCGATCTCGAGGTCCTTCAGTCGCAGCTGGACGTCAACGTCACCGCCGTCATGCAGTTGACGCATGCCGCGCTGCCGTCGATGTTGGCGGCGGGCGCAGGCACCGTCATCAACGTGGCCAGCGTCGCGGGACTGCTGCCTGGTCGCGGCTCCACCTATTCGGCGTCGAAGGCGTGGGTGATCTCGTTCTCCGAGGGCCTGGCCAACGGCCTCGGCGGCACCGGCGTCGGCGTCCACGCGCTGTGCCCCGGTTTCGTCCGCACCGAGTTCCACGAACGCGCGGGCATCGACATGGCAGGCACGCCGTCGATCCTCTGGCTCGACGTGGCCGACGTCGTACGCGACTGTCTTGCCGGCGTCGCCAAGGGCGAGGTCGTGATCGTGCCAGGGCTGCAGTACAAGGCGCTCACGACCGCGGGCCGGATGGTGCCGCGAAGCCTGGTGCGTGCCGCGACGAAAGTGGTGGGCCGTGGCCGTGGAAGAACATAGCCGGGGGCGGACCTGAGTGCGCGCACTCGTCGCGCTGCTGTCGGTCGTGGTCATTGGCGTCGCTCTCGTCGCATGCTCGGCCGACCCCGAGCCGAGTCCCTATGCCACCCAGGGCGCCAAGATCGGCGAATCGCTTGCGGTGCTTGGCTGGAACGTGTCGGTGTCGAACCTGCGCTTCGACGGTGACTACGTCCTGATCGACGTCGACGCGTCGCCGGCGAAGGTCGGCGGTCCGCACGCGAAGGCCGACACCCTGCGGTTCGGCCTCTACGGTGCGCTGGCCCACCCCATCGAGAGCACCGCGCTGGGCAGTTGTGCCAATGCCACGAACCTGAGCCTCCAGCCCGCCGTCTCCCCCAATCCCGACAAGCTGTCTGGCACAGTGTGTTTGGGGCCACTGCGCGATCAGACACAGGTACGTGGCGTGTACGTCTACTCGCCGCAGGACCGGATCCCCGGCACCATTGCCGCCTACGGGGCGTCCTTCCCCATCGGTTTGAATCCCACCAGCGACACCGAGACCGGCCTGGTGCTGAAGTCCACCAGTGTCGACGCGTTCGAGGCCGACGGCTCGCAGCTGATGCCGACCGCACTTGGCGAGCCGACGGCCTTCAACGGCAACGGCTACATGCTGCTCGGACTCGACATCAGCGGGCTGGCCTCGCGGTATCGCGAGGACTCGATCCGTCGCGGCGGCCCGCTGATGGTCCAGGTGACGCCGACGCTGCCTGGCAAGGGGTTGTCGTATGCGTGCTCGGTGTACGGCGCGTCGCTGCTGGTGCTGCCCGACTCGTCGCTGGACGCGGTCTCCGTGCGGGGCTCACTGTGCACGCAGGGTGAGATCAACCAGGCGCTGCTGTATGCCACTGTCGCAGTGGTCGGTACCCACGCCGCACTGTGGACGATCCGTGAGTGAACCTGGCCGGAGCCGCCCCGGCGGCGACATCAATCGGAGCCGCCCCGGCGGCGACATCAATTTGGGCCCGACCGAGTGGGGCACCGCACCCGGCGTCGGGCCCTGGCTCGAGGAAAGGCCGGGCCCGCTGCCGGAGGACCCGCGCTTCGACCGGGACCTGTTGCGCGACGGGGACACTCGCAACGTCGTCGACGCGTACCGCTACTGGACGCGCGAGGCGATCATCGCCGACATCGACCAGCGGCGGCATCCGCTGCACATCGCGATCGAGAACTTCGGCAACGACGCCAACATCGGCGCCGTCGTTCGCACCGCCAACGCGTTCGCCGTCGACACCGTGCACATCGTCGGAAAACGCCGGTGGAATCGCCGGGGCGCGATGGTCACCGACCGGTACCAGCGTTTGCGGCATCACGACACCACTGCCGAACTGCTGGCCTTCGCCGCCGAGCAGGGCCTCGAGGTGGTCGCGGTCGACAACGTGCCTGGCGCCGTCCGCCTCGAGCACACGCGTCTGCCGCGCAACTGTCTGCTGATCTTCGGGCAGGAGGGGCCGGGCATCACCGTCGACGCGCAGCGGGGCGCCGCCGTCACGGTGTCCATCGCCCAGTTCGGATCGACCCGCAGCGTCAACGCCGCGGTAGCTGCGGGCATCGCGATGCACGCCTGGATCACGACGCATGCCGACACATCGCGCGCCTGGTAAGGCAGGATCAACGCCATGGATCAGCTGTGGGCCAACCGTGCGGCCAGCGCCGAGGCCGCGATCGCCAAGCGGCACTACCGGAAGCTGTGGCGGCTGCCAGGCACCCAGCTCGGTGTCGTCTCCTGGCCGCCCACCAAGAAGACCCGATCGTTCGGCACCTGGCACTACTGGTGGCAGGCACATCTGCTCGACTGCCTGGTCGACGCCCAGGTGCGCGACCCGCAGCCCGAGCGCAGGCAAACGATCGAGCGCCAGATTCGCGGGCATCATTGGCGCAATACCGGGCGCTGGGTCAACGACTACTACGACGACATGGCGTGGCTCGCACTCGCTCTCGAGCGGGCAGGGAGCCAGGCAGGTGTCGAGCGGCCCAAGGCTCTCGACAAACTCGCCGACCAGTTCCTCAATGCCTGGGTCCCTGAGGACGGCGGAGGCATCCCGTGGCGCAAACAGGACCAGTTCTTCAACGCGCCGGCCAACGGACCCGCAGGCATCTTCCTCGCGCGCTATGACCGACTGCGGCGGGCCCAGCAGATGGCCGACTGGATCGACGAGACCTTGATCGACCCGGACACCCACCTGGTGTTCGACGGCATCAAGGGCGGCTCGCTGGTGCGCGCGCAGTACACCTACTGCCAGGGCGTCGTTCTCGGTCTCGAAGTCGAACTCGCCGCCCGCACCGAGGACGGCAGGCATCCCGAGCGGGTGCGTCGGCTGATCACCGCGATCGCCGACAACATGGCGCCCGGCGGCGTCATCGCAGGCGCAGGCGGGGGCGACGGCGGCCTCTTCAACGGCATCCTGGCCCGCTACCTGGCGCTGGCGGTGACCCTCCTGCCCGACGACAGTCCGGCGGACACCGCAGCGCGTGCCACCGCCAAGGAGATCGTGTTGAAGTCGGCTCAGTCAGCATGGGACTTCCGGCAGAACGTGGATGGGCTTCCGCTGTTCGGGGCGTTCTGGGACCGCAACGCGGAGCTGCCAACGGCGGGCGGCGCCGACGCGAAGTTCGTCGAGGGCGCGGTCAACGCGTCGGAAATCCCCGAGAAGGACATGTCGGTACAGGTGTCGGGCTGGATGTTGATGGAAGCCGCCTACACGGTCGCCGACGAGACTCCTGTCGGGCAGCTCGTCTTGGACGTACCCGAACCACCCGAAGCGACGTGAGCGGCCGCGGCGCCACCGCGCCGCGGCACGGTGAGAATGCGGCCGCGGCGCTCCTGCTGGCGTTCACCGTCTTGGCGATCGTGTGGGCCAATTCGCCTTGGTCGCAGAGCTATCCGACGTTCTGGAACACGCCGGTCGGGTTGACCCTTGGCAGTGCCCACACCGAGATGACCATCAAGCATCTCGTCAACGACGGCTTGATGGCGTTCTTCTTCTTCATCGTTGGACTCGAGGTCACCAGCCAATTCACCATCGGGGAACTCACCGACCGGGCGCGAGCTGCAGTGCCGGTGCTCGCCGCGATCGCCGGGCTGATCCTGCCCGCGGTCATCTTCGTACTGTTCAACTCCGGTGCCGATGCGCGGGCGTGGGGCGTGGTGATCTCCACCGACACGGCATTCCTGGTTGGCGCGCTCGCCATCATCGGGCCCAAGTACCCCGCGCGGTTGCGCACCTTCCTCCTCACCTTGGCCGTGGTCGATGACGTCGGTGCCCTACTGGTGATCGCGCTGTTCTACTCCGACGCCATCCGCCCTGCCCCGCTGGCCGTGGCCGCGCTGCTGATGGTGGCGCTCGCCTTGGTGCGGCGCCTGCCCGCCGGGCGTGGGGGCGCCTACTCGGTGTTGGCGTTTGCCCTATGGCTGGTGCTGCTGATGGCCGGGATCCATCCGACTCTCGCGGGTGTTGCCGTCGCGCTGCTGATTCCGGTCTTCACGCCACAGCGGAAGTCGGTGGAGTCCGCCGCCGGCGTGATCCGCGCCTTCAGGCAATCGCCGAACTCCGAGTACGCCAGGGCCGCCACCCGCAGCCTGAGGGAGTCGATCTCCATCAACGAGCGGCTGCAGACTGCCTTCAGCCCCTACGTCTCCTACGTCGTGCTACCGATCTTCGCCTTGGCCAACGCGGGCGTGCACCTCGATCACGACACCCTGGCGGCGGCCGTGCGGTCACCGCTGACCTGGGGCGTCATCGTCGGCCTCGTCGTCGGAAAGCTGATCGGCATCACCGGGGCGACGGCGCTGGTGCGTGCCGTCGGCATCGGCGCGCTGGCGCCCGGTCTGACCTTGCGGCGCGTCGCGGGCGGTGCGGCCCTTTCGGGAATCGGCTTCACCATCTCGCTCTTCATCATCGATCTGGCGATCGAGGATCCGGCCAAGCAGGACCAGGCGCGGGTCGGCGTGCTGGTCGCCTCCGCGGTGGCATTCGCTCTCGGCTGGGCCATGTTTCGGCTCACCGATCGGCTCACCCCGCCAGTTGCCGTTGGCGCCAAGCTGATCCGCGCCGTCGATCCCGACCGGGACCACGTCAAGGGCGCCGCGGACGCACCGTTCGTGCTCGTCGAGTACGGCGACTTCGAATGCCCGTTCTGTAGCCGCGCGACCGGTTCGATCGACGAGGTGCGCGAACACTTCGGGGATCGGTTCGCCTATGTCTGGCGGCATCTGCCGCTCGAGAGGGTGCACCCCCGAGCCAAGGACGCTGCGTTGGCCAGTGAGGCTGCGGCCGTGCAGGGCAAGTTCTTTCAGATGGCCACGGCGATGTTCGAGTTCCAGGACTACCTGGAGTGGGAGCACATCTACCGCTATGCCGACGGCGTGGGTTGCGACATTCGGCAATTCGACGAGGATCTGCGATCGGCGCGGGTGCTACACCGCGTCGAGGACGACGCCCAGGACGCGGAGTTGATGGACCTCGGCTCGACTCCGACGTTCTTCGTCAACGGCGTACGGCACAAGGGTCCGTGGGACGCCGCGAGTTTGATTCGGGCGCTTGAAGATTCCCGCGCCTAGCGGCTAGTCGAGGTCGACGGTGAGCGTCGCTCCGGTCGCCGCGATGACGGCATCGGCGGTCACGCCGGGAGCGAGCTCGCGTAGCACCAGGGTGCCGTCCCCGACGACGTCGATGACGCCGAGGTTGGTGATGATCCGGTCGACGACGGCCTGCCCGGTCAGCGGCAGGGTGCACGACTCGACGATCTTGGGGCCACCGTCGCGATCGTTGTGTTCCATCACCACGATGACGCGGGCCGCGCCGTGCACCAGGTCCATCGCGCCGCCCATGCCCTTGACCATCTTGCCGGGCACCATCCAGTTGGCGAGGTCGCCCGTTCGGGATACCTGCATGCCGCCGAGGACCGCCGTGTCGATGTGACCGCCGCGAATCATGCCGAACGACAATGCCGAATCGAAGTACGCCGCACCAGGATTGACGGTCACCGTCTCCTTACCCGCGTTGATCAGGTCGGGGTCGACCGCATCGTCGGCCGGGTACGGGCCCGTCCCGAGGATGCCGTTCTCGGAGTGCAGGGTCACCCGTACGTCGGGCGTCAGGTAGCCGGGGATGAGGGTGGGCAGGCCGATGCCGAGGTTGACGTACTCGCCGTCGACCATCTCCGCGGCCGCGCGGGCTGCCATGTCGTTTCTGCTCCAGCCCGTGACTGCCGCGGACTCACTCATCGGTCCCCTCCTTCTGACGGGCGAACGGTGCGCTTCTCGATCTGCTTGTGCTGCGGTCCGGCGTCGACGATGCGCTGAACGAACACCCCCGCCAGATGTACTTGGCCAGGGTCGATTTCGCCAGGATCGACGAGCTGCTCGACCTCGGCGATGGCGATCCGCCCGGCCATGGCAGCGAGCGGGTTGAAGTTCATCGCCGTCTTGTTGAACACCAGATTGCCGTCCGTATCGCCCAATTGAGCGTGTACCAAGGCGAAGTCGGCGTTGATCGCCTCCTCGAGTACGTAACGCTTGTCGCCGAACACCCGGGTTTCCTTCGGCGGTGAGGCCAGCGCGATCGAACCGTCGGGGGCGTAGCGCCACGGCAGGCCGCCGTCGGATACCGGGCTGCCGACCCCGGCCGGGGTGAAGAATGCCGTGATGCCTGCGCCGCCGGCGCGCATGCGCTCGGCCAGCGTCCCCTGCGGGGTCAGTTCCACTTCGAGTTCACCGGCGAGGTACTGCCGGGCGAACTCCTTGTTCTCGCCGACGTACGACGCGGTGACCCGCCTGATGCGACCGAGCGCGAGGAGGACTCCAAGCCCTTGGCCGTCGACTCCGCAGTTGTTGGAGAAGACCTCCAGCTCGGTCGCCGACGATTCGGCCAGTGCCGCGATCAGCGTGTCCGGAATGCCGCACAGCCCGAACCCGCCGACGGCGAGGCTCGCGCCGTCGGTGATGTCGGCAACCGCTGCGGCGGCTGACTCGTACACCTTCGATTTCATCGTCCTCCTAGCGGTACGTCCACTCTGCAAACGCGGTGAGCTTTACCGTCCACCCAACATCGAAGCAGCTGAGCCGATCAAGCATTGAACGGAAAAGTCCGCGAATTGTTCATCCAGTGACCGTCTGTGGTCAGCGCGTCCACTCAGTGAACGCTAGGATCGGTGACGTGGTGAACCATGTCGTCACGCGAGTGGGGGGCCTGCTGCGCGCCGTCGCGGCGGCCGAACCGAATGGCGCGACGACTACCGAGCTCGGGAAGACGGCGGGGTTGGCGCGACCCACGGCGCACCGGCTGCTGGTGGCGCTGGTGGACGAGGGTCTGATCGACAGGGACTCGAAGACCGGACGGTGGTCGTTGGGGCCGGAGCTGTATCTGCTCGGCGCGGGGGCCGCGCACCGGTACGACGTCACCGACCAGGCGCGCGAGACGATCGATCGCCTTGCTCGCACGACCGGTGAGAGTGCGCATCTGTCCGCGCGCCGCGGCGACGAGACGGTGTGCGTGCTGAGCGAAGAGGGCAGCTTTCCACTGCGTTCGCACGTCCTCCACGTCGGCATCCGCTTCCCGCTGGGGGTGGCATCGGCCGGACTCGCCATCCTCAGTCACCTTCCCGCCAGGGACGTCGACGACTATTTCTCCCGGGTCCGGCTCGACGTGGATTGGGGCACAGCGCATTCCGAGCAGGCGGTGCGACGGCGCATCGAATCCACCAGAACCACCGGCTACGCGGTGAACCCGGCTCTGATCGTCGAAGGAAGCTGGGGGATGGGGGCCGCCGTCTTCGACCACAGCGGCAGACCGGCCTGGGCATTGAGCCTGACCGGGGTCGAGACTCGCTTCCGCCCGGAACGTCACCACGAGCTGGGAACCCTGCTGCTCGAGGAGGCGCACCTGCTGTCGGGACGACTCAACGCCTAACATCGACGCCGTGACCGAACGCGCCAACATCGACTTTTCCGCCCCGATCGGTGTCTGGTGGGCGAGCGACACCTGGCCCATCACCGATGCCCAGGAAGTCGCGAGGGAGATCGAGGCGCTTGGCTACGGCTCGCTGTTCATTCCCGAAGTCACCGGCAAGGAGTGCCTGACGCAGTCCGCGGCGTTCCTGGCGGGCACCGAGCGCCTCGTCGTCGGCACCGGGATTGCCAACATCCACGCGCGGGCGGCGTCTGCCGCGGAGTCGGGGGGACGCACGCTGAGCGCGCTCTACCCGGGCCGCTTCGTCCTCGGCTTGGGCGTTAGCCACGCGCCGCTCGTCGAGCACGGATTCGGCGGCGTGTATGAGAAGCCGCTCGCGACGATGCGCAGCTACCTCGAGAAGATGGCGTCCGTCCCCGAGCAGATCGAGCCGGGCGCGGGCAGGCCCGCCCGTCTGTTGGCGGCGCTCGGCCCGAAGATGATCGAGCTGTCGGGCACGCACGCCGACGGTGCGCACCCCTACCTCGTTCTGCCCGAGCAGTCCCGCAAGACCCGCGAGATCCTCGGCCCGGACAAGTGGATCGTCTCCGAGCAGGCCGTCGTCGTCGGCGGTGACGACGAACAACAGCTGAGCAATGCCCACGGGCACCTCAACGTCTACAGCGGGCTGCCCAACTACCGGAACTCCTGGCTGCGCCAGGGCTTCGACGAGTCCGATCTGGTGCGCGGCGGCTCCGACCGGCTGGCCCGCGGACTCGTCGGGATGGGCTCGGTCGACGATGCCGCGGCCTCGGTGCGCGCTCACCTCGATGCGGGTGCCGACCACGTCGTCGTTCAGGTGCTCGGCGACAACCCGACGGCCGATCCACGTCCTGCGCTGCGCACGCTCGCGAAGGCGCTCGGACTAGCGGACTAACCCGGCTCCTGCTTGGCGGCCCTCCCGTACATCCGCCGCGGACATCCCGTCGCGCACACGAGTAGGGGATTAGCTGGTTTTCTAGGGAAACCCCCGATTCGATTTGCTTTACCTGCTCGTAAATTGAGTCGACGGCAACGCCAGGCTCGGCGTCGCGGTCCGATCTGGGGGGATTCGGGCAATGGGAGCTCATAGCAAGAGCACGGGTTACGCGCGATACGTCGGACGGCTCGGGGCGCTGGCGGTCGCACTGGGCGTCGGCACCATGCCCGGCCTGGCATGGGCCATACCGGAGACGGGGGACCAGGCCGACACCGTCGATTCTCCACCGAGCGTGCCCACCCCGCTCGACCCCACCGCCGCCGTCACTCCGGAGCCGACGCACGACTCGTCATCCCCGAGCCTCCCCACGGGGAGCCCGGGCGCAGGGACTGGCCCGACGACCAACTCATCTCAGATCACCGTCAGCGTCGGCGACGGCTCGTCACCGCCGGTGACCGTGAGCGGGTCCGGCAGCCTGAACACCACCATCAACGGCGAGCAGACCTCGACCGAGCCCACCAAGCCGACCAAGCCGACCAAGCCCAAGGAGACGAAGGGCGGCGACCACGGGCCGGTCGAGACCGCGAAGACCGTCACCCTCGCGAACGCGCCAGGCACAGCGAATCAGAACGAAGCGACAGCGACGACCAGCGCGCCCAAGATCGTCGCCACGCCGGCCAGTTCGGCAGTCGTCGCACTGAAGACAGTTGAGCCGCAGTCCTTCACCAGCACCGCACAACCGGTCGAGACCATCATCACAACGCCCGCACCCGAACCGGCGCACGCGCAGTCAACCGTCAACGTGGTCGCGAAGATGGTTTCGGCCGTCCTGGCGCCGCTGCTGCTCCCCTCACCAGAATCCCCCGCGGCGCCGGCCCTGATGTGGGCGGTGCTGGCCTGGACCCGTCGTGAATCGGAGCGCACCACGACCGCTGCGTCCGAGTCGACGCTCACCGCTCTGACCACCACCAGCGAACCGGCCACGCCGGAACCGGCCGCCCGAACTGCGTCGCTGCTCGCCGCCCCGGCGCTCGCTGTTCAGGCGCTAGTGACTTCGCCGAACAATGCGCCGACGGCATCGCCCACGATCACCAACGTCGACGGCACGACCGGCATCGTGACCGGCAACCTCAATGCCGTTGATCCCAACGGGGATCCGCTGACGTACACGATCAAGACCCCGCCTGCGAAGGGTGCCGTCGGGGTCACCACGACGGGCGCCTTCACCTACACGCCGACTGACCCCGCCAGGCATGCTGCGGCGGCCACTGCGGGCGCCGACGTCGATGGCTTCATCGTCAACGTCAGCGATGGGCGCGGCGCCGTGACGGCAGTCCGGGTCAGCAGTGTTCCGGTCACGCCGGCGAATACGGCGCCGATCACCGGCACTGTGACAGTGGGGAACCCGAACTCGAGCACGGGCGTGGTCACCGGAACGGTGCGGGCCACCGATGCCGACCGGGATGCGTTGACGTACACCGGTTCTACGGCTACGGCCAGGGGCGCCGTGGTCGTCAACGCCAACGGCACCTTCACCTACACCCCCACCGCCGAGGCCCGCCATCAAGCCGCGGCCGGTGGCGCGGCCAACGATTCGTTCACCGTTACGGCCAACGACGGACACGGCGGTACCGTCGCGGTCGCGGTCGCCGTGGCCGTAGGTCCCAAGAACGCGGCGCCGAAGAACGGTAGTTCGGTCGTCGGCCAGCCTGATGCGGCAACCGGTGTGGTCACTGGAGCAGTGACCGCCTCTGACGCCGACGGTGACACGCTGCAGTACAGCGGGCCGACGTCAACCGCCAAGGGTTCGGTGGTCGTCAACACCGACGGCACGTTCACGTACACCCCCACCGCCGCGGCTCGGCATCAGGCGACCGCGGGTGGTGCGGCCGCAAGCGACTCGTTCACCGTCACAGCCAATGACGGGCACGGCGGCACGCTGGCTGTTGCGGTCAAAGTGGCTGTCAGTCCACAGAATTCGGTTCCGAAGAACGGCAGCGCGACCGTCGGCAGCCCTGACGCGACCACCGGCGTGGTCACCGGCACGGTGTCTGCCACCGACACCGACGGAGACAACCTCACCTTCACGGGATCCCGATCGACGACGAAGGGGTCCGTGGTCGTCAACGCCAACGGCACCTTCACCTACACCCCGACGGCCACGGCGCAGCACAACGCGTCCGCGGGCGGTGCGGCCGCAAGCGACTCGTTCACCGTCACGGCCAGCGACGGACACGGCGGCACGCTGGCGGTGCCGGTGATCGTTGCCGTCAACCCGAAGAACGCGACGCCCATCGGCGGCACCGTGACCGTAGGAAACCCGAACTCGACCACGGGCGTGGTCACCGGAACGGTGCGGGCGACCGATGCCGACCGGGATGCATTGACCTACACCGGATCTACGTCGACGGCCAAGGGCGCCGTGATCGTGAATGCCAATGGCACCTTCACCTACACGCCAACGGCCATCGCCCGTCACGAGGCCTTAGCTGGTGGAGCGGCGGCCACCGATTCGTTCACCGTCACGGCCAGCGACGGACACGGCGGCACGGTCGCCGTCGCGGTCAACGTGACCGTCAGCCCCAAGAATGCCGCGCCCAAGAACGGCAGTGCCGTTGTCGGAACACCAGATCCAGCGACGGGTATGGTCACCGGGTCGGTGAGTGCCACAGACGCCGACGGCGACACAGTCCGATACAGCGGGCCGACGTCGACCGCCAAGGGCAACGTCGCGGTGAACACCGACGGTACGTTCACCTACACGCCAACTGAACTCGCGCGCCACAAGGCCCTCGCGGGTGGTGCTGCGGCCACCGACACGTTCACGATCACCGCCAGCGACTCCTACGGCGGCACTCTCGCGGTTGCGGTGACGGTCAACATCAGCCCGAAGAACGCCGCGCCGGCCAACCCCACTATCGTCGTGGCACAACCCAATTCCACCACCGGCATCGTCACCGGAACGGTCAAGGCCCTCGATCCCGACGGCGACACCGTGCGCTACAGCGGGACCGCCACGACGGCCAAGGGCAGCGTCACTGTCACCACCAGTGGCGCATTCACGTACACGCCGACTGCCGCCGCGCAGCACGCCGCCAGCGCAGGCGGAGCTGCCGCCACGGATACGTTCACCGTTACCGCGACGGACCAATACGGCGCCGCGCTGCCCGTGACCGTGACGGTCACGGTCAACCCGAAGAACAGGGTGCCGATCAACGGTGTCGCCACGGTCGGGCAACCCGACAGCGGAAGCGGAGTGGTGACCGGCACCGTCAGTGCGACCGATCCCGACGGCGACACGCTCAAATACTCCGGGTCGACGACGACCGGCAAGGGCACCGTGATCGTCAACGAGAACGGCAGCTTCACCTACACCCCCACCGCGGAGGCGCAGCACGCCGCGTCGCAGGGTGGGACGGCCGCCAAGGATGCGTTCGCCATCACCGCCGACGACGGCCACGGCGGCGCGCTCGCCATCCAGGTCTCGGTCAACGTCAACCCGAAGAACGCTGCGCCAGTTGCAGCTACCGCACCATCGGTGGGCAACCCGAACAGTGCCGGGGTCGTCACCGGCAAGATCAACGTCACCGACGCCGACGGCGACTCACTGTCCTATCAGGTCGTCACCGGGCCGACCCGAGGCACGCTGACCATCGACAGCGCGACGGGCACCTACACCTACACCGCGAAGCCGGAGGAACGGCTGAATGCGTCTCTGACCACCAACGCCGTGGAGACCGACTCGTTCACCATCGGAGTCACGGACGGGCGCAGCGCCCCCATCGTGGTCACCGTCGGCGACGTTCTGGTGGCCGAATTGCCCGCCAACAGCGTGACTGGTACGCCCGGCGTCGGTGACGGCCCGCGCGCGGTCGTACTGAGCGCTGACGGCACTCGCGCGTACGTGGCCAACACCGACGACGACACCGTCACCGTCATCAACACCACGAACAACACGACGGTGCGCACCATCCAGGTCGGCGACCGCCCGACGGCGCTGGCACTGAACACAGCCGGATCCACGCTCTATGTCGCGAATGCCGGTGGCAACTCCGTAACGTCGATCAACACGGCGACGGGCGCGGTCATCACCACCGTGGGTATCGGGCACGAGCCCACCGGCATCACGGTCAGTCCCGACGGCCAGTTCCTCTACACCGCCAACGCCGACAACACGATCACGATCGTCACGGTCGCCAGCGGGACCTCCGTGTCCGTGGGCATCGACCCCAGCCAGATCGTCATCAACCAGGCGGGAACGCGCGTCTATGCGCTGAATTCCACCGACGGTGACGTCTCCATCATCGACTCGTCGAATGGAACTGTGCTCGACACCATTCACGTCGGTGACGACACGTTCGGCATGGCGATCAGCCCCGACGACACGCATTTGTACCTCACCAAGGGGGGCACCGAAAACCGGGTCGCGATCGTCCAACTCTCCGACAAGTCGTTCACCTACGCCGACGTCGGCTTCGATCCGCGTGGAATCGCGGTCACGCCGGACGGAAAACGCTTGTACGTGGCCAACTTCGGTAGCGACTCGGTGTCCATCGTCGATCTCACCGACAACAACGCAGTCACGTTCGTCAACGTCGGCGACGGTCCGTGGGGCGTCAGCATCGACGCGACGGGGACGAGGGCGACCGTCACCAACTCGCTGTCGGACACCGTCACCGTGATCCTGATCGCCGGCAACGAGCCTCCCGTTCTGCACCCGACGCAGTCCACGAATTTCAGCAGCGGCGTGGTCACCGGATCGCTCGGCGCCACCGATGGCGACGGAGATGCGTTGTCCTACAGCACAACACAGGGCACGCTGGGCGGCGTCACCATCGACGGTGCCGGCAACTACGTTTACACCCCGACGCCGGCGGCCAGGCACGCCGCCGCGGTGGCGCCAGCCACCGATACGTTCACCGTCACGGTCGGCGACGGCCACGGCTCGTCGGTGACGAAGACCATCTCGGTCTCGATCGCGCCCGCGAACGAAGATCCGATTGTCGCACCAGTTGCCAGCAGCCCGGCGGACGGCGTCGTGACGATCGACCTGCACGGCTCCGACCCCGACGGTGACGCGGTGACCTACACAGTGGTCGCAGGACCGGCGCGCGGAACGCTGGCGGTGCTGGCACCCGGCCAGTTCCGTTACACGCCAACCGATACAGCCCGGTCGGATGCGGC
>NZ_JAVRQA010000351.1:0-7749 GCF_032161845.1 Mycobacterium sp.
CGTGGTGGTCGCGACGATCGCCAACGGACTCGGCCTGTTGAACCAGTCGTCCTACATCAACTTCCTGGTCACGGGCGGCGTGCTGCTACTGGCTGCCAGCGTTGATGCGATCTCTCGGCGTCGACGCTCGGCCACCGGTCTTTCCTAGTCAACCGAGCCGCGGACCGATCCGGTGCAACGCTTCCTCGATGTCGGAGGTGGCACCTGCGAAGGACAGTCGCACGTACGCCCCACCGTGGACGGTGTCGAAGTCGATGCCGGGTGCAATCGCAACGCCGGTGTCGGCCAGCAGCCTTGCACAGAAGTCGAGCGAGTCCGCGGTGTAGTCGGAGACGTCGGCGTAGACGTAGAACGCCCCGTCCGCGGGGGCCAGTCGTGGCAAACCGATCTCCGGTAGACCACCAAGCAGGATCTCGCGGTTGACGGCGTAGGCGTCGACGAGTGCGTCGGCTTCGGCGATGGACTCCGGCGTGAACGCGGCCACGCCTGCGAGTTGCGGCAGCGCCGGCGGGCAGATCGAGAAGTTTCCGGTCAGCCGGTCGACCGCGCGATGCAGGGCCGGTGGCACCAGCAGCCAGCCGAGTCGCCAGCCCGTCATCGCGTAGTACTTCGAAAAGCTGTTCACCACAATGGCTTCGCGGGAGGTCTCCCACGCGCAGCTGGTCGCCGGTGCACCGGGATAGGTCAGCCCGTGGTAGATCTCGTCGCTCACCAGCTGGACGCCGCGCGTCTCGCACCAGGTTGCGATGGCCGCCAGCTCGGCAGGCGGGATGACGGTGCCGGTGGGGTTGGCCGGACTGGCCAGCACCAGGCCCTTGATGGGCGGCTCGATCTCGGCGAGCATCTCGACCGTGGGTTGGAATCGAGTAGCGGGGCCGCATGGCAACTCGACGACTTCACAGCCAAGCGCCGAGAGGATATTGCGGTAGCAGGGATACCCCGGGCTTGGCACGACCACTCGGTCGCCGACGTCGAAGCTGGCCAGGAACGCGAGCAGGAATCCGCCGGTGGACCCGGTGGTGACGACGACGTCATCAGGGCTGGCTGTGACGCCGTAGCGGTCAGCGTAGGACGCCGCGATCGCCTCGCGGAGTTCCGGAATGCCCAGCGCCACGGTGTATCCCAGATTGTGGGTGGCAAGCGCCTCGGCGGCCGCAGCGCGAATGGGAGCGGGGGCCTGCGCACTCGGCTGCCCGGCGGACAGGTTGACGAGGTCGCCGTGGGAGCGTTGCCGCTCTGCAGCAGCCAGCCACACGTCCATCACGTAGAACGGTGGGATCCCGGCCCGCAACGCGACGCGATCGCTCATCCGAGCCAGGCTAGCCGGTCGTCTGAACGTCAATCAGACGGCGTCGTGCCAGGCGAGTTCGTCGCCCAAGCGGATTTCGATGCCGGCGCTCTTGAGTGGAACGAGATCACCGAGTAGTGGCGGTGCCTTGGATCGGTGGCGGTCACCGGTCGGGGTGGTGAACTCGGCAGTGTGTAGACCGTCGGGATCGCACCAGGTGTGGACCCGCCAGGCGGGGGCCTCCTTGGCGGATCGGGGCGTCGCAGTAGGGCGTGCGGGCCCTCCGACACGAACGCGCTAGAGCACCTCGGACTCGAGTCGCCGCAGGTAGTCCCGCGGCGGGCCGAGCAACTGCGCGCTGCCATGGGCCCGCTTGAAGTACAACTGGATGTCGTATTCCCAGGTGATCGCCACGCCACCGTGCATCTGGATGGCCTCGGCGGTCACGGCGCTGAACGCCTCGCTGGCCGACACCCTGGCCAGCGCCGCGGAGGTGGCCGACGGTTCGGCGATCGCGTCGTCGACCACGGCGCGCGCCGACTGCACCAGCACGTAGAGGTCGGCCATCCGGTGCTTGAGTGCCTGGAAGCTGCCGATGGGCCTGCCGAACTGAACGCGGTCCTTGGTGTAGGCGACCGTCAGGTCCAGGCATCGTGCGGCACCGCCGATCTGCTCGGCCGCCAACAGAATTGCCGCGGTGTCGGCGAGGCCGGGGTCCTGGCCGATCTGCTCCGCGGCTCCGCCTTCCAGCCTGGCGAGCCTGCGGGTCGGGTCCATCGTGACGACCGGTTCGGCGGTGAAGTCCGTCCACCGCTCCAGCCGACCGTCCTGGCAGGCCAGCACCACGTCGGCGACGTCACCGTTGATGACGTAACCCGGATCGAAGACGACGGCGCCGATCGACGCACCCTCGGCCAGTTTCTCGAGGGTGTCGGCGTCGGGTTCGTCGACAGACAGCAACGCCAACTCCGTCAGGGTCGTACCCAGCAGTGGCGTCGGAACGAGACCACGACCCAGTGTCTCGATGACGACGGCGGCGTCCGCCAACTCGCCGCCTGCACCACCGAGTTCCTCGGGGATGACGAGGGCGGCGGCACCGACCTGTTCGCACAGCAGCGTCCACAGGGATTCGTCGTAACCACGCTCGGATTCCATTGCGCGACGGACTGCCTCGGGGGAGGCGTGCTTCTCGACGATGGCCGCGACGGTGTCGCGCAGCATCTCCCGTTCGTCACTCATGCGCGATCCGCTCCGCTCCTCGCTGGTCCTCACGATGTCAGGGCCTCCAACACTCGGTGGCGGTGCCACATCGGGTCACCCCACGCCGATCGCAGCGCCTGCACCCGAAGGAGCAGCAGCGAAAGGTCGTGCTCCTGGGTGAAGCCGATGGCGCCGTGGGTCTGCAGTGACGACCGGGCCGACAGCAGGGCGGCCTCGGCGGCGGCCGCCTTGGCCGCGCTGACGTCGCGTCCGGTGTCGGGCGATCCGTCGGCGAGCGACAGCGCTGCGCCGTAGACCAGTGGACGGGCCAGTTCGAGCGCGATGTGTACGTCGGCGAGCTTGTGCTTGATCGCCTGATACGAACCGATCACCCTGCCGAACTGGCTGCGCTGCTTGGCGTATTCGACCGACCCGTCGAGCATGGCCTGGCCCGCGCCGATCAGCTGCGCGGCGGTGATCAGCGCGCCGAACTCGAAAGCCCTTGCGGTGTCGGCCTTCCACGGGTCACCGGAGGCGACGACGTCGAAGAGGCGGCGGGCCGGGTCGACGGATTCGTGCGGTGATCCCGCCACTGCGTCGCGCACCTCGCCATCGGAGGCCAACAGCACGAGGCCCGCGGCGTCTGCGTCGACCGCACGCGGAACGCCTGGCGGCATCGCGACGGTGGCGATCAGCTCACCGGAGGCCAGTGCCCCGCTGCGCTCGTCGTGCGCCAACAGGATCGGTGCGACGGCGATCGACTCGGCGACGGGACCGGGCACACCCCAGCGGCCCAACCGTTCGGCGGCCACCACCAAGTCGACGGGGTGGGCGCCGATGCCGTCGAACTCCTCGGGCACGACCAACGCCGTCACACCGAGTTCGGCAAGGGTCGCCCACACCTTGCGGCCGGGTCCGGTATCACCTGCGGACCAGGCGCGGATGGCGGCGGGCACGTCGGCGGCCGCCAAGGCTCCGTCGATGCTTGCCGCGAAGTCGCGCTGTTGATCGTCGATCTCAAAGTGCACGGCGGACTCTCATTTCGGCTCCCGAGGCAGGCCCAACAGCCGCTCGGCGATGATGTTGCGCTGAATCTCGTTGGTGCCCGCGTAGATCGGACCACCCAGCGCGAAGAGCAGACCCTCGGTCCAGTGGTCGGCCAGTTCGCCGTCGGCGCCGCGCATGTCGAGCGCGGTCTGGTGCAGGGCGACGTCGAGATCGGACCAGAACACCTTGGTCACCGACGACTCGGCGCCGAGTTCGCCACCGGCCGCCACCCTGGTGACCGTGCCGAACGTGTGCAGCCGGTACGCCTGTGCCTTGATCCAGGCGTCGGCGACGCGGTCGGCGAAGGCGGGATCGCGGTCCGCCTTCCACCCTTCGACGAGCCGTTCCGCGGGCGCCAGGAACCGCGCCGGACTGCGCAGCGACATTCCGCGCTCGTTGCTCGACGTGCTCATCGCGGCGCGCCAACCCTCGTCGACGGCTCCGATGACGTCCTCGTCCGGCACGAACACGTCGTCGAGGAACACCTCACCGAATCCGGTATCGCCACCCAGCTGGGCGATGGGCCGCACGGTGACGCCGTCGGCCTTCAGGTCGAACATGAAGTAGGTAAGGCCCTTGTGCCGTTGAGCGGTCGGGTCGGAGCGGAACAGCCCGAATGCCCTCTCGCCGAACGGGGCTCGCGAACTCCAGATCTTCTGCCCGTTGAGCTTCCAGCCGCCGTCGGTCCTGGTCGCCGTCGACCGCAGCGAGGCGAGGTCGCTACCCGATTCGGGCTCCGACCACGCCTGCGCCCAGATCTCCTCGCCACTGGCCATCTTGGGCAGCACGCGATCCAGCTGTTCCTTGGTGCCGTGCGCGAACAGCGTCGGTCCGAGCATCGAGGTGCCGTTGGCGCTGGCCCGGCCCGGCGCGCCGGCGCGGAAGTACTCCTCCTCGTAGACGATCCACTGCAGCAGCGTCGCGTCCCGACCGCCGTACTCTCGTGGCCACGCGATCACCGAAAGGCCTGCGTCGAAGAGCACCTTGTCCCAGCGGCGGTGTTGCTCGAAGCCCTCGACGGTGTCGTAGGACACGCGAGGGAAGTGCGCCTGGTTGGCAGCCAGGAAGTCGCGCACCTCGATGCGGAACTCCTCGGTCTCGTCGTCGAACGTCAGATCCATCAACTGATCTCTCGCAGTAGCGGTTTGACCACTTTTCCTCCAGGGTTGCGCGGCAGCGCGGCTACGAAGGCCACTGATCGCGGAGCTTTGAAGTTCGCCAGATGCTCACGGGCGTAGGCGATCACGGTCGCCTCGTCGAGCTGCGCGTCGGACCTGAGTACGACGAAGGCCTTGCCGACTTCGCCGAGGCGCTCGTCGGCCACTCCGATGACGGCGTTGTCGGCCACTCCGTCGAGGCGCGCGAGCACCTGTTCGATTTCGGCGGGGTAGACGTTGAACCCGCCGCAGATGTACATGTCCTTGAGTCGGTCGGTGATGCTGAGATTGCCTGCCCCGTCCAGCTTTCCGACGTCGCCGGTGTGCAACCAACCGTCGGCGTCGATCGCTGCGGCGGTGGCTTCGGGGTCGTCGAGATAGCCGAGCATCACGTTCGGTCCGCGCAGCAGCACCTCGCCCGCCTCGGCGTCTCCGGCGGCGTCGATGCGCAGTTCGAAATCGGCGATCGGTCTGCCACACGTGGTCGCCACCGTGACGGCATCGTCGTCGGCCCTGCACATCGTGCCGAAACCGCTAGCCTCCGTGAGCCCGTACGCCGTCAACACGATGTCGATGTCCAGCTCGTTCTGCATGCGCTCGATCAGCACGACTGGCACGACGGCCGCGCCGGTGACGGCGAACCGCAGCGACGTCAGGTCGTAGTCACCGCGCCTGGGATGGTCGAGCAGCGTCTGGTAGATGGTCGGCGGGCCCGGCAGCACCGTGATCCGTTGGTCCTGGACGGCCCGCATGGCCCGCTCGGGGTCGAACGTCAGCTGCGGGATCAACGTCGCCCCCTTTTGCAGGCACGTGAGTATCCCGGCCTTGTAGCCGAAGTTGTGGAAGAACGGGTTGATGCACAGGTAGCGGTCGTCGCTGGTGAGCTCTCCACACGCGGCCCAGGCGGCGGGCGCATCCAGTGATTGCCGATGCGCGCACAGGACGCCCTTGCTCCGTCCGGTGGTGCCGGACGTGAAGAGGATGTCGGAAACGTCGTCCGGGGTGACGGCCGCGGCGCGCGCGTCGACCGCACCGAGATCCGTCCCGCGCGCCACGAACTCGTCCCAGGTGCCGTCGTTCGTCTCGATCGGCACCCGGACGATGTGTCGCAGTGCAGGCAGCGCCGCGCGGTCGAGTTCGGTAGTCCGGTCGCTGCCCAGGAACTGGCCCATCCCGATCAGCAGCGGTGCGCTGGTGCGGCTGAGGATGTCGGTGGCCTCGGTCGCCGTGTACCGCGTGTTGAGGGGGACGACGACCGCGCCCGCGTAGTGCGTCGCCAGGCACGCGACCACCCAGTGCCAGGTGTTCGGCGACCAGATCGCGACGCGGTCCCCGGCGTTGACGCCGAGTTCGATCATCGCCGCCGCGGCCCGTCTGACCTCGGTCTTCAGCTCCGAGTACGTCAGTTCCCTGTCATCTGTCACCAGCGCGGGATGATTGGAGAACTCATCGCCGATCCGGTCCAGGACCCCCGGGATGGTCCTCGGATCGTTCGCCATTGACGCTCCTCTAACAAAGCAAGTGCTTGGTAGGTTAGCCTACAAGGGTGATAGAGGTCCAGGAGTTCCGGGCCGAGGTCCGGCAGTGGCTCATCGACAATCTCGTCGGTGAATTCGCCGCGCTCAAGGGGCTCGGCGGGCCGGGTCGTGAGCACGAGGCGTTCGACGAACGGCGCAGGTGGAATCAGCATCTGGCAGCGGCCGGCCTGACGTGTCTCGGGTGGCCGGAAGAGCACGGCGGACGCGGGCTGACCGTGGCGCACCGCGTCGCGTTCTACGAGGAGTACGCCCTCGCCGACGCTCCCGACAAGGTGAACCACTTCGGTGAGGAGCTGCTGGGGCCGACGCTCATCGCGTACGGCACCCCCGAGCAGCAGAAGCGCTTCCTGCCGAAGATCCGCGACGTCACCGAACTATGGAGTCAGGGCTATTCGGAGCCGGGTGCGGGCAGCGATCTGGCCAACGTGTCGACGACGGCCGAGCTCGACGGTGACCAGTGGGTCATCAATGGGCAGAAGGTCTGGACGTCGCTGGCGCACTGGGCGCAGTGGTGCTTCGTCGTCGTGCGTAGTGAGAAGGGCTCCAAGCGGCACGCTGGCCTCTCCTACCTCTTGGTCCCGCTGGATCAGCCGGGCGTCGAGATTCGTCCCATCGTTCAGCTGACCGGAGACTCGGAGTTCAACGAGGTCTTCTTCGACGACGCCCGTACCGACGCGAACCTGGTGGTCGGTGATCCCGGGGACGGGTGGCGCGTCGCCATGGGCACGTTGACGTTCGAGCGCGGCGTCTCGACCCTCGGCCAGCAGATCCGCTATGCGCGTGAGCTTTCCGGCATCGTCGAACTGGCCAAGAGGACCGGAGCCATCGACGATCCGGTGATCCGCGAGAAGCTGACCAGGTCGTGGGTTGGGCTCAAGACGATGCGGTCCTACGCGCTGGCGACGATGGACGTGGAAGGAGGCAGGCAGGCCGCCGGAAAGGACTCTGTGTCGAAGCTGTTGTGGGCCAACTGGCATCGCGAACTCGGCGAGATCGCGATGGACGTCCAGGGCAAGGCCGGACTGCTGCTCGACGGCGGCGAGTTCGACGAATGGCAACGGCTGTACCTGTTCTCGCGCTCGGACACCATCTACGGCGGCTCGAACGAGATCCAGCGCAACATCATCGCCGAGCGCGTGCTCGGACTGCCTCGGGAGGTTAAGGGATGAATCTGGCCATCGCGCCCAACGAGATCGAGGGCCACGGACTTTTGACCGGAAAGGTCGTGCTGGTGACGGCGGCGGCCGGTACCGGCATCGGTTCCTCGGCGGCCAGGCGCGCGTTGGCCGAGGGTGCCGACGTCGTCGTGTCGGACTTTCACGAGCGGCGTCTCGGTGAGACCCGCGACGAACTGGCCGCACTCGGGCTCGGTCGCGTCGATTCGGTGGTGTGCGACGTGACGTCGACCGCGGCCGTCGACGCGTTGATCACCGAAACGGTGGCCAAGATGGGTCGACTGGACGTCCTGATCAACAACGCAGGTCTCGGCGGTCAGACGCCCGTCATCGACATGACCGAC
>NZ_JAVRQA010000352.1:0-3109 GCF_032161845.1 Mycobacterium sp.
GACGACTGGCGCGACCTGATGGACGAGGCCCGCGACGTCGCGCGCACGCTGGCCAGGGAGGGGCGCGTGGACATCACTCAGAAGGGCGCTGTCCTCGACCCGGACGGTACGTGGCGCGGACCGATCCGGATCCGGATCACGTGAGCGCCCGCTAGGGAACTCGAAGTGAGAATGTCAGTTTCCGGTGGGGACGGACGCCACGTCGTCGGCGGGAACCTCGTAGCCCAGGTCGTCGATGAAGGCGACGTGGACCGGCCGGTCGGTGCGCTTGGCGCGGCGGGTCATCGTCGGACCCTCTGGCCGCGGCAGGTACCTGTCACCCCACTGTTGGTAGGCGCCGACGATCACGTGGAGTTCGCGGCCGGCGGGTGTCAAATGATAGGCGGGACGAGCGCGTTGCCCGGGCTCCTGGTAGGAGTCACGGGTCATGACGCCGTATTCGACCAGGGTCGAGAGCCGGTCGGTGAGCACGTCGGGGGCGAGGCCAAGATTCGTCTGGAAGTCGGCGAATCGGGTGGTGCCGAGGAGCGCTTCGCGAAGGATCAGGAGGGTCCACCGGTCACCGAGGATGGTCGCGCTGCGTCCCACCGAGCACTGCCAGTCGTCAACGTGCTTTCTTGCCACTCCGCGATTCTACGCGCTGGCTAGGTAATACCTGGACAGCTCACGCGCCGAACGGGACGGCGGCTGCCGGCGGATACTGCGCAACGCCACGATCGGCGGAGAGTGCGGCTTTGGCATTGCGCGTCATCTCGTCGGTGAGCACCTCGACGGCGCCGCGCTCCACGCCGTCGATGGCCAGCGCCGCGATGATCGACGGGTTGGTCTTCACCGCAGTCATTCCGGCCGTCATGTCGGTGTCCATGAAACCGATGTGCACTGCAGTCACGGCGACATTGCTTGGTGCGATCTCCTCACGAATGGCGTCGGTCTGTGCCCAGAGGGCGGTCTTGGCGGCGGCATAGGCGCCGAGGGTGCCGGGGTGCAACCAGGACACCACCGAGACGACGTTGAGGATCGCGCCCGGCGCGTTCGCGATCAGGTGCGGCGCGAACGCGCGGGTCACCGCGAGCGTGCCGAAGAAGTGCGACTCCATGACCGCCCGTACGTCGTCGAGGTGCCCGGTGAGCAGAGGGGAGGCGCTGGGCACTCCCGCGTTGTTCACGAGCAGCGTGACGTCGGTCGCGATGGCGGCCGCCGCCTCCACCGAATCGGGGTCGGTGATGTCGATGCGCACTGGGATGACGCCGGGTGTGGTGATCGACTGCGGGTTCCGTGCCCCCGCGTACACCGTCGCGCCGCGCTCGAGCAGTTGTTCTGTCAATCGCCGACCGAGGCCGCGGTTGGCCCCGGTGACGAACGCCACGGCTCCGTCGATGTGCATGTGAACTCCCTTTGTCGTGTTGGCTGGATCAGTGGTTAACACTCGTGAACCGTTGCAGCTCAGCGAGAACCGGCACGGAACAGCCCCCTGCCCGGCGACGTGGTTGGCGGGTACCGAACACCAGCGAGCGATCCCATTGGTCGTCAATCTCGTTGGAATTCTCATCGGGCTAATGTCTGGCGAGCCAGCCGACGGTGTAGTCGGCGACTTCGCGCCAACCAGAATCGAACACCAGGGAGTGGCCGCGGTCGGCGAACACGTGGTAGTCGGTGACGGCCGGGGATGGCCCGTACAACTCGTAGGCCTGGCGCGACACGACCTCGGGCACCGTGTGGTCCCTGCCGCCACCGATGATCAGCAGGGGACCGCGGTCGCCGGTGATGGTGTCGACGGCTGCGGGCGAGTCAGGATCCTTCTTGGCCGAGGTCACTTCGAACAGCGGGCGGCCGGGTCCGGGAATCGCAAAGCGGTCGTAGAGATTTCGTGCCTCCTTCGCCGAGATGGCGTTGGCGAAGCCGTAGCGGAACTGGCGCGCCGTCAGGGACTTTGCGTCGTGGCGGTTCGACTTCTTGCGGAGTACGGGAATCGCCGTCCGGATCTGGGCAAGCGGGACCTTGGTGACGCCCTTGATGGGGCCGGGATCGATCGCCACGGCGTGGGTCGCGAGGCCGCTGACGAGCAGTCGTTGTGCGATCAGGCCACCGAAGGAATGCCCGACGACGATGGGTCGCTCGGGTAGGTCATTGATGAGTTTCGTGTAGTGCTCGGTGATTTCGGCCAATCCGTAGCCCGCCACCTGCGTGGCGTCGCGCCGGGTGGCTTCGACAGTGTCCGCGTCACCGGGCCATCCGGTCGCCACGGGCTCGTATCCGGCGCGACGGTACAGCGGAAGCCACGGCTCCCAGGCGGCGGAATGGATCCACAGTCCGTGGATGAAGACGACGGGTTGAGGCACAGTGGTACTCCTTTAGCGGACTGAGATCGATATCCAGGTAGGTATTGGCGAGACAGATGTTCGAGGCATGCCCCTTGTTCGCTGCATGATTCGCCTGCTCCGGTACCGACCTTATCGGGTCAGGCTAGGAAAAGCCAAGTGAGGTGCTATCTTGATCGCATGACGTTCCTCGACGACTTCCGTCCCACCCATCTGCGTGTCACCGCGCACTCACCGACCCTGTGGGAGGTGACCTTCGAGAATCCGCCGGTGAACGTGATCGGCCCAGACATGATGCGCGACGTCAAGGACCTGCTGACCGAGTTGGAGTCCAACTCCACGGTCAACGTGGTCGTATTCGACAGCGCGGACCCCGATTTCTTCCTTGCCCACTACGACCTCGGCGCCGATCCGGAGATCGCCGAGGCGCTGCCGAGCCCCACCGGATACGCCGCTTGGGTCGACATCACGGTCCGGATCAGCAAGCTATCGGCCGTCACGATCAGCGCGATCCGCGGGATCGCCCGCGGTGCGGGAAGCGAGTTCGCCCTGGCCACCGACATCCGATTCGCCAGCCGTGAGAAGGCAGTCCTCGGACAGATGGAAGTAGGGTTCGGCGCCGTGCCCGGTGGCGGTGCCGCCGGCCGACTGCCTGCCTTGGTGGGCCGGGGCAGGGCATTCGAGATCCTGCTGGGCGGAGCGGACTTCGACGGCGATACAGCCGAGCGGTACGGCTACGTCAATCGCGCCATCCCCGACGCCGACTTCGTCGCGTTCGTTCACGACTACGC
>NZ_JAVRQA010000353.1:0-3216 GCF_032161845.1 Mycobacterium sp.
TGAATCCGTTCGACGGATACGGTTCCGCCCGAAGCGTTTCCGGATCCATGTTCACTTGTTGTGCGGCACCTTGCCTTACCCGATAGAGGGCCAGCAGCTGTTCGCGCGCGCTGGTGGTGTAGCCGCTGGACAAGTTGTAGATGCGACGGGGAAGGGCGTCGGCATGAATCATGCTCATGAGCGCACTGGCCGTGTCGCGAACGTAGGTCAATGGGGACACGGCGATCACGCTCCACAGATCCGACAGCGGCACGCCCATGTATCCCGCGCCTGCCATCAGATTTCCCCTGCCCGCGACCGTATGGACAGCTCGGCTGATGGGACTGCCCATCTCCTTGTAGCCCGGTCCGAACTGAGTCGGAATCCGTAGCACGGCGACGTCGAGGCGGTGCTGGTTCAGCTTCTGATTGGTGCGCACAGTCGCCGATCCGCCCATCTGCCAGGGAGCGGCATAGTCGAGCGCGATGCGCTCCAGGGATCGTTTGACGGACACCTCGAACGCCGGTAGCGCGAGTGCTCTGCTCCCATCGGGCGCGGTAACGGCGCCCATGGCGTCGGGATGGTCATCGATCGTGGCTTGCACGGGGAAGCGTGCGTCTTCGGTGAATGGCGGTGCGCTGCCGCCATAAACGGCGATCGAGCTCACGAGGACGAGACGCTTCACGCCTGTGGCCTCTGCGGCTTCCAGACAATTGAAGATCATGTCGTAGTTGCCGCGGTTCGACGTGCGGGTTTGTGCGTGTTGGTGAGCCTGTGCAGCGTGTATCACCGACTGAAAGTCGTACCGGCTGAACAGGTCGAACACTTCCCCGCTACGCGCAAACTCCACGGGCTCGATGGTGACCAGCTCGCGGAGGTCGCCCAACGCTTTCGCGATTTGGTCGTGTCCGTGACGAGCGGTGATCACGACTGAAGTACCTTCAGCGGCGAAGGCGCGGGCGGTATTCAGCCCGACCAAACCTCCGCCACCGGTGATCAAGACATGAGACATGGTTGGCTACCCCTCCGAACGGCGGAGCGACGTGCGCTCTGGTTGGCGTGACTTCGGTGCAGTGGTTGGTGCACTACGCAATTGGCTAGGCATCGGCTGCTCCGATGAGCTGGAGTCGCAGGGCATCCAGTTCGGTGTCGGACTTTTCCCGGACGAGACGCAGGATCTGTTCCGCGTCATCGCCGACGGCCGCGCGGATTGGTGGCGGCACTTGCTCGACCAGTTCGATCACCCGGTCGGCGGACGCCTCAGCGCTAAGCCCGGAGTTCTGCATGTTGTTGAGCACATCGCTGAACTTGCCGAAGACGTCGCCATAGAGTGCGCGCTGCTCGCCGGTCATGGAGTCTGCCATCCGTTTCAGGGCGGCGGCCGTCTTGGCGGGCCCTCCGGTGCGCATGTTGCCGGCCTGAGCCATTACGAACGCGACCCCGAACGGCTTGAGTTCGGCGCGATAGACGTCGGCCAACGCCTCGAAAGCCGCCTTGGAGGCGCTGGACGGACCGTCGAAGGGCACCGGCAGCCGGCCGGTCATCGCTCCGATTTGGACGATGCGGCCGCGAGACTTGCGCAGTGCCGGAAGAAACCCGTTGATCACCGCCAGGGCTCCGAAGACATTCACTTCGAACTCGCGTCTGATGTCGTTCAACGGGATCACTTCAAGTGGTCCGGGCGTCAGAGTGCCGGCATTGCTGATCAGCACGTCGAGTCCGCGCTGACCCACCTCCTCCGAAACCTTGTCCACCCAGGCAGTGACAGCGCTCTGATCGGTGATGTCGGCAAGGGACAGGGCGACATTGCCACTCGACGCCTCCAGTAGATCGGCGACATGCTGTTCTGATCGTGCCGTGCCAAAGACGCGATAGCCCTTCGCCGCGAGCTTGATCGCCAATGCGCGCCCCAGCCCGCTGCCGGCCCCGGTGATGGCGACGCTAGGTTGGTGTAATTCCGTTGTGTCAGACATGGTTTCACTCCTTCGTGATCTCGGACGGTTTCGAACAATCGATCAGAGCGACGTGACCAATAAGCCAGCCGTCACGGCACTGAGTACGAGGAGCAGCGCGGCGGGGCCGGCATGGCGAAGGTCCTGTACTCGGGCGTGAGACCCGATGCCCCCGACCATCAGCAGGGCGAGACCGACCGCCGCGGTGATACCAAGCACCGGGACGACGAGTCCGACGGCCAGTCCCAGAGCGCCGGCGACCTCCAAAGCGCCGACCACGCGCCACAGTTGGGGTCCGACGCGCAACTGGTCGCGCATCTGCAACGACTGTTTGGCGCCGACGAGCTTAAGACCGCCCGAGCCGAGGAATGCTACCGCTAGAAGCGCGCTAAGAACGATGATGGTGATGTGCATTTTGAACCTTTCGTTGAGGGTTGACAATCTGACGTTGGGCGGTCCTCATTCGAACCGCCACGTGGGGTTGAGGTGATTGCTGAGCTGGCGCAGGCACCACTCAAGGACCGCGTCGCTGCAGGCCTCGGGGTGCGACAGCATCAGCCGATCAACGGCGTCCGGGTGCCTTTGCACCTCGACCGGGTCAACGCCGGGTCGGGCCGCGGCGGAGCCGGACGTCACGTCCGTTCCCCCGATGATCCACAAGACCGGCTTTGTGTTCTGCCGTAACGACGGGTCCAGCGATTCGGGTGAGACGGGCGGGCTCACATCACTGATCAGGACCGCGCCGAAGAAGACATCGGACACTTGGAGTGTGCGGTAAATGGCCGTGGCGCTGAGAGCGGATCCCACCAAGAACACGGGCAGACTGCTCGTTTCGGCGACGTCCGTGCCCAGGGCGACCAGGCCTTCGGCCGACCCGTCGAAGCGGAATCTTTCGTCTGGAGTCCAGACATCCACTCCGCGGTCGGCGTGGTGCGCGCAGAAGCGGTCCAAAGCGGCCGGATTGGAGGTGATCCCGGTGTGCACGACAATCGCGTGGTCGGCGTCTACGCCGGCGTAGCGACAACCCCGCACGTAGTCGACGGTCACTGGCTCATGCCCTTCACCATCGCGACCAGCCTGGAGAGATTGAGTTCGTTGTCGTCACGCAGAGCCTTCACGACGTCGAGGATCATCCGTGGAGATGGGTTGGTGCCCAGGAATTTCCGGTTGATCGGCGGTCCCCATTGGTAGAGTCCGGATGCGGTCAGCGGGGCCCACCCGGGTTCGATGGTGTTGTCGAACAGGTCGCCGTCGGTGAAGTGCTCGACCATCAGCTTGTCGGGAT
>NZ_JAVRQA010000354.1:0-3191 GCF_032161845.1 Mycobacterium sp.
GACGTCGTCGGTGTACTGGTCAACCCACGGATCCCAGTTCCTCGTCTCGGCGGCGCGGGCCACCGTGGCCTCGAATTCGGCGAACGCCTCGACCAGCTCGTCGCGACTGAAAGTGCTACCCGTCACACCCAGAACTAGAACACGTTCTACCTCTGTTTGTCGAGCGGCCGTATCGTCGCGGGCGTGAACGTCGTGCGCGCGTTGACGGTCTGGGTGGCGGCCGCACTCGTGACCGCGCCCGTCGCGTCCGCTGACGACCTCGCAGGCCTCGTCGACGTCGGCGGAGGCCGAAGCCTCTATCTGGACTGTCAGGGTGCGGGCTCACCCAGTGTGTTCGTCATCCCTGGCAAGGGCAGCTACGCCGAGGCATGGAACGCCGCCGTGCTGCCTGACGACCCGATCCGGTCGTCGCCCTACGACCTGATCGAACAGGCGAAGATCGCCGCGAGTCCCGACGCCGCCCAACCCTTGGTGGCGCGGGTGACGCGGATCTGCACCTACGACCGGCCGAACACCCGACCGGATGGCGCCGATCGATCGACGCCGACCGCTCAGCCGCACACCGTCCAGTCCGATGTCGACGACGTCGTGAGTCTCGTTGCCGCAGCCCGTCTTCCGACGCCGATGGTGTTCGTCGCCCATTCGTATGGCGGCCTCGTCCTCGACCTTCTCGCGCGCCAACACCCGGAACTGATCAGCGGGCTGGTGTTCTCCGAACCCACCTCCGAATTCCTGCCAGGCCTCGGCAGGCCCGACCAGAACGCAGCCTTCGACACCGACGCACAGGCAGGCGCCCCCGGCGAGGAGGCGATCCTCGCCGACGACGCCTTCGCGACCATCGCCGCCGCCCCTCCGTTGCCGCACGTGCCCGCGATCGTGCTCAGTGCGGACAAGTTCGCGGCGCCGGCGGGGCTCAAGCCGGACAACTACACCCAGGCCCAGATCCATCAGGCGAACGACATGCTGGCCGCGGCCCTCGGCACCACCAACGTCGTCATCCCCGGCACCGGGCACAACCAGATGCTGTACCAGCCGCGGGCGGTCGCCGATCAGATCATTGCGGTCGTAGACCGGGTTCGAGCCGAGCCGTGACGGGGAACTTTCCGAAGGGCGCTTGAGGTTATACGAGTGCCAACTTCAAGGAGGATCAGTGGCAGCGACGAACCCCAAGACCTACAACAAGAACCCGGCGGCAGTGAATGCCCTTTCTCCTGAGCAGTACCAGGTGACCCAGAAGAGTGGCACCGAGGCACCGTTCACCGGCGAGTACTGGGACAACCACGAACCGGGCATCTACGTGGACGTGGTATCCGGTGAGCCGCTGTTCGCCTCGACCGACAAGTTCGAGAGCGGATCGGGTTGGCCGAGTTTCACCAAGCCGATCGATTCTGAACATGTCGTGGAGAAGCGCGACTTCAGCCATCTGATGCTGCGCACCGAAGTCCGCTCGACACACGGCGACAGCCACCTCGGCCACGTGTTCAACGACGGCCCTCGGGAGGCCGGCGGGTTGCGCTACTGCATCAACTCGGCTTCGCTGAGGTTCATCCATCTCGACGACCTCGAGTCCGAGGGTTACGGCGAGTTCACATCACTGTTCAAGGAGGCTCGGGCATGACGACCAAGACGGCGATCCTCGCAGGCGGCTGCTTCTGGGGCATGCAGGACCTGATCCGCAAGCAACCCGGCGTGGTGACCACGCGCGTCGGCTACACGGGCGGCAAGAACGCCAACGCCACGTACCGCAACCATCCCGGGCATGCCGAGGCCATCGAGATCACCTACGACCCGGCGCAGACCGACTACCGGGCGCTGCTGGAATTCTTCTTCCAGATTCACGATCCGACGACCAAGGACCGCCAGGGCAACGACGTCGGTAGCAGCTACCGGTCGGCGATCTTCTACACCGACGACGAGCAGAAGGCCGTCGCGCTGGACACCATCGCCGACGTCGAGGCCTCCGGCCTGTGGCCGGGCAAGGTCGTCACCGAGGTCACCCCGGCGGTGGACTTCTGGGAGGCCGAGCCCGAGCACCAGGACTACCTGGAGCGCTACCCCAGCGGGTACACCTGCCACTTCCCGCGGGCGGGGTGGAAGCTCCCGAGGCGCGAAACCGCAGCCCAGTAGCCCTTCGCCGGGGAGTGGTTAGGCGAGCGGAGTGGCCCGTCGCCGCACGACGACCCGGCCGCCCGCCTTGGGCGTGTAGGCGACGCCACGCGAGTGGATCTTCTCGTCGCGAGCAGTCGTGGTGTCGATCGTGAAGTGGCGCAACATGGTTCGCAGGACGACGTCCATCTCCACGTTGGCGAACGCGGCACCCACGCAGCGGCGGGTGCCGCCGCCGAACGGGATGAACGCAAAGGTCGATGGCCGCTTGCCCATGAAGCGCTCCGGGTCGAATCGCTGCGGTGACTCGAAATCGTCTGTCCGGCTGTGGATGTGGTCGATCGCGACGAAGATCGAGTAGCCCCTTGGGATCACCCACTCGCCCAGCTCGAACGTGGGCGAGTACACGTGCCGCCCGGCGAAGTCGATGACGGTGCGTGCCCGCTGCGCCTCGAGGATCGTGGCCTGGCGGTACTCGTTGCCGTCGGTCCGCGCCTCGTCGACCAGCTGGCGGAGCACCTCCGGATGCCGGGTCACCCGCTCCAGTACCCAGGCCAGGGTCGACGCCGTGGTCTCGTGCCCCGCGGCCAGCAGCGTCAGCAACTCGTCGGCGATGTCGCGCCGCGACATTGCCGATCCGTCCTCATACGAGCTCCGCAGCAGCAGCGTCAGGACGTCGTCGCGAGCGTCGAAGTTCGGGTCGGCCTTCACGGTGTCGATCAGGCGATCGACGACCGCGTCGTACTGGCGTCGGTAGGCGGCGAGCCTGCCCCAGGGCGTCAACCGGCCGTAGGTGCGCGACGGGGCGGGCAGCACGGCCAGCTTGGAACCCAACGTGACCCACGGCGGGATGATGCGACGCAATTCGTCGAGTTGCTCACCGTCGGCACCGAACACGGCGCGCAGGATGGCGTTCAGCGTGATCCGCATCATCGGCTCGAGCGACTCGAACTCCCGCCCCTCTGGCCACGATGCCGCTTCCCGCAGGGTCTCCTCTTCGAAGATCACCTCGTAGTTCTTGATGCTCTTGCCGTGGAACGGCGGCGTGAGCAGCCTGCGACGTCGCTTGTGCTCGGCACCGTCGA
>NZ_JAVRQA010000355.1:0-4918 GCF_032161845.1 Mycobacterium sp.
GCCGAACTTCCTCATCGGGCTTCCGAATGTATTAACCGTTTAGTACATTGGATTGTGATTGGAGGCACACCATGAAGACGTCCATTGCGACCGTGTCCATCAGCGGGTCCCTCGTCGAGAAGCTGCACGCCTGCGCTGCGGCGGGTTTCGACGGTGTCGAGGTCTTCGAGCCGGACCTGATCGCCAGCGATCACAGTCCCGAGGAGATCCGCGGCCTGGCCCGGCGGCTCGGTCTCTCGCTCGATCTCTATCAGCCGTTGCGCGATATCGAAGGAGTCGACGAAATCGTCTTCACCGAGAACCTGCGCCGTGCCGCCGCCACCTTCGTCACGGCCCAGCGACTAGGCATCGATACCGTTCTCGTCTGCAGCAACGTGGCGACCGCGACCGTCGACTCGGACGCGAATTCTGCCGACCAGCTGCGTCGGCTCGGCGACGTCGCGGCCCGGTACGACGTCAAAGTCGCCTTCGAGGCGTTGGCCTGGGGGCGCTTCGTCGACGACTATCGGCGGGCGTGGCGCATCGTCGACCTTGCCGACCATCCCGCCGTCGGCGTCTGCCTCGACAGCTTTCACGTGCTGTCCCGCGGACACGACCCGGCAGCCATCGAAGACATTCCGAGTGAAAAGATCTTCTATCTCCAACTTGCCGACGCGCCCGCGCTGTCCATGGACGTGCTGTCGTGGAGCCGGCATCATCGGCTCTTCCCCGGCGAAGGCGACTTCGATCTGGCGACCTTCGTCTCGCATGTCCTGAAGACCGGGTTCGACGGCCCGCTGTCGCTGGAGGTCTTCAACGACACCTTCCGTCAGACCGATCCCGATCGCACCGCGGTCCACGCGCGGCGATCCCTGATCTGGTTGCAGGACAAGGTCGCCGCGCTCCCCGGGGTTCAGCACTCCGTCGCCTTGACACCCGTGGCAGACGCCAAGCCGCCCGTCGGTTTCGACTTCGTCGAACTGAAGGCCGAGGACACCAGCGACGTGGAGGTGCTCCTCGATCAGCTCGGCTTCATTCCCGGTGGGCGCCATCGCACCAAGCCCGTCTCGCTGTGGACCTCGGGCGACGTCCGCGTGGTGCTCAACGAGCATCAGGCCCGCGACCTCGCCCCGCACGTCGCTGCCGTGGGTTTGCAGGTGCCCGACGGCGACGCCACCTCCCGACGAGCGTCGGACCTGATGGCGCCCGCGGCCTACCGGCGGACGTACGCCGCCGAACAGGCGCTCGGTGGAGCCGTCGCGCCCGAGGGCACCGAGTTCTTCTGGGTGACGGCGCCGCCGGCCGGATCGCCACCGCCGTGGGTCGACGAATTCGAGAACGGCCTGTCGTCCGATTCGGGTGCGTCGCTGAGTCACGTCGACCACGTCAACCTCGCCGTGCCCTGGCAGACGGCCGACGAGGCCGTCCTCTTCCTGACCAGTGTCTTCGGCCTCGCCGCGGATGCGCCGACCGAAGTGGCCGGGCCGAGCGGGCTGGTGCGTAGCCAGGTCATGCGCACCGACGATGGTTCGATTCGACTGCCGCTCAACGTGGCACCGCAGATTCTCGAGGCCGCCGCCATGCCGCAGCACGTCGCCTTCGCCTGCACGGACGTCGTCGCCTTCGCGCGGGCGGCTCGATCGCGGGGCCTGGACTTCCTCGCCGTGCCGGACAACTACTACGACTACGTGGCGGGCCGCTTCGGCGTCGATGCCGAGACGGTCGCCGAACTGCGCGAACTCGACCTGCTCTACGACCGCAACGCCGATGGGGCGTTCATCCACTTCTACACCCGCACCGTCGGCACGGTGTTCTTCGAATTCGTCCAGCGCATCGGCGAATACGACGGTTACGGCACCGACAACGCCCCGGTGCGATTGGCCGCCCAGCGACGACGCCCCTAGGAACACCCCTAGCGATTTGGGCGCGCTGACCCGCGCTCACCGCGGATTTCCGCGCCGAAATCGCAGAGGGGGGTGGGGCTACTCGGCGCCGACGGTTTCCTTGGCCACGAAGATGGCCACGTAGCCGATCGGAATGCCGGTGATGGCCGCGACGCACTCCCGCGCCGCCAACTCGACTCCTGCCCGGCGCCGGGCGTGGGTGACGCCACCGATCTCGGGGATCCGGATCGTCCAGCCGTCGATTTCGCGACTCATCTCGATGTCGAAGCTCTGACCAACCGTTGGGCAGTTCACGCGGGGCGCGATGCGGTGCCTGCGGGTGCTGCGAAGGGACTGTGCACGCCGCAATGTGGGCTGAGTAGGCATGAAGGATTCCTGTGTCGACGACGGACCGCGCGCAAGAGTAAACCGTCGGCGGCCCCAACGCCTAATCGGTTGACGGGCGTGGTATTCGAGGTCGGAGGCTGTTCACCTGGTCGACACGGAACCGTTCACTGGCAGTAGGACCGGGTTGCGAATGCGAGCCCGCGCTGATAGAGCTCATCGAGTCCGCGTGCGTCGACGACGGCATCCTTGGCGGCGTCGAGATCGCCAAGGCAACTGGGCGAATGCAACGAATCCCATTGCCCGGCAATCTCGGTCACCATGGTGCGATTGAGCGCATCGATGGCAGACCGGGAGTCCGACAGGTCGGGCGCCGTCAGTGGAGCGCTTGGGGGATCGAGCTTCCATTGGCTGAAGAGGCCGTACTCGACCGCGACCGTCGCGGCGATCTGGTTTCGGAAGGACCTCTCGACGAAGCCGGGATCGGCGCCCTTCTCCGTGGCCGACGCCGTGACGGCGTCGATCACCTGCTGCTCGCGGGTGTGATCCTCGATCGATCCCCCGGTGATCCACTTGGATGCGGCCACGGGGTCGGCGGTCTGCAAGCGCTGCGCGGCGGCGTCGACCAACGCCAACAGGGGATTCGGTACGTCGGCGTGCGACTGAGTCGGCGTGGCCAGCAGAGCGAGTGCGGTACCGATCGCGACGATCCCGACGCGCGCGGGCCGAGCGGCTGGAGCAGTGTTCATCTCGACACGTTAGCGCCGTCGGAACACCTCGACGGCATCGACGGCGACGGGATGTCCTTCGGTGCAGCGCACCTCGACGGTGACCGGCCTTCCGCAGTCCGCGTGCCGCAGGCCTACCCGACCTGTCTCGGGACGCACCCACCGATCGCCCCACTGCATCAGGGCCAGTAGCGCGGGGAGCAGCTCCAGGCCCTTCTCCGTCAGGTGGTAGTCCTCCCGACTGCGTTGGCCGGCAACGTGATACGGGCGGCGCTCCAACAGGCCCTCTTCGACGAGTTCCCTGAGCCGGGCCGCGGTGATCTTCTCGCTGAGCTCGGTGCGGCGGGCGAATTCGTCGAACCGGTGGGCACCGTAGTAGGCCTCCCGGAGCAACAGCATGCTGGCCCGGCGACCCACCACCTCGAGCGCAGCGGCCATCGAACAGTTCGCGGCCGACCAACTGTCGCGATCGGCGAGCGCACCCTTGAGCGTCATGGAGGTCACACCACCATGATGCCACGCTGACTTGCCTCGAGTAAAGTCAGAGTCGTATAGTCTGACTTACCCAGAGCACAGTCAGCAGACGCGAGGTAGCGATGACGATCGACGTTTCCACTCAGACCACGACGCAAGAGGGCTCTGAAAGGACCGCCGAGCTCCTCGCGCACGATCCCCAGCTCCAAGCCGCGACGCCAAAGCCCGAAGTGATGGCGGCAGCGCGCGTCCCGAGTCTGCGGCTCGCCGAGGTGCTCGCCACGTTCGTGGATGGCTACGGTGACCGCCCCGCCCTTGGCAGCCGCGTGCGCGGTGTCGCGAAGGATGCGTCGACCGGCCGCGACTCGGTGCGGCTCCGGCCCGAGTTCGAAACCACCACGTACCGCGAGCTGTGGTCCGACGTCACCGCCGTCGCCAGCGCGTGGAGCCAGGCGGCCGACGCGCCGGTGCGGCCAGGGGACTTCGTCGCCACCATCGGATTCGCCAGTGGCGACTACCTGACCATCGACCTCGTCTGCGGATACCTCGGGTTGGTTGCAGTCCCGCTGCAGCACAATGCGCCGGTGTCGAGGCTGCAGCCGATCCTCGCCGAGACGGAGCCGCGGGTGCTCGCGGTCAGCGCGGCCTATCTCGACCTGGCGATCGACGCGGTCCTGGGGAGTCAGTCGCTGCGACGCCTGGTCGTGTTCGACTTCGCAACCGACGTCGACGCCGATCGTGAACGCCTGCAGCGGGCCAAGGACCAGCTCGCCGCCGCAGGCATGGACGTCGTCGTCGAAACGCTCGGCGAGGTCGTCGAGCGCGGCCGCACGCTGGCCGAAACGCCGATGTACACCGGCGGTGACCAGGACCGCCTCGCGATGATTCTCTACACGTCGGGGAGCACCGGCGTGCCGAAGGGCGCCATGTGGACCGAGAAGATGGTCGCCACGCTGTGGACGCTGCCGCTGGCGTCCGTCGAGTCACCCGTCCTGAACGTCAACTTCCTCCCGTTGAACCACCTTGGCGGGCGGATCCCGCTGTCGTCGGCCTTCCAGGCCGGCGGCACCAGCTACTTCGTTCCGGAAAGTGATCTCTCGACGTTGTTCGAGGACTGGTCGCTGGTCCGTCCCACCGACGTAGGCCTGGTGCCGCGGGTGGTGGAGATGCTGTTCCAGCGCTACCAGCAGGGAGTCCAACGGTTGGTGTCCAAGGGTGTCGACGAGGCGACCGCCGACCACCTAGTGAAAGCCGAACTGCGCGAACACGTTCTGGGTGGCCGCGTGCTCGGTGGATTCGTGAGCACCGCACCGTTGTCCGCTGAGATGAAGTCGTTCATCGAATCCTGCTTGGACGCCGACTTGGTCGACGCCTACGGACTCACCGAGATCGGTGCCGTCACGACCGACGGAGTGGTCATGCGGCCACTGGTCATCGACTACAAGCTGATCGACGTGCCCGAGCTCGGATACTTCAACACCGACCAGCCCCACCCGCGAGGCGAACTGT
>NZ_JAVRQA010000356.1:0-14155 GCF_032161845.1 Mycobacterium sp.
GCGCGTCGAAAGGACCGCGGCCTGCCGTCACCGACCATCGTGTCGTGCGACAACATCGAGGGCAACGGCCACGTCGCTCGCGAGGCGTTCACCGCTTACGCGGAGCGAACCCAACCCGAGCTGGCCGACTGGATGAAGGCCAACACCAAGTTCCCCAACTCGATGGTCGACCGGATCACGCCGGTCACCGCGCCAGACGTGATCGAGAACCTATCGACGGAGTTCAAGGTCGATGACCAGTGGCCCGTCGCCGCCGAGCCCTTCACCGCCTGGGTGCTCGACGACGACTTCTCCGACGGACGGCCGCCCTATGAAGAGGCCGACGTGCTGCTCGTCGATGACGTCACACCCTATGAGCTGATGAAGCTGCGGCTGCTCAACGCCGGCCACCAAGCCCTTTGCTACTTCGCGTATCTGGCTGGCTACCGGCTGGTGCACGACGCCGCGGGCGACCCGTTGTTCGCCGAGTTCCTGCTCGAGTACATGGATTCGGAGGCAACACCGACGCTCATGCCCGTCCCGGGAATCGATCTGCCGCAATACAAGCAGACGGCGATCGAGCGCTTCGCCAACCCTGGCGTGCGCGACACCATCGTCCGGCTTTGCTTCGGCTCGTCGGACCGGATCCCCCAGTGGCTGATCCCCGTCATCAGGGAGAACCTGGCATCCGGGGAACCGGTCAGGCTATCCGCGGCCACCGTCGCCAGCTGGGCCCGCTACGCCGAGGGCGTCGACGAGCAGGGCGAACCCATCGACGTGCAGGATCAGCTTGCCGAATCGTTGGTGCCGATCGCCAAGTCGCAACTCGAGAACCCGAGGGCCTTCATCGAGAACACCTCCGTATTCGGCGATCTCGCCGAGCAGCCGCGCTTCGTCGAGGCCTACCTGTGGGCGCTGGACTCCTTGCACCGCGACGGCGCCCGCGCCACGTTGGAGGCGCTGATTCACCCGTCCGCAACGCAAAGTCCAGCGTCGTGACGTCCCGCGCTTTGGTGATCGGCGAGGCGCTGATTGACATCGTCCAACGCCAGGGCCAGGCGCCCGCCGAGCACGTCGGCGGAAGTCCGCTCAACGTCGCGGTCGGCCTTGGCCGGCTCGATCGCGACGTGGATTTCCTCACCCACATCGCGGACGACGAACGCGGACGTCGCATCGTCGACTACGTGGAGGCATCCGGGGTTCGGCTGGTGCCCGGCAGCATCACCGCCGCCCGCACGCCGACGGCGGCCGCGAAGATCGACGAAACTGGCTCGGCGACATACACATTCGACATCGACTGGCAGCTGACGGGAACTCCCGAAGTGGGTCCCCCGCTAATCGCCCACACCGGTTCGATCGCGGGATTCCTGGATCCCGGCTGCCTGGCGACGGCCGCCCTGCTCGACGCCTACCGAGTGGCCGCAACCATCACGTTCGACCCGAATGTTCGGCCGGCTCTGATCACCGACCGCGAGCAGGCCATCGGCCGCATCGATCGGCTCATCGAGAAGTCCGACGTCGTCAAGGCCAGCGACGAAGACCTGCGCTGGATCGACCCAACCCGCACGCCGGAACAGATCGCGTCGGTGTGGCAGTCCCTCGGCCCGTCGATCGTGGCGGTGACCATGGGAGGGCAGGGAGCCTTCGCGATATGCGCGGCGGGCACCGTGCACGTCGCGGCGCGCCCGGTCCAGGTGATCGACACGGTGGGCGCAGGCGACTCGTTCATGACCGGGCTGATCGACGCCCTGTGGTCGTTGGATCTGCTGGGCGCCGACCGTCGCGCGGAGCTGGCCCGCATCGACGTCGACACGTTGGAGGGGGTACTGGGCGCCGCGACGCTGGCGTCCGCCGTGACCGTCGCCCGCGCGGGCGCAGACTTGCCGGATCGCGCCGCTCTACGAACGGGATCGAACCTGTGAGCCATACTGGGTCATGCGTTCCATCTGGAAGGGATCGGTCGCCTTCGGCCTGGTGAACGTGCCGGTCAAGGTCTACAGCGCCACCGAAGACCATGACATCAAGTTTCACCAGGTCCACGAGAAGGACAACGGGCGCATCCGCTACAAGCGGGTCTGCGAGGTGTGCGGCGAGGTCGTCGAATACCGCGACATCGCAAAGTCGTACGAATCCGAAGACGGCCAGACCGTCATCATCACCGACGAGGACATCGCCACGATGCCCGAGGAACGCAGCCGCGAGATCGAAGTGGTCGAGTTCGTGCCCGCCGACCAGATCGACCCGTTGATGTACGACAAGAGCTACTTCCTCGAGCCCGACTCCAAGTCGTCGAAGTCCTATGTGCTGCTGGCGGAGACCCTCGCCAAGACCGACCGCGTCGCGATCGTGCACTTCGCGTTGCGCAGCAAGACACGGCTGGCGGCGTTGCGCGTCAAGGAGTTCGGCAAGCGCGAAGTCATGGTCGTGCACACGCTGCTGTGGCCCGACGAGATCCGCGACCCCGACTTCCCGGTGCTCGATCAGAAGGTCGACGTCAAGCCCGCCGAGCTGAAGATGGCGGGCCAGGTCGTCGAGTCGATGACCGACGACTTCCACCCCGAGGCGTTCACGGACAACTATCGCGTCGAGATGATGGAACTGATCCAGGCGAAGATCGACGGCGGCGAGGCCTTCGCGGTCGAGGAACAACCCGCCGAGGATCTCGACGCGACCGACGACGTCTCGGACCTGTTGGCCAAACTCGAGGCCAGCGTGCAGGCGCGCAAGTCCGGCTCGGCGGCCAAGGAGCCAGCCAGTAAGGCTCCCGCGAAGAAGGCCGCGCCCGCCAAGAAGGCGCCGGCGAAGAAGGCCGCTGCCAAGAAGGCTCCCGCCAAGAAGTAATCCGGCACTTCGCTAGTGGTTGACCCCCAATGAGATCTGTGCCACATTAGTTAATCGATTAAACGGGTTAATCGATTGAACGGCGGAGGTCGAATCGAGGTGACGGTTCGGATGCAGGACGTGGCGCAGCGGGTGGGCGTCTCGGCGGCCACCGTGTCGTTGGCCCTGTCCGGCAGCACTCGGATCTCACCGGCCACCAGGGCCAAGGTCGAACAGGCAGCGCGTGAGATGGGGTTCCGGCCGCACGTCGGCGCACGGGCCCTGCGCACGGACTCGACCCGCACCATCGGCTTGGTCGTCAGCGACGTGGCCAACCCGTTCTTCGCGGAACTGGCCGGCGAAATCCAACGAGCTGCTGCCAAACGCGCGTACTCGATCGTGTTGTGCAACAGCGACGAGGACCCGGATCGTCAAGACGAATATCTCTCCAGCCTGCACGCCGGGCGCCAAGTCGACGGAATGATCGTGGTGCCGACCGCGGCGATGACTCCCGGGCTGCGCCAGGCCGGCGCCGACGGGGCACGAATGGTTCTGCTGGACCGTCCCGTCGAGGTGACCGGTCGCGGCAATGCCGCCAGGCAACTCGCAAAGTGCCCTGTCGTACGCAGCGATGCACGGGCTGCGCTCGACGAAGTCGGAGAATTGCTGACCGGGCTCCGGCACCGGCGGATCGGCATCATCGCCCCGCCGCTGCAGACCCAAGTAGGTCAGGAACGACGAGACGTTCTGCGCAAGGCCCTAACGCGACGTGGAGTGCCCGCGCGCGGAATCACCGTGGTAGAAGGCGACTTCCGGCAAGACAGCGGAGCCAGGGCAGTGCAACGACTACTGGCCCGCCGACGACCGCCGACGGCGATCTTCGCCGCCGACGGATTGATGGCCGTCGGCGCGCTCAAGGGTCTACGCGCCGCTGGCCTACGTGTGCCGCAGGATGTTTCGCTCGTCGGCTTCGACGATGCGCCGTGGTTCGATCTGTTCGATCCCCCGCTGACTTCCGTTGCGCAGCCGATCGCCGCCTTGGCGGGCGCCGCGGTCGACGCGATGCTTGCCCTGCTGAGCGGTGAGACGGCACAGAGTGCCTACCCCGCGTGCCACCTCGTCCACCGCGGGTCGTGTGGCCCCGCTCCCGACGATGTCACGGAGGGGCGATGAGCGCCCCAACCCGAATCCGGCAGTCTCCAAAGTGGCGACGCCGACCTGAAAGGAACACCATGAGAAATTCCCTGACGGCTACGCAATGTCGCGTCGCCCTCACCGCACTCGTGTGTGGGAGCCTGGCGCTCACCGCGGTTGGTTGCAATCGCGCGCCCAGCGGGAACGACACCAGTAGCGGACCGCGCATAGCGATCGTCACGCGAGACTTCACCAATCCGTACTGGGCGGCCCTGCGTGACGGTGCGATCGCCGAAGGGAAGAAGCAAGGCGTCGAGGTCACCGTGCAGGCGGGTAGCTCCGAGACCGACTCAACGGGTGAGAACACCAAGATCTCGACGCTGGCCGCGCAGGACTACGACTGCTTCGGAGTCGTGCCGGTAAACGCCACCAATGTCATCACGCCGCTGGTGCCGGTGGCCAAGAAGAACATTCCGATCCTCAACCTCGACACCCAGATCGACGCCGACGCGTCGAAGGCGGCTGGCGTGTCCTACGCATCGTTCATCGGCTCGGACAACCTCTCGGCGGGCCAGCAGGCCGGCGAGGCCCTGATGGCGGACATGGGCGGTAAGGGCGAAGTCGTCGTGCTGCAAGGAATCGCCGGCGAGCAGAACGGCATCAACCGGCTCAAGGGATTCACCGACGCGACGCAGGGCAAGCTGCAGATCGTCGCGACGCAGCCCGCCGACTACGACCAGAACCTGGCGCTCACGGTCACCGGTGACCTGCTGCGGGCCCACCCGGACGTCACTGGCATCTTCGCAGCGAACGACACCATGGGACTCGGCGCCGCGCAGGCGGTCAAGAACGCAGGCAAGTCCGGTTCGGTCTCCATCATCTCCGTCGACGGCATCACGGCGGCGCTGCAGGCGGTCAAGGACGGCACGCTCTCGGGCACCATCAGCCAGTATCCGTACGCAGAGGGGCAGCTAGCCGTTCAGGCGTGTGTGAATCTGGCAGCCAAGAAGCCCGTTCCAGACCGTGTGGTGGCGCCGATCAAGCTGATCGACAAGTCGAACGTCGACCGCGCGCTGGCAGCGTTCCCGCAGCCGTACGAGCCGTACGAGAACCCGATCACCGGCGGGAAGTGATGACTGCCGCAACTCAGGCACGCCCTGCCGGGGTGATCCGAAAGCCCAGCCTGTCGATCGGGGCGGCGGCTCGCTACGCCGCCCCGATCGGCTTGGTCGTCGTGTTCGTCATCTTCTTCATCGCGACCCCGCACTTCCTCACCGTCGCCAATCTGACGGACCTGCTGGTGTCCGCCTCCATCCTGATGGTGTTGGCGATGGGTCAGCAGCTGGTCATCGCAGTGGCCGGTATCGACCTGTCGGTGGGCTCGAATTTGCCTTGGGCCGCAGCGACTCTCGGCTTCGCCTACACCCATGGCGCCGGCCTTGGGGTCTCGATGCTCCTGGCACTGATCGCCGGAGGCGTGGTCGGCCTTGTCAATGGGCTGTTGGTGGCCCGCCTCAACATGACCGACTTCATCGTCACGTTGGGCTCGTTGTCCGTGGTCAGTGGCGCCACCCTGCTGCTCACCGGAGGCAACACTGTCGCGGTGTCGTCGCCGTTTCTCCAGGGACTGGCACTCGACGGTATTGGTCCGGTGCGGTGGTTCTGGCTGGTGGCCATCATCGCAGCGGTACTGACGGCGTTCCTGCTCTTCGCCACGAAGACGGGTACCCACCTGCTGGCCACCGGTGGCAATCTCGACGCCGCCCGCGGAACGGGCATCAATGTCGCGCGCTCGAGGTTGCTGGCCTACGTCCTGTCGGGCTTGGCGTGCGGCGTCGCAGGCATCCTGCTGGTTGCCCGCACCGGCGGCGCCGATCCAAGCTTGCAGACCGATCTCCTGCTGTCCTCGATCGCGGCCGTCGTGCTCGGCGGCTCCAGCCTGTTCGGTGGACGAGCCTCGGTGCTTGGCTCCGCAGTCGGCGCGGTGTTGCTGACCAGTCTCATCAACGGCTTCACGCTCATCGGCATCTCGCAGAACTACCAGCCGGTGGCCGTCGGAGCCGTGGTGCTCGGTGCCGCGTTCATCTCCCGGTTCCAGAAATGAGGGTTCCAGAAGTGAGTGACGTGACCGACCAGATCGCCGAAACCACCCTCGTCGAACTACGTGGAATCACGAAGTCCTTCGATGCCGTTCACGCGCTACAGGGGGTGAACCTGTCGATCTCCCAAGGCACCGTCACCGCACTGCTCGGCGACAACGGGGCGGGCAAGTCCACCCTGGTGCGCTGCCTCACCGGAGTGCACGCACCCGACGACGGTGAGATTCTGTTCCGTGGTGAACGAATCAAGCTCGGGTCCCCCGACGATGCCAGGCACCTCGGAATCGAGACCGTGTTTCAGGATCTCGGCCTGATCGAAGACCTCCAGGTCTGGCAGAACCTGTACCTGAATCGTGAGCTGACTCGCGGTGTGGTCCCCCTTCGGGTGTTGGACAAGAAGCAGATGATCGCAAGGAGCGCAACGATCCTCGCCGATCTGGACGTCAACGTGCCCAACGTCCGCGCCACAGTTCGCAGGATGTCTGGCGGACAACGTCAAAGCGTCGCCATCGCCCGTGCCGCCAACTGGGGTAAGACACTCGTCATCATGGACGAACCAACTGCGGCGCTTGGCGTACGGGAGACGGCAGCCGTCGAGACGCTGATCGGGCGACTCCGATCGAACGGTGTCACCGTCCTGCTCGTCAGCCACGACATGGATCAGGTCATGCGGGTGGCTGACAGCGCGTGGGTGCTGCGCCGCGGGCGCACCGCGGCCAGGAGACACATGCACGAGACCAGCGGCGGAGAGCTCGTCGGGCTGATCACCGGTGCCATCCCGGGTGACACCGCCGGTGATGCCGATGGCTGATCCCGAACCGTCCGTCGTCGTCGTCGGCTCGATCAACGTGGACCACACCGTCACCGCGCAGGCGTTTCCCAGACCCGGGGAGACGATCATGGGTTCGTCGGTGAACTCGTCGATTGGCGGCAAGGGCGCAAATCAGGCGGTCGCCGCCGCACTGGCGGGAGCGACGGTGGCGATGGTCGGCAGCATCGGCGACGACGCAGAAGGGACGGCTGCCAGACAGCGGCTCGCCGAGCGCGGGGTCCAGACGTCGCACGTGGTGGCGGTTGCGTCCGATCCCACCGGGACCGCGTGGATCACCGTGGCCGAGCGGGACAACACGATCATCGTGGTCCCCGGTGCAAACGCTCGATGGCCGCGCGGGCTCCTGCCCTCGATCGTCGACGCGGCCTCAGTGGTGTTGGCACAGCTGGAGATTCCCATCGAGATCGTGAGTGCCGCAGCAGAACGGACGCACGGACTGTTTCTGTTGAATGCGGCGCCCGCCGCGGCGCTGCCGCCGGAACTGCTGGCCCGGTGCGACGTGTTGATCGTCAACGAGCACGAGCTCGCCGTCGTGGCGAACGTGGATGTCTGCGCCGACGACGACATCACGTTGGCGCATGCGACACTTCGGGACCGCGGCGTCGGTGCCGTCGTCACCACCCGAGGCGCCGCGGGCGCGATCGTCACCGATTCCGATGGCGTCACAACGGTTCTCGCCGCACCCCCATCCGACGTCGTGGACACCACTGGCGCAGGTGATGCGTTCGCCGGCGTCGTCGCAGCCCGCTTGAGCGCCGGGGACACGTTGATCCGGGCGTGCCAGTGGGGCGTCACCGCGGGGTCCCTCGCGGTGCGCGGCGCCGGCGCGCAGGACTCCTATCCAGACCTGCCGACCCTGACGAAGGCAATCCAGGAGACGTATTCGTGAAACGCGACGGAATCATCCACGCCGAATTGGCCCGCCACCTCGCCGCGCTGAGGCATACCGACACGTTCGTCATCTGCGACTCGGGTCTGCCGCTGTCGCGGGACATGCCGTGCGTAGATCTCGGTTACCGCTACGGGCAGGCGACGTTCGCCGACGTCACGACGACCGTGCTGCGCGAAGTGGTGGTCGAGCACAGCTGGGTGTCCCGGGACGTGCTGACCGTCAGCCCGCACGTGCACCAGCATCTGGTCGATCTCGGCCTGGAACCCGAGCCGATCGAGCACGCGCAGTTCAAGGCGGCGGTTCTCGACGCCGCCTTCGCCGTCCGCACCGGCGAGGACACCTTCTACGCCAACGTGCTGTGCCGGGCCGGGGTCCCGTTCGGCTAGGCGCCGCATGTCGGATCATGATTTCGCACCAAACTAGAACGTGTTCTAGTAGTGTCTGCGAACGTGATTCTCGACAGATTCAAACTCGTTGATCAGGTTGCCGTCGTCACCGGTGCGGGCCGCGGACTCGGCGCGGCGATGGCGCTGGCATTCGCGGAAGCGGGCGCTGACGTGGTGATAGCCGCCCGCACACAGTCGCAACTCGACGAGGTAGCCGAGCAGATTCGCGGCACCGGGCGTCGCGCGCACGTCGTGGTCGCCGACCTGGCGCATCCCGAGGAGACCGCCAAGCTCGCCGACGTGGCCGTCGAGGCGTTCGGCAAACTAGACATCGTCGTCAACAACGTCGGCGGCACCATGCCCTCGCCACTGCTGAACACGTCGACGAAGGATCTCCGCGACGCCTTCACCTTCAACGTGACGACGGCCCACGCGCTCACGACGGCCGCGGTCCCGTTGATGTTGAAGCACTCCGGTGGCGGCAGCATCATCAACATCACCTCGACCATGGGCCGCGTCGCAGGTCGCGGGTTCGCCGCCTACGGCACTGCCAAGGCCGCACTCGCGCACTACACCCGGCTGTCCGCCCTTGACCTCGCGCCGCGGATTCGCGTCAACGCCATCGCGCCCGGCTCGATCCTCACCTCGGCACTGGACATCCTGGCGAGCAACGACGAGCTCAGGAAGCCGATGGAAGAGGCCACGCCGATGAAGCGGCTCGGCGATCCACTCGACATCGCCGCGGCCGCCGTCTATCTCGCGTCCCCCGCGGGCAGCTACCTGACCGGTAAGACGCTCGAGGTCGACGGCGGCATCACCTACCCGAATTTCGGCTTCCCCATCCCGGATCTGTGAGGACGCACCCATGGCCACGAGAGTCGCCGCGATCGGCACCGGCAACGTCGGCAGGCATGCCCTGAGACAACTGATCGAAGATTCCCGATTCGAGCTCACCGGGGTCTGGGTCTCCTCGGACGCCAAGCAAGGAAGGGACGCGGGAGAGCTTGCTGGCCTTGAGGTTTCGACCGGAATCACCGCGACAACCAACCTCGACGAGATTCTGGCCGCCGAGCCCGAGTGCGTGGTCTATACGGCGATGGCCGACAACCGACTCGTCGAGGCGCTCGAGGACTATCGCCGCATCCTGGCGGCGGGCATCAACGTGGTGGCCAGCGCCGCAGTGTTCCTGCAGTACCCGTGGGGCACGCTGCCCGAGGAGATGATCGCGCCCATCGAGGACGCGGCCCTGGCGGGCAAGTCCAGCCTGTTCGTCAATGGCATCGACCCCGGCTTCGCCAACGACCTCCTCCCGATGGCATTGGCGGGCACCTGTCAGCGCATCGAGCAGATCCGCTGCATGGAGATCATCAACTACGACACCTACGACAGCGCGACCGTGATGTTCGACGTGATGGGCTTCGGCAAGCCCCTCGACGAGATCCCGATGCTGCTGCAGCCCGGAGTGCTGAGCCTCGCGTGGGGTTCGGTGGTCCGGCAGCTCGCGGCTGGGCTCGGCATCACCTTGGACGAAGTCGCCGAGACCTACGTTCGCGAACCTGCGCCGGAGGACTTCAACATCGCGTCGGGGCTCATCGCCAAGGGCACCGCGGCAGCCCTGCGCTTCGAGGTGCGCGGCATGCTCGGCGGTAAGCCCGTCGTGGTGCTCGAGCACGTCACCCGGACCCGCGACGACCTGTGCCCGGACTGGCCTCAGCCCGCGCAGGACGGCGGCTCGTACCGCATCGAGATCACCGGCGAACCGTCCTACGCCTTGGACCTCTGCCTGAGCAGTGCCGTCGGCGATCACAATCACGCGGGCCTGGTGGCGACAGCGGCCCGAGTGGTCAACGCGATTCCCGAGGTGGTCGCCGCGCCAGCGGGGATTTGCACGACGCTTGACTTGCCACTCGTCACCGGAAAAGGGCTGTACGCTGGGCGTTGACTAGCAGTCACCGTAACGAAGGGCCTGCCATGCGGACGCGGTATCTCATCGGTTTGATCGCCTCGGCTGGCGCGGTGGTGGCCGTTGGCGTCGCGCCCACGGCATCAGCCGACCCGAACGAAGTATCCAATCTGCCCGCCTGCACGACCGCCGGCGCCGTCGGAGACACCGGCACCAGCACCACCGAGTGCCAGACGCCGGGCAACGTGCAGATCACGGCCGCGGCTCCCGACGTACCCACCTACCTCTACCCCTGGGACGACGAGTTCTACGGACCTGCCCTGATCATGGGCGACGACGGATCCGGCGGCCACGGCGGCGGTGGTGGCGGTGGCCACCGGTAGACGATCCGGATACGGAGAGTGAAATGCGTTACCTGACAATGGCTTTCGCGGCGACTGGAGTTGCGGGCGCCGTGCTACTGGCACCAACCGCGGCAGCCGCGCCGCACTGCATCAACACCGGCCCGACGACGACGCAGTGCGAAACTCCTGGGCACTCGCAGATCACGACGTCGCCGCCCGCGATGAACGACAACGCGTGGTGGCCGTACGGCGGCTTCGCCGTCGGGTTCCCCTGGTAGACACCGATCGGGCCGTCGCACTGGCCTGAGCGCGAGGTTTCGGCTAGCCTAACTTTTCTATTCGTCGTACCGGATAGAGAGGACGGAGTTGTCGATCGCGAGCAAGACGCCGACGCGCGCCGTGGTGTTGATGGGTCCCGCGTTCGTAGCGGCCATTGCCTACGTCGACCCCGGCAACGTCGCGGCGAACGTCAGCGCGGGTGCTCAGTACGGCTTCCTCCTGGTGTGGGTCATCCTGGTCGCGAACGTCATGGCCGGCCTGGTGCAGTACCTTTCGGCCAAGCTCGGGCTCGTCACCGGACGCACGCTGCCCGAGGCGGTCGCCGACAACAGTCGAACCAGCACCCGGATCGCCTACTGGCTTCAGGCCGAATTAGTCGCCATGGCAACGGATCTCGCGGAGGTAGTGGGCGGCGCGATCGCGCTGTACCTGCTGTTCGACCTGCCCCTGCTGATCGGTGGCGTCATCACCGGCGTGGTGTCGCTGCTGCTTCTCGCGGTGCAAAGCCGTCGCGGCCAGCGCGTGTTCGAGCGCGTCATCACCGGCCTGCTGCTCGTCATCGCCGTCGGCTTCCTGACGAGCCTGTTCGTCCAGCCACCATCGGCAGGTGACGTGATCGGCGGCCTGGTACCGCATTTCGCCGGCGCCGAGAGCATCCTGCTCGCGACGGCGATGCTCGGCGCCACGGTCATGCCGCACGCCGTCTACCTGCACTCGGGGTTGGCGCGCGACCGCCACGGCCAACCCGAAGCCGGCGCGCCGCGGCGCCGCCTGCTGCAGATCACCCGGTATGACGTCTGCCTGGCCATGCTCGTCGCTGGTGCGGTGAACCTCGCCATGCTGCTCGTCGCGGCCACCAATCTTCAGGGCATGGAGAACACCGACTCCATCGAGGGCGCGTACTCCGCGGTGCAGAGCACGTTGGGCCACACCGTCGCGCTGTTCTTCGCGATCGGACTGTTGGCGTCGGGACTCGCGTCGACCTCCGTCGGCGCCTACGCGGGCGCGATGATCATGCAGGGTCTGATCCGCAAGTCCTACCCTCTGCTGCTTCGCAGGCTCGTCACCCTGATTCCGGCGCTCGTCATCCTCGCGATCGGTGTCGATCCCAGCCGGGCATTGGTCTTGTCGCAGGTAGTGCTGTCGTTCGGCATACCCTTCGCGCTGGTGCCACTGGTCCGCCTGACCAGTAACCGGGCGCTGATGGGCAACGACGTCAACCACCGCGTCACCACCGCGCTCGGTTGGACCGTCGCCGGGGTCATTATCGTTCTCAACGTGGTCCTGATCTATCTGACGATTACCGGCTGAATGCAGCCATACTTCGCGTACGGGTCGAACCTGGACGTGACGCAGATGGCGCGACGCTGCCCCGACGCCACCGACCCCCGGCCTGCGACCCTCGCCGACCACGACTGGCTCATCAACGAGCGCGGCGTCGCGACCGTGGAAGCCCTCGACGGAGGGCAGGTGCATGGCGTCCTGTGGCAGATCAGCGATCGCGACCTGACCGTCCTCGACAGTGCCGAGGGCGTTCCGGTGCGCTACCGCCGCGACAGGTTGACGGTGCAGACCGACGACGGGCCCGCCGAGGCCTGGGTCTACGTCGACCATCGCGTGGAAGCCGGTGCCCCTCGGCCGGGCTATCTGGAGCGGATCATCGACGGCGCCGCCCACCACGGACTGCCACCGCGGTGGCTGGAGTACCTCCGGCGATGGGACCCGGCAAACTGGCCAAGACAGTTGGCGCCGACGAACTTGCCTGCGCCACAGACGCTTTCAGAGCTTCTGACCGACCCCGAGATTGTCGAGTCCAGCACGCTGCGCTCGCGCTTCGGCTTCCTCGCCATCCACGGCGGCGGGCTGGAGAAGATGACCGACGTCATCGCCCAGCGGGTGGCGCTGGCCGCCGACGCGTCGGTGTACGTCGTGCAGCACCCCGATCACTACCCCCACCACCTGTCGTCCTCGGCGTACCGGGCGGGCGAGTCCGAACGCCTCGACGAATTCCTCGACCACGTCGACGTCGTGGTGTCACTGCACGGCTACGGCCGCGTCGGCCGCACCATGCAACTGTTGGCGGGCGGCGGAAACCGCGCGTTGGCCACGCATTTGGCCGCGCACGTCTCGGTGCCGGGCTATCAGGTGATCACCGATCTCGACGCCATCCCCCGCGAACTGCGCGGACTGCACCCGGACAACCCGGTCAACCGCGCGCGCGACGGCGGGGCTCAACTCGAATTGACGCCGAGGGTGCGAGGAATCAGTCCGCGCAGCGGTCCGGCCGGTGACGACGGATTGTGCGCTCCCACTTCGGCACTGGTAGCGGGGCTGACGATGGCCGCGAGGGCCTGGCCGTCAACCGACGGCTGACGAGCGGTCCAGCCCCAGCTGCCGAAGCGCCGATTCCAGGTTCTCGGCTTCCGGCAGATCCCTCGCGCCGCAGACCCGCATGACCCGCCGCAGCGCTGGGCCCGCGACCAGCCGCCAGCCCACCCCGCTGGCCGCGCAACAGCGGTCGACCTTGTATAGGACGGCCAAGGCTGGGGTTCCGAAGAAGTCGACCGCACTGGTGTCGATGACGAGGGCTGCCGCGATCGCGACGTGCCGCTCCACGTAATTCGCCAGCTGCGTGGCATTGCTTGCGTCGACCTCGCCGCGGACCGACACGACGACCGCCGGCTCGAGGGCTGCCATCACGCTGGCCTTGCCCCACTTCTCACCGACGCCGATGAAGGTGGGATCCGGACGATATAGCCGGCATGTTCCGATGGGTGTCATCGTGACCCCCTGGATTCGAGAACTGTTAAGGGTCGCCGTGAACTCGACGTATTGGGAAGGTACAACGGAATCCGCACCACGTACAGACATTCGCAAACAGCAAAAAAGTCTTATTCTTTGGCAATTTCCACCCAACTGCCTCCGATGACGACGCATTTCGTTGGCAGCCCCGTCGGCAGCAAACTCAAGACGTCGCCTGGGGGTCAGATCGGTACCTTCGTGACGTGCATTGAACGCGTCACCACGGATTCCGCAGCTACTCCTCGATGGCCAGCACCGGCGTCGGGCGCTGGAAGCCGCGGGTCACGATGAGCAGCCAGGCGAGGCCGATTGCCAACCAGATGAGCCCGACTTGGAGCGTCAGCCAGGACAGACTGGTCCACAGCCACACCGTCAGGATGAAGCCGATCCCTGGCAGCACCAGGTTGTTGAGGACGTTCTTCTCGCCCTCGTCGACGAAGTAGTGCTTGATGACGGTCAGGTTCACCGCCGAGAAGGCGATCAACGCGCCGAAACTCACGATCGAGGCCAGAAAGCCCAGGTCGATCCACAGCGCGACGAGCGAGATCACCGACACCACCAGGATGGCGAAGGTCGGCGTCGCGAAGCGCACCGAGACATGCCCGAACACCTTGCGCGGCATGATGCCGTCGCGACCCATCGCGTAGAGGATCCTGGCGACAGACGCCTGCGAGGTCAGTCCGGA
>NZ_JAVRQA010000357.1:0-2882 GCF_032161845.1 Mycobacterium sp.
CGATCGCGCCGCGGCCGGGACCGTACGCCAGCGTCGGGTCGGCGTCGACCTCTTCGAGGTAGCGCTCCCAGACTCCGGTCCGGCCCGGGGTGTGCATGCCGGTCATGTAGTAGTGCATGATCCCGAACGAGAAGAACCCACCGCCGACGCCGAGCCTCTGCACGGCCTGCTCGTCGGTCTTGGCCACCATCATCGACAGGTCGCCGCCGATGGCCAGGATGTTGGGGTTCATCACCGGTGTGACGGGTGAGCCGTTCTCCTCGAGTTCCCGGTAGTAGCCGTCGACGCGCTCCTTGAGCGGCCCCGGTCCCGTGTATGCGAAACTCAGTGCGCCGATGGCCTTTTGCGCGGCCATCTGGACCGAGGACGGTCGGGTACATGCCACCCAGACGGGTGGATGCGGCTGCTGCGACGGCTTGGGGATCACGTTGCGCGCCGGCATCTCGATGTGCTGGCCCTTGAAGCCGGTGAACGGCTCCTCCGTCATGCAGCGGATGGCGACCTCGAGGGCCTCCTCCCACTGTCCCCGCTTGTCGGCTGGATCGATGTTGAAGCCTCCGAGCTCACCGACCGAGGACGATTCACCGGTGCCGAACTCGACTCGGCCGTTGGAGATGAGGTCCAGCGTGGAGACCCGCTCCGCCACCCGGGCCGGATGGTTGACGGCGGGAGGAAGGTGCATGATGCCGAAGCCGAGCCGAATGTCCTTGGTGCGCTGGCTCGCCGCGGCGAGGAACATCTCTGGCGCGGTCGAGTGGCAGTACTCCTCGAGGAAGTGGTGTTCGGTCAGCCAGACCGTCGAGAAGCCCGCCTCGTCCGCCAGCTCGACCTCGTCCAGACCGTCCTGAAACAACTGCTGCTCGTCGTCGGCGACCCACGGTCGCGGGAGCGCGAACTCGTAAAACAATGAGATCTTCATGATTACCTCCGATAAGTGTCGAGCGTCGAATCGCTAGTGGTGTGCTGGTCGTCGTTCATCGAACCGATGTGCTTGGCGGCTACGTACCCGAACGTCATGGCGGGGCCGATGGTCGCACCGGCACCTGCGTAGCTGCGGCCCATCACCGCCGCGGTGGCATTGCCCGTCGCGTACAGCCCGTCGATCACCGTGTCGTCCTGGCGAAGGACACGGGCGAACTCGTCGGTGCGTAGACCGCCGGACGTCCCGAGGTCGCCGAGGATGATCTGGAAGGCGTAGTACGGGCCCTTGCCAAGCGGATGCAGGTTGGGGTTCGGCAACGTCGGGTCGCCGTAGTAGTTGTCGTAGGCGCTGTCACCGCGGTTGAAGTCGTCGTCGTGCCCCTTGCGGGCCAACGCGTTGAATCGCTCGACGGTGTGGCGCAGGTTGCCGGCGGGCACGCCGATCTGGGCGGCCAGGTCGTCAAAGCTGCTGCCCTGCTTGACCACACCGGAATCCAGCCACGCCTTGGGCACCTTCCTTCCGGTGGGCACGGGTGCGAACGGCACCTTGGGAATGGGCAGGTGACCGCCGACGACATACCGGTGGAATGAGCCGATGTCGGTGACGAGCCAGCACGGTATGTGGCTGACGCCGGTGCGTTGGCCCTCGATCATCGCGTGGGCGAAGTCCATGTAGGGCGCAGCCTCGTTGATGAACCGCTTCCCGTCGCCGTTGACGACGATCTGCGACGGCATCATTCGCTCGTTGAGCATGAACTGCAGCCTGCCGTCGGGCCAGCACATGGCGGGGAACCACCAGGCTTCGTCAAGCAGGTCGGTGGAGGCACCGACCTTCTCCCCCGCCCTGATCCCGTCACCCATGGCTGCGGGATTGCCGAAACTCCAGTCCTTCTGCAGTTCGGGCAGGTGTTCCCTGCGCCAGGCCATGTCGTGGTCGAACCCGCCGGATGCCAGGATCACGCCGCGCCGGACTCCGATCCGCTGGGCCGTGCCGTTGCGTTCGACGACGGCGCCGACGACCTTGCCGTCGACGTCGGTGATCAACTCCGTCATGGGTGCGTCGAGCCACAGCGGTACGTCGTGTTCCTTGAGGGCCAGCCGCATTCGCGCCATCAGTGACTGCCCGATCGCGGCCATCCGGTCACCGAACACCCTCGCCCGGAACATCCTCCAGATGAGTTTGAGCAGCACCGCCTTCCCTCGCCAGTTCTGGCGTACCTGGTAGAACAGTCGCAGGTCCTTGGGTGCGAACCAGATGCCCATGGGCGCCAACGCCAACGGCGTCAGAAGGCTGCGCTCTTCGTCACCGAGCTTTCGCAGGTCGATCTCGGGCACGTTGATGGTGCTGCCGCGCTCGGAGCCGCCGGGAAGTTCGGGGTAATAGTCGGCGTATCCCGGCTTCCAGACGAACTCGAACCACGGGCTCGAGTTCTCCAAGAATTCCATCATCTCCGGGGCGGCATCGACGTACTGCCGCAACCGGGCATCGCTGACGAGGCCGTCGGTGATCTGCTTCAAATAGGTGAAGACGTCGTCCCGCGACGGCTCATAACCGGCCCGTCTCTGTGCCGGTGCACCCGGTACCCAGATGCCGCCACCTGAGAGAGCGGTGGAACCACCGAACTGAGAGGACTTCTCGACGATCAGGGCGTCGAGGCCGTCGGCGTCGGCCTTGAGCGCGGCGGTCATGCCGCCACCGCCTGATCCGACGACGAGCACGTCGACCTCGTGGTCGAACACGGGAAGTGTCATGACGTCTCCGCCGTCCGGACCGCGAAACCGGCGATCAACTCGGGAGCAGCGCGGTAGTAACGCTCCTTCGTCTCGTATGGCCCCTGGGTGGCCAGCGCCGCGAAAGCCGCTATCCACGTGCGGACTTCGTGGGCAGAGTTGCCCGCCTCGGCGGCGATCCACGCGTTCGACCAGCCGTCGACGTCGGCGACCCGGTTGGCGTCCAGCAG
>NZ_JAVRQA010000358.1:0-16584 GCF_032161845.1 Mycobacterium sp.
AGCGCTGGCCCCTGGCACTGCTGCCGTGGCGCCACCGGGTCCGGCACCCGCGCCGCCGCCAGGCACATTCGCCGTCGCGCCACCGGGACCGGCACCCGCACCGGTTCCGCCAGGCACTTCAGCCGTCGCACCACCCGGCCCGGCACCGGCGCCAGGCGCACCCGACTCGGTCCCCGACGGCGCAGGCGCCATCGTGGTTTCGGTGGCGGGCGCCGTCGTGGTGGTCGTCGTGGTGGTGCTGGACTCGGTGGTGCTGGTCGAGTCGGAGCCCTTGTCGCTGCTACCGCAGGCCACGGTGAGGGTGCCTGCGGCGAACGCGGCGGCGATTCCAGCAGCGACACGGAAACGAACGGAAGTGCGATCGACGGTCATGTCTGTACTCGATTCTGTTGGTGGGTTTCTCCTCAATGGGGACCTGATGGGCTCTTACCCACCCACCCGCGATGTGAACCAATCGCTGCGAGTCAACGATCAGACCTGGGCCGTCGGCTTGAACGGCTTGAGCCAATCCGTCTCCGGCCATCCCTCGATCCCGGCCAGCAACTCGTACATGGTCGCGCCGTCGATGGTCTCCCGGATGATGTCGCCCTGTCCGGCGTGCCGTGCCAGTTCCTCGATTAGGTGGAACAACACCCATCGCACCGACCATGCCTCGACGTCCTTCGGAAACCATGGCGCGTCCCGCGGCACCGGCACCGCCGCGCCGAGGTCGGCCGTCTCCACCAGCCGCAGGGTCTCGGCACTCTGCGCCGCGAACCGTTCGAGCAGCGAGGCAAGGGTCTCGTCGGGCCTCATCGTGAACTCGTCGGCGTATTCGGCCTGACGCTCCTCCATGGATCGGCCGTCGGTCGGCGGAGCCTCGGGTGCCGAGGCCACCCGCTGCGCCCAGCTGCGTTGACAGCCGGTCGCGTGCTTGATGAGCGCACCGATCGACAGTGCGCTGACCGTGGGCGTTGCGCGCGCCTGCTCGTCGGTCAGCCCGAAGGCCAAGGCGTGGAAGGCATATTGCTGCTGAAATAGGTAGTCGCGCAGGGCTTGACGCTCGTCGGCAACGGGTGGGGGCATCGCGGGCATGGTCAGTTCTCCTTGGTGGTGGTGGTGTGGGCGTACAGATCTCGGAGCAACGCGATTTCGGCGCCGTGGTGAATGACTTCGCGGTTGATGTGCAGGACCAGGGCGAGCATCGGCATCTCGGAGTAGGGCCCCTCTGCGGGGCCGACGGGCTGCTCCAGATCGTCGGCCGTCAGGTTGCGCACGCCGGTCATCCAGCTGTCATACGCGTCGTCGAGTTGGCGCAGCGCGGTGGTGGCATCGGTCGCGTACGTCCACGTCTCGTAGGCCGCGGGTGGGCCCCCGAAGTGCGAATGGGCGCGCATCGCCAGGACGCCGACGATGACGTGGGCCAATCTCCACGCGATCGTGGTGACGGGCTCGGGCTGCGGCGGCGGGTAGGCGAAGTCGATTCCGCCGTCGGGATGCACGGTCCAGCAGTCCGGCACCGGCTCCCAGAAGTACTCGGCGTCGGTAAGGCCGTCGAGCCGGGGCCGCAATTGGTTGCGCCAGTGCCAGTCGAGTTGGTCGGCCAGGTGAGTGGTGAGGTCGGTCGTCGTCGTACTCATGGGACCACCCTCGCAGAGATATAGGACAGAAACAGTCCTAAGAGTGCGGCAGACTCTTGTCATGTCCGAAACGACAGGCAGGGTGCTGCAGCTGCTCGGCCTCTTGCAGTCACGCCGAGTGTGGAGCGGTGACGAACTCGCCGACCGGCTCGGCGTCACGGGGCGCAGCGTGCGGCGTGACGTCGAGCGCCTCCGTGACCTCGGCTATCCCGTCCACGCCAGCAAGGGCCACGGCGGCGGCTATCAGCTGGGAGCGGGCGCGGCGCTGCCGCCACTGCTGCTCGATCCCGAGGAGGCCGTCGCGATGGCCGTGTGCCTACGGGTTGCGGCGGGCGGCAGCGTGGCAGGCGTCGGCGAGTCCGCACTGCGGGCGCTCTCGAAGCTCGACCAGGTGATGCCGTCGCGACTGCGCTCACAGGTTGCTGCCGTTCACGACGCGACGACGACGCTGACGTCCGGTGAGTCCGGCGAGCTGGTCGCCCCCGACGTGCTGATGACCCTGGCGCGCGCGAGCCGTGACCACGAACACGTGACGGCCGGATACGTCGACCGCGGCGGCAACACCACCGACCGCCGCCTCGAGCCCTACCAACTGGTGACGACGGGCAGACGCTGGTACCTCCTGTGCTTCGATCGCGACCGCGACGATTGGCGCAGCCTCCGGCTGGACCGCATGGCCGACGTCACCGCGCGCGGCACCACCTTCACGCCGCGGGAGGCGCCGGACGCAGCCAGCTACGTGCGGCGCGCGATCTCCTCCTCGCCGTACCGTTACGTCGCCAAGGTCAGGTACCTGGCGTCGAAGGAAGCTGTCGCGCAGACCTTTTCGGCCTCATCCGCCGAGATCGAGGCCGACGGACCCGACGCGTGCATCGTCACCACCGGCGCCGACGAGCCCGAGCGGATGGTGCCGTGGCTGGCGCTGCCCGGCGTCGAGTTCGAAGTGCTCGAGCCGCCCGAGGTGGTCGCCGCGGTACGGGCTGTGGCCGAACGCCTCCTCAGGGCCAGCAGCTGAAGTGCTCACGGGCCGGTGCCGTCCGTACGTAGGGTGGCGACATGCACGTCACCTCGGCGGAGTCGACAGAGCTGTTCACCGGCTCAGCCGACCAGCCACACCAAGTGGTGCGGGTGTCCTACCGATTCAGTTCCCACCCAACGACGGTGCGCGTCGAGGGACCAGGGCTGCAGACCGTGGGCGACGTGAAGGCACCGCCCCGCGGCCACGCCGTCGAAGTGCCGGTGCGCGTGACCGACCCGGTCGTCGGCGAACGGCGCCGCGCGCAGGTCCTCTTCGGTCGCAGCGCGGTGGACTTCGAGTTCGTCGTCGCCGAGCCCGGCTGGACCATGCACATGGTCAGCCACTTTCACTACGATCCCGTCTGGTGGAACACTCAGGCCGCCTATACCAGCGTCTGGACCGAGGACCCGCCGGGCCGCTGCCGGCAGACCAACGGCTTCGAACTGGTCAACGCCCATCTCGAAATGGCAAGACGCGAGCCGGAATACAAGTTCGTGCTCGCAGAGGTCGACTACCTGAAGCCCTACTGGGACACCAACCCCGAGGACCGCGACGACCTTCGGCGGCTGATCGCACTCGGGCGCGTTGAGGTGATGGGCGGTACGTACAACGAACCCAACACCAACCTCACCAGCCCCGAGACGGCGATCCGGAACTTCGTGCACGGCATCGGGTTCCAGCGAGACGTGATGGGCGCGGACCCGGCGACGGCGTGGCAGCTCGACGTCTTCGGGCACGACCCGCAATTCCCGGGGATGGCCGCCGATGCGGGCCTGACGTCGAGTTCGTGGGCGCGCGGCCCGTTCCACCAGTGGGGCCCGATGGCCGACGGTGGCGACCCCGAACGCATGCAATTCGCCAGCGAGTTCGAGTGGATGGCGCCGTCGGGGCGCGGCCTGCTGACGCACTACATGCCCGCGCACTACGCCGCGGGGTGGTGGATGGACTCGTCGCCGTCGCTCGAGGACGCCGAACGCGCCACTTACGAACTGTTCTCGAAGATGAAGAAGGTCGCCCTGACCCGCAACGTGTTGCTCCCGGTCGGCACCGACTACACGCCGCCGAACAAGTGGGTCACCGAGATTCACCGTGATTGGAACGCCCGCTACACCTGGCCCCGGTTCGTCTGCGCACTCCCCAGTGAGTTCTTCGCAGCGGTGCGAGCCGAGCTCGACGAGCGCGGTGTGGCGCCATCCCCCCAGACCCGTGACATGAACCCGATCTACACGGGCAAGGACGTGTCGTACATCGACACCAAACAGGCCAACCGCGCAGCCGAGAACGCCGTCTTGGAGGCCGAACGGTTCGCCGTCTTCGCCGGGTTGCTCTCTGGCGCAGCGTATCCGGAAGCCGCCCTCGCCAAGGCGTGGGTGCAACTGGCCTATGGTGCGCACCACGACGCCATCACCGGCTCGGAGTCCGACCAGGTGTACCTCGACCTGTTGACCAGCTGGCGCGACGCGTGGCAACTAGGAACCGAGACGCGCGACACCGCGCTCAGCTTGCTGTCGACGGCAGTCGACGGCTCCGTCGTCGTGTGGAACCCGCTGGCGCACAATCGAACCGATGTCGTGACGATGCACCTCGACGTGCCGTACGACGGTGCGGTCGTCGATGCCGACGGCGAGCCCGTCCCGGTGCTGAGTGAGCATGACGGGCACTCGATCAGCTGGCTGGCGCGCGACGTGCCGTCTCTGGGTTGGCGGTCCTACCGGTTCGTGACGGGCGATGCCCCGACGGCCTGGGAGCCGTTGCCTGGTGACGGGATCGGCAACCAGTACTACCAACTCCGGGTCGACCCGGACCGTGGCGGCGGAGTGTCTTCGTTGACCGTCGACGGCCGCGAACAGATCGCGGACGGTCGCGTCGGCAACGAACTTGCCGTCTACGACGAGTACTCGGCGCATCCGAAGACAGGGGAGGGTCCATGGCATCTGCTGCCCAAGGGCCCGGTCACGACGTCGGCCGGCGCCCGCGCCACCTCGACGCAGCGCTACCGCAGCGCCCTTGGTGAGCGGATCGTCGTCACCGGCCGCATCAAGAACCTGCTGACCTACACCCAGACCGTCGTGTTGTGGGACGGCATCGACAGGGTGGATTGCCGTACGACGATCGACGGCTTCACCGGCGAAGACCGGATGCTGCGGCTGCGCTGGCCGTGCCCCGTGCCGGGCGCCATGCCCGTCAGCGAAGTGGGCGACGCCGTGATCGGTCGCGGCTTCGGGCTGACCCACGAGCGCGGATCGACGAAAGCGGTTGACACGGCGAAGTTTCCCGCCACCCTGGACAATCCGGCGTACGGGTGGTTCGGGCTGTCGTCCATGGTGCGGGTGCGGTTCTCCGGCGGGGGAGAGCGAAGCGACCCGGGGATTGGATCCGGCGGGCAGGAGCGAAGCGACCCGGGGATTGGATCCGGACGGGGTGTACGGGCCATCTCGGTGGCCGAGGTGGTGTCGCCGGGAGGGGACACCAATCCGCTGGTGCGCGATCTGATGGTGGCTCTCGCGCGAGCGGGCGTCACGGCCACCTGTTCGACTGCCACGTCCGCCCGCTACGGAGACCTCACGGTCGACTCGAACCTGCCCGACGTCCGCATCTCCATCGGCGGGCCCGATGTCAACGCCTTCAGCGCCGCGGTGCTCAGTGATACCGATGGAGCTGAGCGAACGTGGGTTCCCGCCGCCCAACCTCTCAAGGACGTCTGGGTGCCCGGGGCCGACCTGCGCGGTATTCACGCACTGCCGGTGCTCGTCATCGGCGGCGATCTGGGGGCAAGCGTTGCCGCCTTGGTCGAGGACCTCGGCGACGCCGAGATCGTCGTCGATCAGGCGGCGCCAAGCGACCTGGAGTACTTCGAGGCGCGCACCGTCGTTGTGTTCAACCGCGGTGTTCCGAGTTTCGCGGTCGACGGCGACGGCACCCTGCACACGTCGCTCATGCGGTCCTGCACCGGCTGGCCGTCCGGCACCTGGATCGACCCGCCCCGGCGCACCGCTCCCGACGGGTCGAACTTCCAGTTGCAGCACTGGACGCACACCTTCGACTACGCCGTCGCTTGCGGCGGCGGTGACTGGCGGGACGCCGACATCCCCTCCCGCAGTGCGGAGTTCAACCAGCCGCTGCTCGTCGCCGCCGCGGACCACGACCCAGCCGCCGGTGGCCTGCCGTCATGGGGCTCACTGCTGGAAGTCGAACCAGCCCGCGGCGTTGCCCTTGGCGCGCTCAAGGTCATCGGCAATCCGATTGCAGGCGGCAGTGGTCGCCGCGTCGACGCGAGCGACGGCATCGCCCTTCGCCTGGTCGAAACACACGGCAGGACAACGGAGATCGTCCTCCGCTCAGGCCTGCGAAACGTGACGGCCCCGCAACGCCTGAACCTGCTCGAACAGCCTCTCGAGGATCAATCCGGTGGTCTGACGCTGCACGGCTACGAGATCGCCACGTTCGGCGCCCACCTGAACCTGCCCCGCGTCCTCGAGTCCGAGGACACCACACTCGGGCCCGATGCCGAACCGGCGCAACCGCTCTACGCCAGGTACTGGCTGCACAATCGCGGTCCCGCTCCGCTCGGCGGCTTACCGGCCGTCGCCCACCTGCACCCGCATCAGCTCGCCGTGGATGCCGACGCACCCGTGCAGCTGCAACTCACCGCCGTCAGTGACGTCACCGACGTCGCACTCCACGGCAAGGTGAGGATCATCTGCCCGCCGGGGTGGACGGTGGAGATGGACGAGCTGCCGTTCATGCTGCCGCCGGGGGAGTTCCTCGAATCGATCGTCGACGTGACGATGCCGCCGGGCACCGCGCCGGGGCTCTACCCGCTGCGTGCCGAACTCGGCGTTACGGGCAGCGCCATCCCGGCGTCGTGGCGTCAGGTCGTCGAGGACGTGTGCGTCGTCGCGGTCGGAGCAACCGACGACCGGGTGCTCAAATTGATCAGTGATCCCGAAGCGGTGGATGTCCTGGCGGGGCAGACCGCCACGCTGAGCGTCACCGTCGCCACCGACGCGTACGCCGACCTCGCCGTCGAGGCGCACCTGATCAGCCCGTGGGGAACGTGGGAGTGGATGGGGCCCAACATCATCGGCGCCGACCTCCCCGCCAGGGGGACGGTCGAGCTCGAGTTCGACGTCACCCCACCCGCGTGGATTGAGCCCGGCGAGTGGTGGGCGCTGATCCGCGTGGGCTGCGCAGGCGACCTGGTGTATTCACCTGCGGTCAAGGTGGTGGTGCGATGACGTCCGTGGCGGCGATGGTGGGCGGCGCGGAGGTCCTCGTCAGCGAGGTCGACGCCAGCGAGGATCGGCTGCGTGCGACGCGGCTCGCCAGTGCCCTGCCGCGGCCGGAAACCAGCGAGGGACGACAGCTGCGTCGCTGGCTGACCCAGGTGCTGGTGACCGCACGGGTGGTGTCCGCCGAGGCCAAGGCCGCGGGTCTGACGGCCGACGGGGCGCCCACCGAGGACGCGCTCCTACCCGATGTCGCCGCTCGGCTGGAGCTCGGCAGCGTCGCGGCGGCGGTCCTCGAGGACGGGTTGGCGCGCGCGTTGTTCGTTCACGTCACGTCTGGCGTCGAAGTCAGCGACGCGGAGATCAGGGACTACCACGACCGCAACCCCTTTCGCTTCGGTGACCGGGCCCAAGGCGTCGGCGGCTGGCGGGGCAGGCCTGTCGAGGCCACCCTGGACGACGTCCGGCCGGACATCGCCGAGCACCTGCTGGCCGTGGCGCGCCGCCGCGAGTTCCGCCGCTGGGTCGATGCCCGTTGCGCCGACCTCGTGCACCTCGCGCCCGGCTACGAACATCCCGGTGACCCCCGCCAGCCCGACAACACCCACAAACACTGATGAGCGATTCGACCCTCGCCCTCGACATCGGCGGCACCAAGATCGCCGTCGGACTCGTCGGCCCCGATGGCGACCTTCTTCACCACGCACAACTGCCAACCCCGGATCGGGACGCGGAGGCCATCTGGGCGGTGGCCGAGGGTCTGCTGATCGAGGCATTGGCCGCGGCCGATGGCGACGTCCGGGGTGTCGGCGTTGGATCTGCAGGGCCCATCGATCTGGCCACCGGCACCGTCAGCCCAATCAACATCACGGCGTGGCAACGCTTTCCGATAGTCGAGAAGGTGGCGGCCGTCACCGGTCTGACCGTGCGGCTCGGCGGTGACGGGCTGTGCATGGCGATGGGCGAGCGATGGCGCGGAGCCGGCCGAGGCGCGCACTTCATGCTGGGCATGGTGGTGTCGACAGGGATCGGCGGCGGACTGGTGCTCGACGGCGCGCCCTACGACGGGCGTACCGGCAACGCCGGGCACGTGGGCCACGTCGTCGTCGACCCCGATGGGGTGCTCTGCACCTGCGGTGGCCACGGCTGCGTCGAGACCGTGGCGTCCGGCCCCCACCTGGCGCGGTGGGCCCGGGAGAATGGTTGGCAGGCACCGCCGGAAGCCGATGCGAAGGAACTCGCTGACGCCGCGAACGCGGGTGACGCGCTAGCGCTGAAGGCCTTTCATCGCGGTGCGACGGCCATCGCCACGACGATCGCCTCGGTCGCGGCGGTGTGCGACCTCGACCTGGTGGTCATCGGCGGCGGGGTGGCGAAATCGGGTGCGCTGCTGTTCGATCCGCTGCGCAAGGCGCTGACGCGCTATGCCGGCCTCGACTTCATCAAAGACCTTCGCGTACTGCCCGCCGAGCTGGGGGGCGATGCCGGGCTGGTCGGCGCGGCAGCCCTCTTCAACGCCTAACTCTGAAATCGCTCAAGGGGAGCGGGTCACGTTGTCACCCGAGGCCGGGTCGAACAGGTGGATGCGCTCGGCGTCGAGCCACAGCGTGGCCTGGTCACCGTTGCGCACGCGGCTCAGCGGATCGAGCTCGACACAGATCTGGGTCCGCATCTGCTCGCTGTCCAACTCGTTCGCGAGTTCGGCGAGCTGGGAGACGATTTCGGCGGGCGCCTCGAACGGGACGAAGGCGTACTGCTCGTTGCCCAACCACTCCATCACGTCGATGGTGACGTCGAAGGTGACGCCGCGGGACTTCTTGCCCGCGTCCACGAACTCGGCGTCTTCGAAAGCGCCAGGGCGGATGCCCGCGATGTAGACCTTGCCGTCCTCAATCGAATCGCGCCACTCGTCGCGCAGCGGGATGGTGACGAACGGCAACTCGATTTGGTCGCCGCTGATACGCGCGGGCACGAAGTTCATCGGCGGAGACCCGATGAATCCAGCGACGAACAGGTTGACGGGCTGGTCGTAGAGTTCGCGCGGACTCGCAATCTGTTGCAGCACGCCCTTCTTCAACACTGCCACCCGGTCACCGAGCGTCATGGCCTCGGTCTGGTCGTGAGTGACGTAGACGGTGGTGACCCCGAGGCGCCGCTGCAGCCGCAGGATCTCGGTGCGCATCTGGCCGCGCAGCTTGGCGTCGAGGTTGCTCAACGGTTCGTCGAACAGGAAGGCATCGGCCTGCCGCACGATCGCCCGGCCCATCGCCACCCGCTGCCGTTGACCGCCGGAGAGGTTGGCAGGCTTGCGGTCGAGGTGCTCGCCGAGCTCGAGCGTGTCGGCAGCCTCGGTGACCAGTTTCCGAATCTCGTCATCGGAGTGCTTGTGGGACAACCGAAGTGGGAACGCAATGTTCTCGAACACGGTCAGGTGCGGATACAGCGCGTAGTTCTGAAATACCATCGCCAGGTTGCGCTCGCGAGGCGCCTTGTCGTTGACGCGGGTGTCGCCGATGAGCATGTCACCGGAGGTGATGTCCTCGAGCCCGACGATCATTCGCAGCAGGGTGGACTTCCCGCAGCCCGACGGGCCGACCAGGATCATGAACTCGCCGTCGGCGACGTCGATGCTCACGTCGTTGACGGCAGGAAAGCCGTCACCGTACTTCTTCACGATGTTGCGCATGGTGATGGCTGCCATGGTTATCCCTTCACTGCTCCTGAGGTGAGGCCGGCGACGATGCGGCGCTGAAAGACGAGGACGAGGATGACGACGGGGATGGTGACGATCACCGATGCCGCCATGATGTAGGGCACCGGCGATTCGAAGTACGAGGCGCCCTGGAAGAACGCCAGCGCCGCAGGAACGGTGCGGGCACTGTCGGTGGACGTCAGCGAGATGGCGAACAGAAAGTCGTTCCAGCAGAAGAAGAACGTCAGGATCGCGGTGGTGAACACCCCTGGCGCCGCCAGTGGCACGATCACCTTGCGGAACGCCTGCCACGCCGTGGCGCCGTCAACCTGCGCGGCGTGCTCCATCTCCCACGGAATCTGCCGGAAGAACGCCGACATGGTCCAGATCGACAGGGGCAGCGCGAAGGTCAGGTACGGGATGATCAGACCGAGCCACGTGTCATAGATGCCCAACCCGCGCCACATGTCGAATAGTGGACCGACGAGCGCCGCCTGCGGGAACATCGCGATGCCCAGCGCGAGCGACAACAGCACTTTCTTGCCCCGGAACTCAAGGCGGGCAATGGCATAGGCGGCGAACATCGCGATGACGACCGAGATGAACGTCGCGATGACCGCGATGCCGATGGAGTTGATCAGCGCCCGGGTGAACAGCGGGTTGCTGAAGATCTGGGCGAAGTTGTCCAACGTGAACGTGCTCGGCAGGAACTGCGGAGTTCCCGAGACGATGTCCGACGGCGGCTTGAAGGCCAAGCTGATCATCCACAGCAGCGGAAAGAAGCTGTAGACGACGATGGCGATGCCGGCGATCGTCCACCAGCGGGTGGCCTTGGCGCTGTTCACTGGTCGCCCCTGACCTGGGACAGGTCGGTCTTGAACACCTTGATGAAGATCCAGGCGATCAACACGACGCTGAGGAAGAGCAGCACCGAAACAGCCGATCCCATCCCGAGATTGACCAGCGTGACGTTCTGCCGGTAGGCCAGGAAGGAGATCGTCTCGGTGTTGTTGGCCCCGGCCGTCATCACGTAGGGGTTGTCGAAGATGCGCCACGCATCGAGAGTGCGGAACAGCAGGGCCACCATGATCGCGGCCTTCATGTTGGGCAGGGTGATCTTCCACAGGCGCTGCCACGCGGTCGCTCCGTCGACCTTGGCGGCTTCCTGCATGTCCTCGGGAACCTGAACCAACCCGGCCAGCAGTAGGAGCGAGATGAACGGCGTCGTCTTCCAGATCTCGGAGAGGCAGATCACGAAGATGGCCGACCAGCGACCGCCGAACCAGTCGAAGTCGACGAGGTTGATCCACTGGTTGACGAAACCCGAGTCGATGGCGAACGCGTAGCGCCAGATGAACGCCGACACCACCGTGACGATGCCATAGGGAATCAGGATCGCGGTGCGCAGCGGACCACGCCCTCGGACGATGCGCAGCATGACGAAGGCGAAGCAGAAGCCCAGGACGAGTTCGACTGCGACGGTGACGATCGTGATCGCGAGCGTCGTCACGAAGTCGTTCCACCACACCGGGTCGGTCAGGATGACCCCGAAGTTGGTCAGCCCGACGAAGGTGCGTCCATTCGGATCGGTGAGCCGGAAGTTGTATAGCGACAACACCAGCGCATAGCCCAGCGGGTAGGCGGTGACCAACAACATCACCACGTACGACGGCAGTGTCAGGTACAGGCCGAGTCGCCGCTCGCCACGAACCCGCTCGCTGATGGTCGCCTTGCCCGTCTCCTGAACGGGCGGGCTCTCGACCGTCGTCACAGCAGTCGCCTTCCGGCCAGCACGTCAGCCATGAATTGATCTGTCCTCTCGGGGGTTTCGCTGGTGACGGACGCCGGCGGATGCCAGGTCTGGGTGATCGCGCCTGCGACGTCGGTGTAGAAGGGGGTCAGCGGACGCGGACCGCCGTCGGCGATGGACTCGCGGATGAGATCGGCGTTCGCGTACTCCTTGCGGATGCCGGGGTCGTCGTAGGACGCGGCGTACGGCGAGGGCTCGCTCTCGTCGAGCATGTACTTGGTGGCCTTGGGTTCGGCGTTGATGCACTCGACGAGGGCAACGGCCTGCGCGGGGTGCTTCGAATAGGCGCCAATCCCCAGATTGGCTCCGCCGAGTGGCGGAGCGCTCGGTCGGTCGGGGGACACCCTCGGGTAGCGGGCCCAGCCGATGTCGTCGACCACGGACTGGGCGAGCGTGCCCTCCTCTGCGGCGGTGCGCGCGGCCGCGAGCACGTACGGCCAATTGAGCATGAACATGCCCTGCTCGGACTGGAACGTCGCCCGGGCCTGCTCTTCGGCCGCGTTGGACAGGTCGACCGGGGCGGCACTGGATCGGGCGAGGTTGCCGACGATCTCGGCGGCCTTCTCGCCGGCGGGACTGGAAAGGGATGGCTTCGCATTGCGTCCGGCTTCGACGTCCTGCAGCACCTGACCGCCCCCCGACAGCACCAGGGCGTTGATCCACACCATGTAGCCCTCGTACCGCTGGCCCTGCACCGAGATCTTCTTGCCTTGGCCGACAGCGGCTTTGAGCATCTCGTCCCACGTGAAGGTATCGCTCGTCGGATCCACCCCTGCCGCGGCCGCCTGCGACTTGCGGTACCAGAGGAGCTGCGCGTTGGACTTGTACGGAGCGCCGAAGAGCTTGTCGTCCCACATGCCGGTCTTCACCGGCGCGGGCAGCATCCCGGCCGTCAGACGTGCGGTCTCCTCGGCGGTGAACGGGCGCAGGAATCCCGCGTTGGAGAACTCCGCGGTGAACACCACGTCCAGGCTCACGACGTCGATGGACGTGTCGCCCGCCGCCAGCCGCCGCACCATCTGCTCCCGCTGCGCGGTGGCGGTGCTCGGCAACGACTCGATGCGCACCTGATACGCGCCGCCCGACGCGTCCGCGCACTCTTGGGCCCGCGCGGCCGAGCCGCCGTTGTCCGGCAGGATGTACCACGTCAGCGTCGGGGGACCACCTTCGTTGCCGCAGCCGGTCAACAAGGTGGCGGCCAAGAGAGGCACGCTGGCCAGCGAGATTGCCCATCGTGTCCGCGAACGGGCGAACTGAAATCGATTCATGCGTCCTCGTCTGTCGATCAGTGAGCTGCCGGGTGTCACGACCAGCCGTTTCGACGTGCCCCCGAGTGTGGCACACCTCACACCCAGGTTTGGGTGGGTTGCCTATGCTTGTCCTTGAGCCGAGTCGTCGCGGCGGTCGCTGCCGACCACCCAAACCTTCTGCGGAACTGCGATTTCCACCCGAAGAGGCGCATCTGGGTAGTGCGCAACGACATGCGATCAACCGATACGAGGAGTGCCGTGGCCCCCGCCGAATCCTGGTGGCAGACCGCCGTCGTCTACCAGGTCTACATCCGCAGTTTCGCCGACGGCAGCGGCGATGGCATCGGCGACGTCGCGGGTCTGCGCGACCGGCTGCCGTACCTCGCGCGTCTCGGCGTCGACGCCATCTGGATCAATCCCTGGTACCCGTCGCCGATGGCGGACGCCGGTTACGACGTCTCCGACTACCGGGACATCGAACCGGCCTACGGAACCCTGGCCGAGGCCGACCGACTGATCGCCGAGGCCCACGAGGCCGGCATCCGAGTGCTGCTCGACATCGTGCCGAACCACACCTCCGACCGTCACGCCTGGTTCATCGCGGCGCTGGCGGACGAGCCGAATGCGCGGCAGCGCTATCACTTCCGGCCCGGCCGGGGCGCCGATGGAGCACTGCCGCCCAATGATTGGAAGAGCGTCTTTGGTGGGCCGGCCTGGACCAGGGTGGCGGACGGCGAGTGGTACCTGCACCTCTTCGCTCCCGGACAGCCCGACCTCAACTGGGAGAATCCGGAGGTACGCGTCGAATTCGAGGACGTGTTGGCCTTCTGGTTCGACAAGGGCGTCGACGGCTTCCGCATCGACGTCGCGCACGGGCTGGTGAAGGCCGACGACTTGCCGGACGGTGGCGTCGGTAACGATGCGGCGCCCACGCTGGTCCAGCACACCGCCGCTCATCCCGCCTGGGATCAGGACGGCGTGCACGACGTCTACCGCGGTTGGCGTGGCGTCGCGAATCGGTATGCGCCGGAACGGATCTTCATCGCAGAGGCGTGGGTATCGAGCAACGAGCGATTGGCCAGGTACCTGCGTCCCGACGAGCTGCACACCGCCTTCCAGTTCGACTTCTTGCGGGCGCCGTGGCGCGCTGAGGTTCTGCGGACGGTCGTCGACGACGCGATTGCCGCGGCGGCGACCGTCGGGGCCCCGCCGACCTGGGTGCTGTCCAACCACGACGTCACTCGCACGGTGACCCGCTACGCCCGGTCGCAGCCTGACCATCTCATTGAAACCGACTGGGAGCGGGCGCGTTGGGCTGAGGAGCCTGTCGACCTCGACGTGGGCCTGCGTCGTGCCAGGGCGGCGGCGCTGATGCAGTTGGCGCTGCCGGGAACCGCCTACGTCTATCAGGGCGAGGAACTCGGGCTCGAAGAGGTCGAGGATCTGCCTGACGAGGTCCGTCAGGATCCAATCTGGGTGCAGTCCGGGTGCGCCGACGTCGGCCGTGACGGCTGCCGGGTTCCGCTGCCGTGGTCGGGTGACGTTGCGCCCTTTGGTTTCTCGCCAACTCCGGAGGTGCAGACGTGGCTGCCGCAGCCGGCGCATTGGGCGGCACGCACCGCCGAGGTCGAGGACGGCGATCCCGACTCGACGCTCAACCTCTACCGCGAGGCGCTGGCTGCGCGGTCGGCGGTCTGGGTGGATTCCGGCGACCTCGAGTGGATCGCGACCGCACCCGAGGTGGCAGCGTTCCGGCGCGGCAGCGCGCAGTGCTGGGTCAACACCGGTCAGGCGCCTGTGGTCTTGCCCGCCGGCGCCAGGGTGGTGCTGGCATCGGTGCCCGGCACCACGACCAAGCTTCCCGCAGACGCGACGGCCTGGCTGGTGACGCCGACGTCCTAGGCGTCAGAAGCCTTGCGTGCCATGTGCTTTCGTCCCCAGCCACACAGGACCTCGAGGACGGGCGCGAGCGTCATACCGTACTCCGAGATCGAATAGTGCACGCACGGCGGCACCGTCCGCGCGTCGTGCCGATCCAGGATGCCCGCGTCGACGAGATCGTGAAGGTGCCGGATCAGCATGCGCTCGGTGATGTCGGGGATGCTGCGCCGTAGTTCGGCGGTGCGCATCGGGCCGTCGACGAGGCGCCACAGGATGGTGCCCTTCCAGCGGCCGTCGATCACCGTCAGTGCGGCGTCGATCGGGCACTCGTTGACGCCCTTCTTCGAGACTGCCATGCCGCCTCCAACGTGCTGCCAAATTTGTCAGTACCTTGTTTCTTGTCAGCGTAGCCAGCATTGTCGACTTCATGTCGGGAATCGTCGAAGTCATCGCGGTACTGCTCGCAGGTCCACTCCTCGGCGTCGAGTTCGGGGTGGCTGCCGTCAGCAATCCGATCGTCGCGAAGCTGCCCGACGCGGCGTTCCGTCAGTTCCGCAGCGACGGAGGCCGACTGCTCGGAGCGGTCATGCCGTTCTGGTACGTCGCCACGCTGGTGGCGCTCGTCATCGCGGCGGTGCTGTCGCGAAGTGGTCTAGTGATCGCCGCCGCCGCACTAATGGTGGCCGCCGTCCTGCTGACGGTCACCACGCTCGTTCCGATCAACAACCGGATCGGGAAGTGGGCGACCGATGCCGATGTGTCGCGCGACCTCGCCCGCCGATGGGACCGGCTGCACTGGCTGCGGGTGGCGCTGCTGACGGCCCTCTTCCTCTGCCTCGCGATCTCTGCGCGTTGACGTTCGCACCGGATGTTGCGCGCACAAACCGCACGTGCAGGGAGGGGAAGGCCCGTTTTGGCTGATCGGCGGGTAGCACGGTATTCTTTCCACGTTCCACCGAAGACCGTCGGTCACCGAGAAATCGGTTGAAGGTTCCGGGATTGCCCGGACGGCCCACGCAGGAGGACGAGGCAGCACCCGCCGGCATGCGCTGGCGGATCTTCACGCCCCGGCCGCTCTGCGCCGGGGCGTTCGTCGTTTCTGGGATCAATCCCTATTGGGATCAAACCCTGTTGGGGTCGACCGACGGACCCAATCCTAGATAGGAGGCATGCATGGCCAAAGCTGACAAGGCCACCGCCGTTGCCGACATCGCCGAGCAATTCAAGGAGTCGACCGCCACGGTCGTCACCGAGTATCGCGGGCTCACCGTGGCCAACCTTGCGGATCTGCGCAAGTCCCTCGGAAAGTCCGCCAACTACTCGGTCGCCAAGAACACCCTCGTGAAGCGCGCTGCGTCCGAGGCAGGTGTGACGGGTCTCGACGAACTGTTCACCGGCCCGACCGCAATCGCGTTCATCAAGGGTGAGCCCGTCGATGCCGCCAAGGCAATCAAGACGTTCGCCAAGGACAACAAGGCCCTGATCATCAAGGGCGGCTACATGGACGGCAAAGCGCTGTCCGTGGACGAGGTCAACCGCATCGCGGACCTCGAGTCGCGCGAGGTGCTGCTGGCCAAGCTGGCCGGCGCGATGAAGGCCAAGACGAGCCAGGCCGCGGCGCTGTTCGCAGCTCCGGCATCGCAGCTCGCCCGCCTCGTCTTCGCGCTGCAGGAGAAGAGGGAGGCCACCGAAGGCGCTCCCGCGGCTCCTGTCGCAGAAGCATCGACCGACGCCGAAGTAGAAGCACCGACGGACGCCGAGGTAGAGGCCCCGGCCGACGCACCGGCCGACGCCGAATAGACCAACCCGCAAGACCCCAAGCAAGAACCCCCAATCAAGAAATAGTGGAAGGACCACACAATGGCCAAGCTCAGCACTGAAGACCTGCTCGACGCGTTCAAGGAACTGACCCTGTTGGAGCTCTCGGAGTTCGTCAAGGCCTTCGAGGAGACCTTCGACGTCACCGCCGCCGCGCCGGTTGCCGTTGCAGCCGCCGCTGGTGCCGCCGCTCCCGCCGAGGCCGCCGAGGAGCAGTCGGAGTTCGACGTCATCCTCGAGGGTGCCGGCGAGAAGAAGATCGGCGTC
>NZ_JAVRQA010000359.1:0-15557 GCF_032161845.1 Mycobacterium sp.
CGGCGGCAACGGCGGCGACGCCGGCTCGATTCGCCTCGTCAGCGGCGAGCGGGTCGACAACTCGATCGCGGTGCCGGCAACTGGCGGCAACGGTGGCTACGGCGGCAGCTCATTCGACGGCAACGGCGGCAGCGGCGGGAATGGCGGCAGTGCCGCGACGACCGCCGGTGATGCCTCCGCGGGTGACGGCGGTTACGGCGGCAACGGCGGTGGGGACGGGAATGGCGGCAAGGGCGGCAACGGCGGGATCGGCGCAACCACCACGGCCACCGCCACCGGCGGTAACGGAGGCGCCGGAGGCAACGGTGGCAGCGGTTTCGGCACCGACTTCGGCGGTGACGGCGGCAACGGCGGCGACGGCAGCCACAGCGTCGTGAGCGGTGCCGGCAACGCAATCGGCGGTGACGGCGGCAAAGGTGGCAATGCCGGGTCTTACGGTGACGCCGGCAACGGCGGCAATGCCAACGCGGCCGCCGGCGATTTCGCGACCGGAGTCTTTGCGGACGGCAACGCAACAGGCGGCTCCGGCGGCGACGGCGGCCTCGGCGGGATCCACGGTGGCAAAGGCGGCGACGGCGGCCCAGCCGGCGCGGGTGGTTTTAGCGGCGGCTTCAGCAACACGGTTGCTACCGGCGGCACCGGTGGCAACGGCGGCAACGGATCAAGCACCACCGTAGGCAATGCGGGCGACGGCGGCCGCGGCGGCGACGCAAAGAACCCGCGAGCCGACGGCACGTCCATCGGCGGCAACGGCGGCACCGGCGGCAACAGCAGCCCCGTCCAAGGAAACGGCGGCGCCGGCGGCGCTGGCGGCAATGCGCTGAGCCCGCTCAGCGGCAACGCAACGGGCGGCGATGGAGGCGACGGCGGAACCGGTGTCCCCGCTCCCAACGGCAACGCCCCCGGCGGTTCCGGCGGCTCCCCCAACGGCCAAGACGGCGCCCACGGATAACCCGTCAGCCGCCGTGGATGTCGAGGCCGTGCGCCGCCGCGTACGACACCGCTTGGTCGACGTCGATCTTCGCCCCGCGCACCGATGCCGTCGTCCAGAACGTCGGATCGACCCGAGCCCTACGCAGATCCGCCTCGTCGAGCCGTGCGTTTTGCGTCCGGGCGCCGCGCAGGTCGGCGCCGCGCAAGACGGCCTTGCGAAGGTCGGTGCCGACGAGGCTGGTCTCGCGGAGTCGGCAGTCCGTCAGGTCGATGCCGCGGAGGTCGCATCCCGCTAGGACGGCCAGGGTGAGATCCGCCTCGATCATCGTGACGGGTCGTAGCCTGCACTCGGTGAATACCGATCCGAGGAGACTGCAGTGCCGAAAGACGGTGTGCATCAGGGACGTCCGCCGGAACGTGCAGTTGCGGAAGGCCGACCCCTGATGCTCTGACTCCGAGAGGTCGACACCGCTGAAGTCGCATTCGGTGAAGACGACGCGCTCGGTGCGCAGACGGCTTAGATCAACGTCATTGGGGGCGGAGCGAAAGTCAACACCGGCGAACTCACGGTCCACCCACTCCTGGTCGAAGCCACTCACCGTCAACCGGGTAGCGAACTGAGGTTCATCAGCGCGTACTCGGTGACGGCGATCAGCGCCGCCCGCGCCGAATGCCGGTCCCGCGCGTCGACGTTGACCACCGGGATGTCCTCACGCAGCGCCAGTGCCTTGCGGACGGCGCCGGCCGGGTACCTCGCGCCGTCGTCGAACTGATTGACGGCGATGAGGAACGGAAGGCGGCGCGCTTCGAAGAAGTCGACCGCGGCGAAGCTGTCCTGCAGCTTGCGCACGTCGACGAGGATGACGGCGCCGATCGCGCCGCGGACCAAGTCGTCCCACATGAACCAGAACCGGCGCTGACCCGGCGTGCCGAAGAGGTAGAGCACCAAGTCGTCGGCCAGCGTGATGCGGCCGAAGTCCATCGCGACAGTGGTGGTGTTCTTGTTCGGCGTGCCGTCGAGGCCGTCGACTCCCTGCGAGGCATTGGTCACGATGGCCTCGGTGCGCAGGGGCATGATCTCCGACACTGCGCCTACGAACGTCGTCTTGCCTGCGCCGAATCCACCGGAGATGACGATCTTCGTTGCAGATGAGCGCTTCCCTGTTGCGGCGGTGGTCCGCCCCTCAGAGTGCCCGTAGGCCACGCAGCGTCCTTCCTATGAGTTCACGTCTCTCGTCGATGTTCACCGACTCGCCCAATGTGGCGTCTACTCGAAGATAACCCTGTGTCACGAGATCGCCGATCAACACGCGGGCCACACCAAGCGGCAACGATAGGCGAGCCGCGATCTCCGCGACGGAGGGACTCTCCGTGCCGAGCCCAAGAATTTTGGCACGCACGTCGCTTCCCGCCCAGTTTGGCGCGGGCGCGAACCGCAGCGTGCGGATCGGCGCCTCCAACGGGAGGCTGACGCGGGACTCGGTGCGGCCGCCGGTCAGCATGTATGGCCGAACCAGGCTCACTTCACTGAGCGGTTCGCTGGGCTCCCAGGCGTCGTGCGGCGGGCGGTCCATCCTCAGTCACGAATGCTGAGCCGTGCGGCGCGTCGACTGGATGACGGTGCCGACGCGTTCGACCAGAATCGCCATTTCATAACCGATCTGGCCGATGTCACACGACCTGGCCGCCAGCGTGGCGAGATTCGATCCGTTGCCGACCCGCATCAACAGCAGGTAGCCGTTCTCCATCTCGACGACCGACTGCAGCACGTAACCGCCGTCGAAGAGTTGGGCGGCTCCCGTCGACAGGCTGGCCAGCCCCGACGCCACCGCCGCGAGTTGATCCGCCCGCTCGGTCGGCATGTGCGCGCTGGCGGCCATCAGCAGGCCGTCGGCGGAAACCAGGATCGCGTGCGAGACACCGGACACCTCGCTGGCGAATTTGGAAACCAGCCAGTCGAGTGAGTCGCGCTGGGTCGGGCGGGTCATTCTGGAATCAGTCCTCGTCTGTCGATCTCGTGTCGCGGGCGTGCGAACGGCCCGCGTGCACACCGCCGAAGTGGTTGCCGATGCTGCTACGAACCGCCTCGGGGTCACGTGGGATCGCGATCGGCCCGGTGTCGAACGTCGAGTTGGTCGCGTCGTCCTTCTCGTCCGCCCCGCGATGAGCGCCACCATGGCGCCCGTGGTGGACGTCGTCACCGTTGACTGCTGCCCCTGGCACCAGGCGCGCACCCGGCTGACGCATCGGAAGACCCTCCTCGGTGTGCTCCTCCACGGGAGCTTCCTCGGCCGCTCCTGCGGCGGACCACCCTTGATCCCAGACGGTCTGCCAGTCGAGGTCGCTGCTCTTGGCGAGCTTGAAGGGATCGTCGATGAGCCACTCCGACACCATCGTGTCGAAGATCGAACCGCCGGTCGAGGCCTGCGGCGCGGGCTCGGGTTCCGGGGCTTCGACGGGCTCATCCGCGCCGGAGCGGGGCACGCCGTTGGTCGCCTTGGCCGCGAAGAACGACGAGGTGTCCGTCGGCACGGGGCGGTCGACGACAGGAGCCGGCGGCGGGTCGGCCGGCCAGTGTTCTTCCGGCCACTCCTGCTCGGCCCAGTGGTCCTCGGACTCGGCGAGGGGCTCGACGGGCTCGATCGGTGCCGACGGGATGTCCGAGATGCCGCTGGCACCTGGGTTGCGTTGCGGCAGAAGCGAAATGGGGATGTCGGTGTGCCCGTTGCGGTATTCCGGCTCGGCCACCACGTCGGCGGCGTATTCCTGGTAGTCCTGATAGTCGTCATCATCGTCGTCGGTGACATAGGTCGGCACGACGGCGAGGTGCGGCTCGGCGGGTGTGACGCCGTAGTCGGCGGGCACGCGGTACTCGGGTTCGCCGAGCTCTGCCCCACCGGGGCCGTGCAGCAGCAACTCGGCGGGGATGAACACGCCGGCGGTGGTACCCGAATTCGGTTCGGCGACAACGGTGTTGCGAAGACGTACGACCAGACCGTGCTGGGCCGCCAGCCTGCCGACCACGAACAAGCCCATGTGACGGGCGGTGTATGGGTTGACCTCGCCGCCGGACTGCAGGCGGGTGTTGGAGACCCGCAGATCGGCATCGGTCATGCCGAGGCCGTTGTCGGTGACCTCGATGACGAGCCCGCCGTTGCCGGTGTGCACCGCGGACACGCGCACCTCGGACGTCGGTGGCGAGTACCGCAGCGCGTTGTCCAGCAGCTCGGCCAGAAGGTGGACGAGGTCGCCACCGACGATTCCGACGATCTCGCTCTCCGGAACGGTCGCGGTGACGACCCTGGTGTAGTCCTCGACCTCGGAGGCAGCGGCGTTGATGAGAGTGGCGACCGGGACCGGGTCGGCCTGCGCGCGCGGCACCCTGGAGCCGGCCAGCACCAGCAGGTTGGCACCGTTGCGTCGCATGCGCGCGGCCAGGTGATCGAGCTTGAAGAGGCTGTCCAGTCGTTCGGGATCTTCTTCGTTGCGTTCGAGACTGTCGATGAGCCCCAATTGCTGGTCGACGAGAGACCGGCTGCGGCGCGACAACGTCTCGAACATGTCGCCGACCTGCAGCTGCAGGCGGGCCTGCTCGCCGGCCAGGAACACCGCCTGTTCGTGCAGTTCGTCGACGGCGTGGGCGACCTGCCCGACCTCCTCGGTGGTGTTCACCGGAAGCGGCTCGACCGGCCCCACCGGGCCACCCGTCCGCACCCGCTCAAGTTCGCGCGCGAGGTCCTCGTGAGCCACCTTGAGGGCGCCGTCGCGCAGCTTGCGCAGCGGCCGCACCAGGGTCCTGGCCACCAGCAGCACGATGACGATCGCCAACAGGATCGCGACGCCGACGATCGCCGAGTCGCGGATCGCCTCCTGACGCTTGGCGCTGGCCTGATCCTCTACCGCGGAGGTGACGGATGTCGTCGCGGACGTGATGATCTTCGCGGCAACCTCGTTCGTCGCCTGCAGCGACTGGCTCAGATCGGGGTTGCCGACCAGCGGAACGGCCGGGTCCGACATCATGGCCATCCGCTTGACCATCTCGCCTTGCAGCTTGGCCGCGTCCGGCGAACCGACGCCGAGAACCTGAGCCATGCCGAACAGCGTCGACGGCTCGGTACCTGCCAACGTGATCATCGACGTGCGCAGCTCCGGCTCTGGGAGGTCACCGCCAAGGTTCACCAGCAACTGCTGCATCATCATCTGACCGCGGGCACCGATCGCCCGGCTGAGACCGAGCGTCTCCGCACGGATCTTCTCGTCATCGACGCGGACCGACCCGTTGACGACGTCCTCGGCGCTCAGCAGGATCGGCGCGTAGGCGGTGATGCGGCCCCGCAGGTCGATGCCGTTGGCCGTGACCTGGTCGAGCAGCGCCTGGCCGCCATCGAGCAGGCCGGTCACGCCCGTCCGCACGTCGGCAACGACGTCGGTTCCGGCTAGCTGTCGCTGCAGCTTCTGCTTGCTGGCGTCGAACGCACTCAAGGAGGCCTGCGCGTCGCCGCCGGTGGAGTTCGCCAACATGGCGTCATCCAGCGCCGCCATGTACTCCTCGATCGCGGGCACCATCTCGGCACGGTCGGCCGCCAGCCGGAGATTGCCTGCTTCCGTCCACCCCGAGTAGATGCGCAAGCCACCAAACGCACCGGCCAATAGCAACGGCACCAAAACGATCGCGAAGACTTTCCAGCGAACGGGCCAATTGCTCATCGACCAACGCGACGGTCGCTTGGCCCGCCGTGGCGAAATACTCGAGAATTCAGGCGGCGCAACGACTTGCGGCGGCTCTGCGAACGCCGTCATCGCGCCCCGGCCGGACAACCGGTCGCTGGTTGGCATTTCATGATCGCGCGTCGTTCATAAGGCTTCCTGCAGCTGTACGCCCACGTATCGGCAGGCACCGGAAGATCCAGTCGGCCCGGCAATTTGTCGAGTATGACAGCGTTGTGCGAGCGTTTCCACAATTCTTACTGAACAGACAGAGTTCGTGACCGTGCCGTTGCGTACTCGTGTGCTATGCGAGCAAATGTCGTTGCACTACTGAGATCATCATCGAATGTTCCGGGTCATGTTCAACGCACCGAAGATCGCGCCCAACACCGGCAATGCGATCAGGATGGTCGCAGCTACCGGGTGCGAATTGCATCTCGTCGAACCGCTGGGATTCGATCTCTCGGAGCCGAAATTGCGTCGTGCTGGATTGGACTACCACGATCTGGCCTCGGTGACTGTGCACACCGATCTGCAGGCCGCGTGGACCGCGGTGATGCCCGCCAGGGTCTTCGCGTTCACCGCTCACGCGGAATCGTTCTTCGGTGACGTCGCCTTCTCTCCCGGCGACGTGCTGCTCTTCGGTCCGGAACCGACCGGTCTCGATGCGCAGACATTGGCGGACCCGCACGTCACCAAGGAGGTGCGGATCCCCATGCTGGCCGGCCGGCGCTCCCTCAATCTGTCGAACGCCGCGGCGGTGGCGGTCTACGAGGCGTGGCGCCAGCAGGGGTTTTCCGGCGCAGTCTGAGCGGCTACCGCTGCGATGCTCATTGCCTTTGTTCGCGGACCGGCGGCGCCTGGCCTCCCGGCGGGGGCGCCGGATACCACTCCTGCGGTTCCGGCCATACGAATCCGGGCGGGATCGAATAGGTCTCGAAGGTCGTTCCGGTCGCGGCCTCGGTGCCGAAGAACGCGAAGGCGTTTGCGTCCATGAAGCGACCGGATTGCACTAGCGGGAAACCTCTCCGCTCGAAGTCTTCGAGGCGTTCCTCCCATGGCTTCTCCTCGCAGTCGAAGGCGATGTGCTGAATGCCTTCGCCGTGTGCGTCGAGGAACTCCTGGAAGATCGACGGCCCGAAGAGTGGCTGCATGATCTCCACCGCGAGGTCGCCCACGTCTGCGAAGCAGACCTTGATCCCGTAGTCCGCGGCCGCTCCGCGGTAGGTGCGCTCGGTCACGGTGGCCGAGTCGAAGGTGTAGACGCGCCATGGCCCGATGCCGAGTCGCACCAGCCCCTCCATCGTGCGTCGGTAATCGGCGGTGACGAAGCAAACCTCGATCAGCTTGCCGAGGAACCCGTTGGACAACTCGGTCGCACTGATCACCGCAGGCAACGAGGTCAACTCGGTCATGCCGTGACCGCCTTGCGTGCCAGCACGTAGTAGAGCCCGCCCGCGACCACACTGCCCGACAGCCACGAGAAGTCGGTGTTGCCCAGTGCGGTGGCCACCGGTCCCTGCATCGCCGGCACCAGCCCGTACTGCCACGCCCAGCCTGCGACGACGCCGGCCGCCAGACTGACCAGGCCGCTGACGCCGTAACCGTCACGACGTGAATAGTCCCGCGGTTCGTACAAGGTGGCGACGTCGAGCGCGCCACGCCGGATCACGAAGTAGTCGACCAGCATGATCGCCGCCCACGGACTGATCCACACCAGGATCGACACCATCCACTGGTCGAAGGCGTGCGCGAAGCTGTCCGCGTTCACGAACACCGCCAATACACCCGCTGCCGCTAGCCCGGAGACCAGAGTGACCTTCCACCGTGCGGCTCGAACCCCGATCGACAGCGCAGCCAATGAGCAGGAATACAGATTGAGGATGTTCGTCGCGATCGGCCCGTGGACCAGCAACAGCAACACCGGGACGGCCATCACCCCGAACGTGCTCACCACCAGGGTCGACGGATCGCTGCCGCTGCCCGCGCTCGCAAGGCATGCGCCCAGCGCGGCCAACCACACCGTCGGGACGTACATGCCAAGCGACGATGACCAGAACACCGCCCGCGACGACGCCGTGACCCTGACGAAGCGGCTGTAGTCCGAGGCGTAGGGAATCCAGGTCAGACCCCATCCGATGCCGATGGCGGTCAGCAGCTGGGTCACGGCGGTGAACTTGTCGCCCGGCTTCATCGCGGCGCCCGTCAGTGTCCAGTTGACGTCGGTCGTCGCGATCGCGACCACGGTCATCACCGCCATCACCACGACGGTGGCGGGGACGGTGAACTTCTCGAAACTGCGGATCGCATAGAACCCGTACAACGCCAGCGCCAGCTGTGCCGCCATGATCGCGGCGGCGACGACGACTTCGAGCCACACCCCGCCCGTCACGCCAAGCTCGGCCAGCATCGCCAGGGCCAGGTCGAGCACCACCCAGGTGTTGACGCCGACCCAGCCCATCGTCAGCAGGAACTGCATCAACCCGGGGACGACGGCGCCGGACATGCCGAACGGAGCGCGGCCGAGCACCATCTGGTTGACCGCAGTGCGGTGTCCGATGACGTTGAAGACACCAAAGACGGCGCAGCCGATGAGGTTTCCGAACACGACGACGACGAGCGTCTCGACGAGACTGAGCCCCAACGTGATTCCCAACGCGCCGAGGACCCAGTTGATCGGTGCGATGTTGGCGCCCGACCAGATCCAGAACAGCTCCCACGGTGAGCAGTCCCGGCTGTCATCGGGGATGGGTTCGATGCCGTGGGCGTCGAAACGCACGGCGGCTTCTGCGACCTCACCGGTCGTCGTCGGTGTGTCAAGCGGACTGGTCGCCATGGCGCAAGCTCCTCACTGGGGGGTGAGCTCATCGAAACACCGCAGGACCAAGGGGGTGAGTGTATAAACATCCATCATCAACGTCTTCGATTGGATGTAGTGACACATGCTTACTCTCGGCGCTCTCGTCGACGACCCCGCTCTCGAACTCGAGCTCCTGGTTCATGGCCCAGCGGAATCGCTTGCGCGCGAGGTCTTGTGGCTGCACAACACCGAGTTACCGGATCCCTCGCCCTACATCCGCGCCACCGAACTGGTGCTCACCAACGGATTGTGGTGCGAGGCCGTCTCCGCCGCGGAATTCGTCGCCGCGCTGCGGCGGGCCCGCGCCTCCGGGTTGATCTTCGGGCTGACCGACAAGACCCCGGTGGCGCCCGACGGCCTGATCGACGCATGCACCGTTGCCGACCTTCCACTGGCGGCCGTCTCGATCTCCGTGCCGTTCACGGCCATCACCGAAGCGGCCGCTCGCCTTCAGGGAGCGGCCCGACAGGATGCGCTGACCGGCTTGGTGCGCCGCGGAAACGCTCTCGCAACGTCGATCTCACGGGGTGGCGGTGTCGAAGGCGTACTCGACGTGCTGCGCCGCGACCACGATCTGCCGCTGGTGGTCATCGACCGCATGGGCAGGAGACTGGCCGGGACGGACGCGCACCCCGAGTTCGATCGCGCGGCGGCCGAGGCGCTGGGCGGTAGACCCCCGCCGCTGGAGGTGGACGTGCCGGACGCTGGACGGGCGGCGCTGTTTCTGGTCGAAGGCGCGATGGGCGACGTCGATGCCGGGCTCTTCTGCCTGCGGCCTCTAGCCGACCTCACCAAGGAGGAGCAGGACGCCATCGACCAGGCCGCTCGGTTCCTCAGCCTCGAGGTGACCAAACAGCAAGCGCTGCAGGCGATCGAGTCGCGCTTCTCCAGTGAGCTGCTGGAGATGATCCTGTCCGGGGCGCCCCGGGCGAACGACCTTCGGAACCGCCTCCGTGCCTTCGGCATCGACCCGTCGGCGCAGCTCGCGGTCATCACCATCGTGGTGGGCGACGGCCCGGTGCGGCCCGCGGGCTCCACCGACGAGATCGAAGGCTTCTTCGGTCGGCGGGGCATTCCAGCCGTCGTCGTCCCCGGAAGTCTGGACACCGTCGCGGTGTTCCCGTGGCGCAACCCCGGCGAGGCCGTTGTCACACTTGCCGACGACCTCGTTCAGACCCTGACGGGCCGCTTCCCGGACCACCGCACGGTCATTGGCATTGGAGTGCTCGCCGTCGACTCGACCGGTCTCCGGGAACCACTGGTCGGCTCCCGAGACGTATGCCACGTCCTGCGCCGGCGCGGCAGCGGCTCCCGGGTCGGCACCTCCGCCGACGTCGGCACCCATCGAATGCTGCTCGGACTACACGACCGGACTGTGTTGCGGCGCTTCGCCGATGACATTCTCGGCCCGTTGCGGGCACACGACGAGCAGAACGGCACCGAACTCGAACGGACCCTGCGCACGTTCCTTGGCAACGACGGACACTGGGCGATCACAGCGGCCGCCATGTACGTCCACGTCAACACGCTGCGCAACCGCGTCGCTCGCATCGGTGAGCTGACCGGGCGCGACGTGACCCGCCTTGAGGACCGCGTCGATCTGTTCCTGGCGGTCGAGGCCGATGCGCTGAGTTGACCGTTACTCGGGATATACGTCCGACGGCGCGGGCGGTGGGACCGGTGTCCGCGGCTCGATCGAGGCGTCCGCGGATACCGCGTCGGCCACGTCGCGGCATCGGGCGAACCGGACGTCGCCGAGCCCGAGCGCATGCTCGATGAACCCGCGAAGCGCGAGAATCCGGCTGGGTCGACCCGAAAGAAACGGGTGCACACAGAGATTGAACAGACAACGGTAGTGCCGCATGCCGTCGAGTTCGGCCCGCCACATCTCCGCCACCTTCGCCGGTGACTCGATCACCGAACCGATGTGCGGGTCGGGGAGGTACGCGTATTGCTCCCAATCGTCGAGCGACCAGTGCACCGGCAGCTCCACGATCGGAGCCGAGTCGGTGACGATGCGGTAGGGGCGGTCATCGCCCATCAACGACGAGTCGTAGGCCAGGCCGTGCTCGGCGATCAGGCTCGGCGTCTGCCAACTCGCGCCCCACAGCGCGGCACGGTGCCCGCTGATCTCTATGCCCTGCCTGGCGAACACCTCCAGCGCCCGCTCGAAGTCCGTACGTTCCTCGGCAGCCGTCAACGTCACCGGCGAGCGGTGGCTGTACGAATGGTGGGCCACCTCGTGCCCGCGCTCGACGATCGACGCCGCCAACCCCACCCGGTGCTCCGCGACCCAGCCCGGGACGAAGAACGTTGCAGGCACGTCCAATTCGTCCAGCATGTCCAGGATTCGCGGCACCCCGACGTCAGGCCCATACGACTGGTGCGACATCGTCATCATGTGGTCGGCGTAGTGACGTCCCTGGGCCAGGATGGGTGTCTCGGCGTCCACGTCGAACGTCAGGGTCGCAACGGCCGCGGCACCGCCATGCCATGGTGCCGTCATCGGCGTGCTCCCCTCCTTTGATCAGCCAACATGTTGGCCGCTACGCCATTCCCTGGCGTTGGCGATGGTGGCCATGGGTGCGAGCATCCCATGATCGAAGCGATTCATCTCGGTGCCCGTGGCCAGTCGGGCCGGTAGGTCGGGATTGGCCAGCGCGCCGCGGGCGACGGACAGCAGGTCCGCGTGGCCACCGTCGAGTACTTCGGCCGCCTGACGCAGGTCGTGCATCCCGCCGTTGGCCATCACCGGCAGCCGAGTGACGTCGCGGGCCAGCGCGGTGATCGTCCGGCCGTCCGCCAGCCGTGCAGTGTCGATGAAGTCCCTTCCCTCGCTGGCGATGTGCAGGTAGTCGAGGCCGGCGTCGGCCACCGCGCCGAAGATGACTTCGGCATCCCCGGCACCACCCGGCCACCGATGGGTGAAGTCGTTGACCTTGGTCTGAGACAACCGCACCCCGATGAGCATGTCGCTTCCCACGCGCTCCCGGATCACGGCGAGGACCCTGGCGGTGAGCCGGATGCGATGCGCCACGCTGCCGCCATACGCATCGTCGCGCTCGTTGGTGTAGCCGGTGAGGAACTGATCCAACAGGTACCCGTTGGCGGCGTGCACCTCCACACCGTCGAAGCCGGCGGCACGTGCGCGTACCGCGGCATTCGCGAAACCGTCGACGACGTCCTCGATGTCGACGTCGGTAATGGCGCGGGGCGTCGGCCAACCATCGGGACCGCCATACTCGCCGAGCGGCTTTCCGCGCGGCGCGATCGCCGACGGTGCGATGGTTCCTACACCGTACGAATTCCCCTGGGATAGGGCACCCGCGTGCATGAGCTGTGCGATGAACGGCGTTCCCTCGGCGTGGACCGCGTCGACCACCGGCCGCCACGCCTGGACGTGCGCCTCCGTCGCCAAGCCGGGTTGGTTCAGATATCCCTGGCTGTGCGTGGTGTCGGTGTAGGTGCCCTCGGTGATGACAATGCCGAAGCCGCCCCGCGCGAAAGTCGCGTAGTAGTCGGCCATCTCCGAGGTTGCGGCGCCGTCCGGCGCGGCCGACACGCGGGTCATCGGCGCGACGGCCAATCGGTTTCTCAGCTCGACGGCGCCGATCCGTTGCGGGCTCAGGGCCGGGTGTGTGTTCTGCATGATCAAACCTCCTCATAGACAGGGCGATTGGGAGTAAGTAGCTCGAGCGCAAGCGAAGTCGGACGTTCACCGTTGATGGAGTTGAGATCCATCGGGCATGCCGACACCACGACGACGCAATCCATGGCCGCCTCGAAGGTGACCGCGTCGCCCGGCCTGCTCGGCGCGGGGAGCCAGCGCAGATCGCCATCGGCGGCGGCGGGCACGTTCATGAAGACGTTGACCGGCTGCGGGACGTGCACGACGGCGAGGTCGAGCAGGCCCAGCGCCCTATGCAGGTTGTCGGCGCACGAGGCGTGCTCGGCGACCCCGAGCATCGAGTAGCGCGCATCGTCGCACGCGGCGATCAGCATGTCGTGGACACCCGGCGACGTGTCGGAGACGAGACCCAGAATCGGCCTCCGCCGATTCGTCACGAAGTGCTCGCCGGCGTGTGGAAAGAGCCTGCCGGTGGAGGTGCGGGTGTGCGAGGCGGACAGATACTCGAGCGAATCGGTGGCCGAGAATGCGAACAGGTCGCCGACCTGTCCCCCATCGAGATCGATCAGGCGAAACGTCGCGCCGCGGTGCATTCGGACTGAACGTCCTTCGCGGGCCGGGATCACCCACCGCGTGATGTCGTCGATCTGCTCCATGTACCCAGTCAACGTCGAGAATCGTCCGTCGGCCATGGCGATTGATGCACTGCTTCGACGCTTCGGTGGACGTTTCTCCATGCACCCCTCGCCGAGTTACCTCGTATCGTCGAAGCGATGACCACGTCTCACACCGCGCGCGAGGTGTGCGAGCGCGCCCTCGCCAGAACCGAGGATCCCGACACCATCTCGACGATGATCACCGTCACCTCGACGAGAGCCCGCCTCGAAGCCGACCTCAGCGATCGGCGGCGACACTCGGGCGCACTGCGCAGCGCCCTCGACGGCGTGCCCATCGTCTGGAAGGACCTGTTCGACGTCGCGGAGACGGTCACCACCTGTGGATCAGCCTCGCTCGAGGGCCGTCGGCCTGCGCAGGCGGACGCCGAACTCGTGCGCCGCGCTACAGCGCTCGGCATGGTGACGATCGGCAAGACCAATCTCAGCGAGTTCGCCTTCTCGGGGCTCGGGATCAACCGGCAGTTCGGCACGCCGGTGAATCCAGTGAATCCGGCGCTGGTGCCGGGCGGCTCATCGTCGGGGGCGGCCGTCGCGGTCGCGACCGGCATCGCTCCTTTTGCCGTCGGCACCGACACCTCGGGTTCGGTCCGAGTGCCCGCCGCCTTCTGCGGTTGCGTCGGCTACCGGGCGAGCCATCATCGATATGGCACCAACGACTTTCGGGCCCTGTCGCCAACTCTTGACGGCGTCGGTCTGATGGCCCGCACAGTCGAGGGGATTTCGGTGCTCGACCACCTGCTGCTTGGCAAGCCCGAACGGGCGAAGGCGCCGCGCACTCTGCGCGTGGTCGTCCCGGCCGGCGAATGGGTCGACGACTGCACACCGGGGGTTCGGGCATCGTTCGCCGTCGCGGTCGATGCACTACGGGCCGCAGGAGTCGCCGTCACCACCGCACACCTCGAGTCTCTGCAAGGTGCCCAGCACCTCATCGACACGCACGGCACGATCGTCGGGGCGGACGCCTACGCGACCTACGGACACCTCCTGTCGACGCCGACGAGAATCGAACCCGCTACCCGACGACGACTCGCTCGAAACGCGAATGCGCACGACTCGGTCGCCCCCCTGCGTGATGCGATGCGTTCGCTGCGGCACAGGTTTCGGGACGAGTTGACCGACGCGGTCCTGCTATGTCCAACGGTGCGCCACGAACCGCCGCGCATTGCGGACCTGCTCACGTCCGAGGCGTCGTACGACGCCGCCAACGCCAGCTCGCTGCGAACGACGATGGTGTTGAGCTATTTGGGATCGTGTGGCGTGACACTGCCTGCGGGCGGCGGTGGGCTGTTGATCTCCGCACCGGAGGGGCGCGACGAGGCTCTTCTGGGCATCGCGTCCCGGCTGGATCAGCTCACCAGGTGTTCCAGTGGCTGAGCTGCTCGGCGGGCAGCCGCTTGGCCTTCTTGAAGTCGGTGCCCTTGGTGTAGGCGATCGGGAACAGCCCGCCCTGGGCGTACTTGTCGAAGGGGATGCCAAGGATCTCGGCGGCCTGCTTCTCGCCGTCGCCGAGGAGGTGCAGCGTCGTCCATGCCGAGCCGAGTCCACGCGAGCGCAGCGCGAGCATGAAACTCCACGCGGCGGGCAGCAGCGATCCCCAGTACGACGCGCTCATTCCGGCGGGCGCGCCGTCCGGACGGCCCTCGAGGCACGGGATCAGCATGAGGGGAACCTCGTGCAGGTGGTCGTTGAGGTACTTCGCGGAGTCGACGACCAACGGTGTCCGCTCGTCGCGGCTGTCGCCGAACGTCGGCTTCGGCAGGTCCAAATACGGTGTCGCCGCGGTCCGGTAAATGTCGGCGATCGCCTTCTTCTTCTCGTCGTCGTCGACGAAGACGAACTGCCACCCCTGGGCGTTGGAACCGGTCGGCGCCTGCAACGCCAGTTCGAGGCATTCCATCACCACGTCACGCGGCACCGGCTTCTCGAGGTCGAGACGTTTGCGCACCGAGCGCGTGGTCGTCAGCAGCTCGTCGAGTGTCAGGTCGAGGGTCTCGGAGGTCATATGCGGAGACTACATTCGCGTTCATGAGCGCTGAGCTGACAACCGAAGTTACCGACCGCCTGACCCAGGGCCAGTACGGCTGGCTCACCACGGTCGCCAAATCCGGCCAGCCGGTGCCGAAACTGATCTGGTTCTTCTTCGACGGCGCCGCGTTGTTCGTCTACTCGCACCCGAGCGCGGCGAAGGTCGCCCACGTCAAGCGCCATCCCCAGGTCAGCCTCAACCTGGATTCCGACGGCAACGGTGGCGGGATCATCGTCGTCGGCGGAGAGGCGACCATCGATGCCGAGGGCGTCGACTGCCGCGATGACGGACCGTACTGGGCCAAGTACGGCGCGACGGCCGACAAGTTCGGCTTGACCGATTCGATGGCGGACTACAGCACTCGCGTGCGCATCGGCATCGACAAGGTGTGGACCACGCCGACGGGCGGCTGAACACGTACACCAGGCCCTCCCCCGGGGATTGGTTCGGGGAGGGCCTGGTGGGTTCTGGGGTGTTGCGGGCCGGGCTACTCGCCGTTGAGGTGGGCGATGTAGGCGGGGCCATGGTTGTGGTACCAGCCGGGCAGCACGGTGGGGGCGGGCTTGGCATAGGTGCCAGGGCTGTAGGAGTAGCCGGGTCCGGTGGGTTCGGTGTTGGTGGAGGCGCTGGCGACTCCGGCCAGGCCGAGGGCGGCGCCGCCGATCATGGTGGCGGTGATGAGGCTGCGGGTGATGGTGTTCATTTCGAGTCCTTCTGTCCGAGTTG
>NZ_JAVRQA010000360.1:0-5571 GCF_032161845.1 Mycobacterium sp.
GTGACGACGCCCTTGGCCGCCATGATTCCCGCGACGTCGTCGGGGCTCGTCGTCGGACGCTCCAGGATGACGTCGCGCCCCTCGTCGGCCGCGGCGATGGCGTCGTCGCTGGTCGTGCACGCCAGCCCCGAGGCGATTCCGGGGCAGGCGGCCGCTCCGGTGGCCAGCGGCGGGCCGGACGGTGCCGATCGGACCGCGAGCACCGATGCGAGCTGCTCTGGGCTGACCCGATCGAGCACGCCGACGTCGTCGATGAGGCCCTCGTCGCGGAACGCCAGCGCCAGCCGCAACGCCGCTTGTGGCGAGCGCTGCGCCACCCGCGACTGCAGCAGCCACAACCGGCCTGCCTCCACGGTGAACTCGACGTCCTGCACGTCGGCGCCGAGACGCTCGAGGCGAACGCCCGCGTCGATCAACTCGACATAGGCGTCCGGAAGCCGATCTCGCAGCGCGACCAGCGGCTCGCAGTCGCTGGTTCCCGACACGACGTCGTCCCCCTGGGCGGCGGGCAGCCACTCGCCGTACGGGTCGGAGGCACCGGACGCCGGGTCGCGGGTGAAGAGCACCCCGGTGCCCGATCGCGTGTCGAGATTGCCGAACACCATGGCCTGCAACAGGATTGCGATACCACCGCGGTTTAGGCCCCGGTGCGCGCGATAGGCGGCCGCCCGGTCCGATGACCAGGAGGACGCGACCGCTTCGATGGCGCCGCGCAGTTGGGCCAGCGGTTCGTCGGGCGCGGGCGCCCCGTCGGGCACCGCACGTCGATACCCGCGGCGAAACCGCTCGCGGGTGTCGTCGGCGAACGGGATCGAATATTGGTGTCCAAGGGCCTCGACGACGGCATCGTCGATGCCCACGTTCAGGACGGTCTCGAGCATGCCTGGCATGGACGTCTCCCCGCTGCTGCGGACCGAGAGCAGCAGCGGCAGCGGGCCCGCCCCGAACGTCCGACCCGTCCGCTCCTCCAGCAACTTCAGCCCGCCAAGCACGTCCTGCCACATTCCCTCGACCAGTGCGGCGGGGTCCGCTCCGCACTCGTCGCACCATTCGGAGGCCACGCAGAACGCGGGCGGGACGGGCAGACCAAGGGCCGCCATCGCGGCGACCGCCCGGCCCTTGCCCCCCACGACCGACCGTGCGGCGTCGCTCAGACCGGCGTCCAAGACCACCGCGGTATGACGGTGTGCCGGGTGAACGTGTCGGCTACCTGCGCCGAATGCCATCGCTCCACTCCGTCGTCTCGCCTGGTGAATGCCCGAGTGTATGCAGGTGTGTGTTAGCCGGCGCCATCGGAGGGAACACAATGGTCTGACACCGTTCGTCCCGTGTCGCGAGGGGGCGCCAGAGCCTTCTAGGCTCATCCAACGAACACGTTGTACCGAATACTTGTGGGTCGCTGCACGCGCAGCGGTCCAGACAGGGGTTTCACACCGTATGGCCGATCAACTCGCCAATGCCACCGAGGCGCTCCGCCGGGCGCTAGCGCAGAACGACCGGTTGAAGACTCAGAACCGGGCCCTTCTCGAGCGCTCTGGCGAACCGATCGCCGTCGTGGGCATGTCGTGTCGATTCCCGGGAGGCGTGAACTCTCCCGACGACCTGTGGGACATGGTGGCCGCGGGTCGCGATGTGGCCACCGAGCTGCCCGATGACCGCGGCTGGGACGTCGCCAACCTGTACGACCCCGACCCCGATGCGCCCGGCAAGTCCTACGCACGCGCCGGCAGCTTCGTCGACGACGTCGCCGACTTCGATGCGGGCTTCTTCGGCATCGCGCCGAGCGAGGCTCTGGCCATGGATCCCCAGCAACGCATGCTCCTCGAGCTGTCGTGGGAGGCGCTGGAACGCGCAGGCGTCGACCCGACGTCCCTGCGAGGCAGCGCCACGGGCGTGTTCGCGGGCGTCATCGCCGGCGGCTACGGCATGTCCAATGACAGCATCGAGGGCTACCGGCTGACCGGCATGACCTCGAGCGTCACCTCCGGCCGGGTGGCCTACGTGCTCGGCCTGGAGGGCCCCGCCGTGTCGATCGACACGGCGTGCTCGTCGTCACTGGTCGCCCTGCACATGGCGGTACAGGCGCTGCGCCTCGGTGAGTGCGACATGGCGTTGGCGGGCGGCGTCACCGTCAACGCCACCCCGACGATCTTCGTCGAGTTCAGCCGCCACCGCGGACTGGCCGCCGATGGTCGCTGCAAGCCATACGCCGGTGCGGCAGACGGCGTCGGCTGGGCCGAGGGTGGCGGCGTGCTCGTCGTCGAGCGGCTCTCCGACGCGCAGCGGCTCGGTCACCCGGTGCTCGCCGTCGTGCGGGGATCCGCGGTCAACCAGGACGGTGCGTCGAACGGTTTGACGGCGCCCAACGGCCCATCGCAGCAGCGCGTGGTGCGCGCGGCGTTGGCCAATGCGGGCCTGTCGACCGCGCAGGTCGACGTCGTCGAGGGCCACGGCACCGGCACCCCGCTCGGTGACCCCATCGAGGCCCAGGCACTCCTGGGAACCTACGGGCAGGACCGGACGCAGCCGCTGTGGCTCGGCTCGGTCAAGTCCAACATGGGTCACACCCAGGCCGCCGCCGGCGTGGCTGGCGTCATCAAGATGATCATGTCGATGCAGCACGAAACGCTGCCCGCGACGCTGCACGTCGACGCGCCAAGCCCGCACGTGGACTGGACAGCCGGTGCAGTCTCACTGCTGACCGAACCGCAGCCGTGGCCCGCCGGCAGCACTCCCCGCCGCGCAGGCATCTCGTCGTTCGGCATCAGCGGCACCAACGCCCACGTGATCGTCGAGTCGGCCCCGCCGACGGCGTCGGACGCCGTGGCGCCCGCCCCGCCGCGGGCAGCGGTGCTGCCGTGGGTGCTCTCCGCCAAGTCCCCCGCAGCGCTGCGCGGGCAGGCCGCTCGCCTGTCCGAGCACCTCGCCACCCACGGCGACCTCGACGACCTCGACGTCGCCTGGACGCTGGCGGGGCGGACGTCGTTCGAGCACCGCGCCGTCGTGCTCGGCACCGACCGTGATCAACTCCTCGCCGGCCTGTCGGACGTCGCGTCCGACGCCGACATCACCCAGGTGATCCGGGGCACCACCACGCCCGTCGGCAAGGTGGCCTTCGTCTTCCCTGGCCAGGGCAGCCAGTGGCTCGGCATGGGCATCGAATTGATGTCCAGTTCAACGGTTTTCGCCGACAAGCTGACGGCGTGCTCCGAGGCGCTGGCGGAGTTCGTGGATTGGTCGTTGCTGGACGTGCTGCGGGACGGGTCGAGCCTGGATCGCGTCGACGTGGTGCAGCCGGCACTGTTCGCCGTGATGGTCTCGTTGGCGGAGCTGTGGCGTTCGGTCGGCGTCACGCCCGACGCGGTCATCGGTCACTCTCAGGGCGAGATCGCCGCCGCCCACGTCGCGGGAGCCCTGTCCCTTCGCGACGCCGCACGGGTGGTCGCGCTGCGCAGCAAGCTGCTGGTCGAGCTGTCCGGTTCCGCGGGCATGGTGTCGCTGGCATGCAGCGTCGAGCGCGCTCGGGAACTGTTGGCGGGCTTGGACATTCGTAGCGATCAAGCCGACGTCGCGGTCGTCAACGGCCGCTCCGCCGTCGTCGTGTCCGGTGAGACGGCGGCCCTCGAGCAGCTCATCGCGCAGTGCGAGGCACTGGAGATCAGGGCCCGCCGCATCGACGTCGACTACGCATCGCACTCGGCTCAGGTCGAGGCGATCTACGGCCGGCTGCAGGAGGCCCTCGCAGGCCTGGAGCCGCAGTCGACCCGTACGGCGTTCTTCTCCACCGTCACAGGCGATCTCGTCGACACCGCCACCCTCGACGCCGACTACTGGTACCGCAACATCCGGCAGACGGTGAACTTCGATCAAGCCGTGCGGGCCGCGTGCCGCCACGGCTACCGAGCCTTCGTCGAGGCCAGCCCGCACCCGGCGCTCATCGCAGGCATCGAGGATACCGTCCGCGACTGCACCGACGCCGCCACCGAGCCCGTCGTCGTCCCGACGCTCGGCCGTGACGAGGGCGGCTGGGACCGCTTCCTGACCTCCACGGCGCAGGCCTTCACGTCCGGCATCGGGGTGGACTGGCGCGCGACGTGCGAGGGCGGCCGCCTGGTCGAGGTGCCCACCTACGCCTTCGATCGTCGCCGCTTCTGGTTGTCCGGCGGCGGTACCGGCACCTCGGATGCCTCGGGCTTCGGACTCAACGGTGCGGCACACGCGTTGCTCGGCGCCGTCATCGAGGTGCCCGAGACGGGACAGGTCGTGCTGACCGGACGGCTGGCGGTGTCGACCCAGCCGTGGTTGGCCGATCACGCCGTTGGCGGCGTAATCCTCTTCCCCGGTGCGGGATTCGTCGAGCTGGCCATTCGCGCCGGCGACGAGGTCGGGTGCCCGGTCGTCGAAGAACTCACCCTGCAGGCGCCGCTGGTGGTGGCGCAGTCAGGAGTCCAGATCCGGGTCTTGGTCGGAGCAGCCGAGGAGTCCGGATCCCGGACGGTGTCGATCTTCTCCCACCCCGACGACCCCGAAGCAACCTGGGTGCTGCACGCCGAGGCGATCGTCGGGTCTGGTGCTGGTGCGCCCCCGGCCGACCTATCCGCGTGGCCCCCCGCTGGCGCGGTCGCGACCGACGTCAGCGATGCCTACGAGGTCCTGGCCGCCCGCGGCTACGAGTACGGCCCGGCCTTCCGCGGACTCACCGCGATGTGGCGCCGGGGCGACGAGGTGTTCGCCGAGGTCAGCATTCCGCAGGACGTCCAGTCCGGCGATTTCGGCGTGCATCCGGTGCTGCTGGACGCCTCGATGCACGCCATCGCCCTGGCGGTCGGGGATCACGAACTCGCACTGCCGTTCTCCTGGCAGCAGGTCGCCCTTCACGCCGCAGGCGCATCGTCGGTGCGCGCGAGAATCGCACCGGTTGGCCCGAATTCGGTGTCGATCGACCTGGCCGACGGGCTGGGACTCCCCGTGCTCTCGGTGGGGTCCATGACCACCCGCCCGGTGAGCGCCGAGCAGCTGGCCATGGTCAGCCAGGCCAGCGCCGACGGTGAACTCTTCGAGGTGGAGTGGTCGGCGGTTCCCCTTCCGGAAACGGCCGGACCGGCCGACGACGCCACGATCTACGAATCCGCCTCCGTCACAGATGATTCTGACGACACGCCGGTGCTGGTGCACACCACGGTCCATCGCGCACTGGCGCGTCTGCAGTCGTGGCTCGCCGAGCCGTCCGCCTCGAAGCTGGTCGTCGTCACGCACGGAGCGGTGGCTCTGCCGGGCGAGGACGTCACCGATCTGGCTGGTGCGGCGGTCTGGGGTTTGGTCCGCGCCGCCCAGACCGAGAACCCCGGTCGGATCGTCCTCGTCGACGCCGTCGGCGAGTTGGACGTGCCGAGCGTGCTGGCCGTCGGCGAACCGCAGGTCGTGCTGCGGGCAGGCGTGCCGCACGTCGCACGGGTGGTGCGCAGTCGTGGCGCCGACTCGGTGCTGCAGCCCCCGATCACCGGCAAGCCGTGGCGCCTCGGCATCGCGACCGCAGGAACCTTCGACAACCTCGCGCTCGAAGAGGTGCCC
>NZ_JAVRQA010000361.1:0-25169 GCF_032161845.1 Mycobacterium sp.
GGCAGGTAGGTGGCGATGTCGGCGGTGACGGGTTGCCTGGTCCGCAGCGATCGGCCGAGATCGCCGGTGAAGAGGCCGCCGACGAACCGCGCGAACTGCTCGAACAGCGGATCGTTCAGGCCGAGTCGCTGCCGTTCCGCGGCGACCATCGCGTTCGAGGCATTGGCTCCCACGTAGGCGCGGGCGGGATCTCCCGGCGATACCGACTGCAGAAGGAAGATGACGAACGAGAGGATCAGCAGGATCAGCGCGGCGGCCGACACCCTGCGGACGAGAAAGTACGTCATCGCTACCTCCGCACCGGGATGAGGCTGCGGATGGCATCGCCACCGAGGTTCGCGATCAGGGTGAGCAGCAGCACCGCCAGACCGGGGATGCCTGGCACCCACCACTGGCTCAGCAGCTGGCTCAGGGTACGCGCGGTGTCCGCGCCGAGTTCAGGTGCCGGCGCCTGTCTGCCGAGTCCGAGGAACGACAGCGCGGCGAGCAGAAGCACGACGTTGCCGATGTCGAGGCTGGCGGTGACGACCGCCGTCGGCACGACGCCGGGCAGCAGGTGGCGCGTCAGGATGCGGGTCCTGCTGGTCTTGGCCAGCCTGGCGGCCTCGACGTGCGGGCGGGCGGCGAGCGCCTTGACCTCGCCTCGCACGATGCGGGCGTAGTACGGCCACCAGACGAGTGCCACCCCGATCAGGGTGTTGGTCAGCCCGGAGCCCAGCGCGGCGACGATGGCGATCGCCACCAGGGCGCCGGGCAGCGCGAGGAACAGATCCGTGATGCGCATGAGGAGCAGGGAGTCGACCCAGCCGCCCGTCGCGCCGGCGATCAGGCCGATGGTGCCGCCGATGAGCAGCCCGCTCGCGACCACCACCAGCGCGCTCAGCCAACTCACCTGGATTCCGATCAGCGTACGGGACAACAGGTCTCGACCGATCCCATCGGTGCCGAGCGGGTGTCCTTGGCTCAACGGCGGCAGGTTGAGGGCACCGACCGGCTGGATCGGGTTGTACGGGGCGAGCACCTTGGCGAACCCGGCAACGAGAGTCACCAAGACCAGGAGCCCGATAACGGCCCACGCCGTCGGCCTCGCGAGGTGGGCGCCGCCTACCGACACGGGGCGCGAGCGCCAGCGGGGTACCAGTGTCGATGTCATGACGCGATCTCCGGCACCGCGGCGAGCAGGGTGCGGGTGTAGGCCTCACCCGGATCGGAGACCACCTGCTCGGCGAGGCCCAGCTCGACGATGCGGCCCGCCTGCATCACGGCGATGCGGTCACCCATCAGACGAGCGACGGCCAGGTCGTGGGTGACGAAGAGGACCGTCATGCCGATCCGCGCCCGGAGATCCCGGATGAGGGCCAGCACGCTCTTGGCGAGCGACGCGTCGAGCGCGCTCGTCGGTTCGTCGCACAGGAGTACCGACGGCGGGACCATCGTCGCGCGGGCCAGGCCGACCCGCTGGCGCTGACCGCCCGACAGCTCGCCGGGGCGGGCCTTCGCCACCTCGGGCGGCAGGTCGACGGCAGCGAGCGCCTCGCTGACGCGGTCTCGAACGTCGTTGCGGGACAGCTTCAGCGGGCGCAACCGGTCGCCGAGTGTCTCGCCGACACTGAGCCACGGCGTGAGCGACGAACCCGCGTCCTGGAACACCATCTGCGGTCCGCCGTCACCCGCCAGCGTGACGGACCCGGACGTGGGCCCTTCGAGTCCTGCGACGATCCGGAGCAGCGTCGACTTGCCCGACCCGCTCTCCCCGACCACCGCCAACGCCTCGCCTGCCCCGATCTCGAGGTTGACACCGTCGACGGCGGTGATCTCGTGCCGGCGGCGCCCCCGTCCCACGCCGAACGTCTTGCGGAGGTCGCGGATCGAGACGGCGGGTTGCGATGGCCCCAGGTCCGATTCAGTGAACCGCTCGTCGCGCGGCATCGTCAGCGTCAGCCGGGACGCCAGCAGTGAGCGGGTGTAGGGGTGCTGTGGAGTGCGCACCACGTCGGCTGCCTTGCCGATCTCAACCAGTTCACCGTGATGAAGAACCGCGAGTCGGTCGGCGATCTGGTCGGCGACGCCGAGGTCGTGGGTGATCAGCAGTACCGAGCAGCCGAAGTCGTCGCGCAACTCGCGCAGCAGATCCAGCAGTTGCGCCTGCACGGTGACGTCGAGTGCAGTGGTGGGCTCGTCGGCGACGATCAGTCGCGGGCGTCCCGCGACCGCGATGGCTGCCATCACCCGCTGCCGTAGTCCACCGGAGAGTTCGTGCGGGTAGACGCGCAGGCGTAGTGCGGCGTCGCGGACACCGACGGTCTCGAGCAGCCGGACCGACTCGGCGTCGTCGTGCGTCGACTCGCCGATCTGTCTGCCGATGCGCATCGTCGGGTTGAGTGACGTCATCGGATCCTGGAAGATCGCACCGAGCACCTCGCGACGCACCCGGCGCAGTTCGCCGCGACCGGCGTGCAGCAGGTCAACTCCGCTGACCGTGACCCCACCCTCGGTGACGGGATGCGATTCCGGAGGAAGCATTCCCAGCAGGCTGAGCGCGAGAACGCTCTTGCCGGAACCGGACTCACCGACCAGCCCGAGAATCTCACCGGATCTGATCTGCAGGTCGACGTGCTTGAGGACGTCACTTCTGACGCCGTTGCGCACCAGGGACAGCGAGAAGTCGTCGATCACTGCTACCGGGGTGGCCGCTGGGTCAGTCACGAGAACAGCTCAGGAGAATCGACGACGGCCCGATGGATCTCGCGCGGCGTGGTCAGCCAAACGCCCTCACTGGCGGCGATGCGCTCTAGGGCTCGACCGATCGGCCGCAGGCGGAACGGCACCCCGCTGATGAACGAGTGCAGCACCACGCTCATCACCAACGGGGTGTCGGCGGCCGCCGCGTGCAGCTCCGCGAACTCGTCGTCGATCATGTCGGCGAAGTCGCGCGCAAGGACACTGCGACCAACCATCGTCGAGGAGTCGTTGAGCTCGGTGGCGTACGGGATGCTCAGCAGCGGACCGGATTCGGTGTTCAGCCAGACGGGCTGATCGTCGAGCCGTAGGTCGAGGAGGTACTGGTAACCGTTGTCTACCAACAGGGTCAGAGTGGATGGGGTGTGACTGAGCCAGGGGCTCGACCATCCGCCGGGCGCCACGCCCTCCTCGGCGCGAATGCGGTCGGCGACGTCAGCAAGGTAGGCGCGCTCGGTGTCGGGCGCCATCCCAGACAGCGAATCCGAGTTCGAACGACCGTGCCCGACGATCTCCGCGGCCGCCGCGCGGGCCGCCACCATGACCTCGGGTGCCTCGTCGTAGACGTCGGTGTTCAGCAGCACCGTCGGCGGGATGCCAAGGCGCCGAAGCAATTCGAACAGTCGGAAGGCGCCGACGCGGTTCCCGTAGTCCCGCCACGCCGTGTTCACCAGATCGGGTCCCGGCACGCCGGCCAGCACGTCCTCTAGGCGGCCGTCGCCGAAGCGGTAGGACTCGATGCCGACGCACACGACCAGCGCGAGCCTGGCACCGTTCGGCCAGGTGCCTACCGGCCGGGAGGGTAGCGGGGTGTAGCCGTAGCCGGCCGGATTCGTCGCGCGATCGATGGTCATGGCGCCAGCCAACGGCTGAAGCCGACATCCGTGGCGGCCGCGCGGCGGACGATGTGCTGATAAGCACCGAACACCTCGTCGCTGCCGGCCCGCGCCGCCTGGATCGCAGGCAGTTTCCCGGCGAACAACTCGCGCGCCTCGTCGAGCAGTGCGGTCTCGTCGACGGTGGTGACGTGGCCGTGTTCGGCGACCACGCGGCCCGCCACCATCGTCAGCACGACGTCTCGGCCGTCTTCGCAGTGCACCAGTTGCTCCCGTAGGTCGTTGAGTGGTGTGAACGCGATGGCGTGCAGATCGACGAGTGCCAGGTCGGCGAGCATGCCCGGCGCGACGGCCCCGAGGTCGTCGGACCGCCTCGTCGCCCTGGCACCACCGCGCCACAGCGCGTTGAGAACCTCGGTGGCCGCTGGCCAGTCGTCGCTGTCGAGCCCGGCGACGTTGTGGATCAGACCGGCCGTCTTGGCGACGGTCCACACGTTGATCGAGTCGTCGCAGATCGCCTCGTCGGTCCCGAGTGCAACCGGGATGCCTCGGTCGAGCATGGCGCGCCACGGCAGCACGCCGCTGCCGAGTCGCAGGTTGCTGACGGGGTTGTGCACCACTGTCGACCCGGCGTCGGCGAGCGTGTCGAGGTCGTCGTCGTCAACCCAGACCGCGTGAATCACGTTGGTGTGCGGCTTGAGAAGCCCTGCGGCGGCTGTGTACTGGATCAGTGATCGGCCCGCGAACCGGGACTGCTCGGTCATCAGGGTGCGCTGCACCTTGGTCTCCAGCATGTGCGCGTAGAGCGGAAGGCCGTAGCGTTCGGCAAGGTCGTCGAGTGCAGCGAAGTACTCCAGGCTGACGCGCTGCGGCGCGGAGATCGAGACGGCAGCCCTGATGCGGTCGTCCGCCGCGCCGTGCCAGGTGCCGATCAGGTGGTCGTAGGCCTCGAGGAGTTGGGCGGCTTGCGCGGGGGCCGCGGCGCCGAACGCCTCTTGGACGTCGGCGGCGAGTTCGGTGACGAAGGGCAGCTTCTCGAGCTCGGTCAGCTCCGGCTGATCCAGTGCCAGGAATGCCCGAATGCCACTGTCGCGGTAGGCCGCAGCCACCGCATCGATGATTTCCGGGTCGGGGAAGGGCATGAGGAACGCGTCGTCCTGGACACACGTGATGCCGCGTTGCAGCATCTCGATGGCGCCGAGCATCGTCCGCAGGTAGGCCTCCCGCGGACTGGGCATCAGGTCGGGGTCAGACGGCGACTCGAAGAGCATGAAGAGTTCCAGCGGCAGGCTGCGGACCGAACCCTTTAGGTGGTTGGCCGGTGAGTGGAAGTGCGCATTGATCAGCCCGGGCACCAACAGATGTCGGCCGCCGCCGTCGACGATCCTGGCGTCGGGCGCCGCGACCAGGTCGTCGCCCATGGCAGTGATCCGGTCACCGTCGACGAGCACGTCCACCGGCCCGGTCATCGCGGTCGACGCAGCGGCGTCGTAGACGAACACCCTACGAAAGAGAACGCTCACCGCCGCTCCCCCTCGCGCAACTCGAAGGCGGGCAGGTCGGGTACGGCGGCAAAGGTGTTCGCGCGCGACGTGTTCAGACCCATCGCCACCAGGCCGCTCGCGATGCCGACGGCGGCGGCGACCCCGTCGATGACTGGCACGTCCAGCGCACGGGACAGCGGCCCGACGAGGTCGGCAAGACCGGCGCAGCCCAAAACGACGGCCTCTGCCCCGTGGGTGGCCATCGCGGCGCGGGCGGCCTCGGTGAACGTCTCGATCAGGTGGGTCGATCCCCCCACCAACTCAGTTACCGGCACGTCGACGGCCACGACGGCACAGCGACGCTCGAGCCCGAGCGCACGGACGACGCGGTCACTGTGGGCAATCGTGCGCGGGGGCAGGGTGATGACTACGAAACGATGTGCGACCAGACACGCGGTTTGCAGCGCCGCCTCCGTCATCCCGACCACGGGGCACGTGGCGACCTCCCTGGCGGCCTCCACTCCGGTGTCGCCGAAGCAGGCGATGACATACGCGTCGGTGTCGGCCTGGTGCTCGCGCACCTGCTCGAGTACACCGACGGCGGCATACGTCTCCTCGGCATGGCTCTCCACGCTCGGTACCCCTACCGTGGGGTTGACGCCGACGACTGTCACGCCAGTACCCGAGACCCATTGCGCAGCAATGGCTATCGTTTCCGTCAGCTCGGATGAGGTGTTCGGGTTGATCACCGTGATGCGGGTCATCGATCCACCCCGCTCTCCGCCGTGACGGCGGCGAGCAGCGCGCTGACGCCCGGTCCACCGACCGCGATGCGGGCGGCGGCCCCGCCGACGCGGGCGGCGGCGTAGGCGTCGCCGCTGCGGAGGTGTTCGGCGGCGAACGCCCCGCAGAATGCGTCGCCCGCTCCGGTGCTGTCCACCCGTGCGACGGCGTCCGTGGGAACCACGATCGGTTCGGGGTGCTCCCTGGTCGCCACCAGGCAACCCGCGGCGGCCCGCTTGATCACGACGGCCCGCGGACCGAGCTCCAGAAAGGTGGCGGCTGCGGCCTCCAGATCGGAACTGCCCGCCAGCGCAACGGCTTCGACCTCGCTGGGCAGGAAGACGTCGCAGGCCCGGACGGCGTCTTTCAGCGCAGGCTCGTGACCCGCGATGTAGTCCTCCTGCGGGTCGAAGTAGATCGTGGCCGCGGTGCGGGACCGCAGCCACGAGGACAGCTCGAGTTGGGCGTGCAGCGCCATGGCGGACAGCAGCACTCCACCGGCCGACAGTGCGTCCAGGGACACGTCGGCCGGGTGCACGGAGAGCGCCTCGAAGTGCTCCTCGCCGAGGAGCAGATCCCACACCCTGCCGTCGGCGTTGTCGTAGCGAATCACGTTGCGCACCAGGGGAAGATCGCGCTTCGGCAGCGATTCGGGGTCGGTGCCGGCTGACCGGATCGCAGCCAGCAGCTCGGGAGGTGCGTCGAGGCCCAGCGGGGCAAGTATCACCGGGTGTCCGCCTGCCACTCGCGCGGCGAGCGCGGCGAACAGAGCATCCCCACCGATCGACTCGACCCGCTCACCCGTTGGGGAGACGGCCTCGTCGACGGTGAGGTTGCCGACGCAGATCAGGGTCGCTGGTTCACTCATCACGCGCCGCCGCTGCGTAGCAGCTCAGTCCGAGGTGGTAGCCGACCAGTTGGGCGACCAGCAGGTAGAGCAGAGGCGAGAGCGCCTCCGGCACGGGTGGCATCGTGATTACCCGGCCTGCGGAGTCGTCGAAGGCCCGCTCGCCCTCGGTGGTGACGACATAGAGCCGACCACCCCAGCGCAGCGCGTCCCGACCGGTGTCGACGGCACGCGGCACCGAGGGGCCCGACGGGGCGAACAGGAAGAGCGGCTCGCCCGCCTTCTGGGAGTTGTAGTGGTGGTACTCCTCGACCTGGATGTCCAGCGCGTGCAGCGTCGTGCACTCCTTGACCTTGGCCGAGCCGACGATCGCCGACGCGAGATTCGGCCCAGCTCCGGAGAACAGCACGTTCTTCACACCTGCCCCGACCTCGGCCTCGGCAATGTCGGCAATCACCGGATCAATCCGGTCCAGCACCTGAGCCATCACGTCGGGAAGACCGTCGAACGCCGCGCGCAGGGCTGCTGCCTGGGTCGGAACACGCCGCTCGCCCACCCGGATGGCGAGTTCGAGTAGCAGAGCCAGGGCCGCGGTGGACGATTGAGTGGGCCAGCCGACCCGGGTCGCCTCGACCTTCAGCGCAATGTTCGCCTCGGCCTGCAGCGTTGAACCCGCGGTATTGGTGATGGCAACGGTATACGATCCACGATTTTGAGCCATGAGTAGCGCTTCTACCGTCCGCGTCGTCTCTCCCGAGCTCGAGAGTGCGATGACAGCGGTGGCGTCGTCTGCCAAGTCTGCTTCGTAGTACGCGAACTCAAGGCTCTGGACGGGCTCGCAGGGTACGCCGAGCATGCACTCGAGTGCCTGTCGGGCCGCTACCATCACCGCCAGCGAGTCACCGCAACCCACCAAGACGACCCTGCGCACGTCTGCGGCCAGTCGGTCGGCGATGGCGCCGAGAGCTGTTGCGTTGAGTGCCAACGTCGAGCGAATTGCCGCCGGCTGGCCAAACAGTTCCGGTCCTGTCGCCTGAACGCGAAGATGCAGTTTTGCATCGAGCGGGTCGTTGCTTGGCAGTGCCAGGATGTGGGCGCGTTCGGCGTCAGAGACTCGCTGCACGACCGCACGCTGACGCGGATCGAGCGGGCTGGCCCCCGGGTCCAGCAGCGGGCTTGACGGGGCGCTCATCGGACGCAACAGCCTCCGTTCCTGGGTCACGGCGCCAGGTGTGTCTTCACCGTGCCAAGACCGAACGGTATACCGTTTCTGTTTCTGCGGTGTGACTATTGATGGCGGTTCTGTTACCTCCGCCCGGACGTGCCCAAGCCCGTCAACGACCACCTGACGCGACACCGCGGCGACCGCGAGCCGCGAATCCGAGAAGGGCACCGGCCAGCCCGACGATCACCAACGGGATGGCCCAGTGCCGCCGCCCGGAAATCGCGGAATCACACTCGGCGACGAAATCGGGATGAGGCACGGCCTGGTCCAGGACGGGAGCACTGGCCACGGGGGTGTCGTTCGCCGCCCGGGGTCCGGACTCATCGGCCACCACCGCGTTTCCGCATGCGACGGTGGAACTATGGCCGTCCCACACCGACACTGGCAGGAACAGTCCGACCACACCGGCGATCAGCACCGCCACACCTACGACCACGTTCCGTAATCGCTTCATCACACGCCCCCCTTTGACATCGTTGCCCAGCCCTGACGCTAGCCCCAGGAAGTTGCCCGACGTGCGGGTTTCTGTGGAGCCGAAGTCGACACTAAGGACCCACGACCGGGAAGGGGAATAAGGAATATCCCTACAGATTGGAGACGGCCACGGCTACGCCTCGGGGCGAATGATCGATCGCCGCGCCAGTTGAGCGCGGGATTGGATGTCGAGCTTGCGGTAGACCCGATACAGGTTGACGTCGACGGTTCGGGCTGATGAACAGCGCTGCACGGTCGACCGGTCAACAGCCCAGCGGGACGATGTGATTCGGGCCACCGAAGCTCACCAGGGTCACCCGTTGGCACCGTCGCTGCCGTTGGTTCCGGTACCTCCTGCGCCCCCGGTGCCGGTTCCGCCCGTTCCGCCGGTTCCCCCGGGGCTGCCGCCGGTGCCGCCATTGCCGCCGGTGGCGTTTCCGTTGGTGCCCTGGCTGAGGCCCGTGCCACCGTTACCGCCGTTGCCGCCAACCCCTGCAAAGACGGAGTTGCCGCCGGCACCACCGGCACCGCCGGTGGCGTTTCCGTTGGTGCCGGAAGTTTGGCCGTCGCCGCCGTTGCCGCCGTAGCCGCCGTGGCCTATCGCGGAGTTGCCGCCGGTGCCGCCGGTGCCACCCGTGGTGACTCCGTTGGTGTTGTTGGTTGCACCAAAACCACCGGTGCCGCCGGTGCCGCCGGTGCCGCTGTAGCTGGACCCGCCATTCCCGCCGGCGCCGCCTTGGGTGTGGGCGTCGGGATAACTGTCTTGTCCTTGGCCGCCGTTGCCGCCGTTGCCGCCGTTGCCATCGCCGGCTCCGATGCCGCCGTCCCCGCCGGCACCGCCTATGCCGCCGGGCGATGCCGAGGCAGGAGCGGAGCCGTTGAAGAACCCGTCACCGCCACGGCCACCGGCTCCGCCTTGGCCACCGGCACCGTCGTGGCCCTCGACCCCAGCTACGCCGCCAGTGCCGCCGACACCTGGCTGGCCGCCGGACCCACCGATGCCGCCCGGTTGGCCGTTACCTCCAGCCCCACCGGGGCGTCCAACCGCCTGCGTCGTGCCGACGAGAATGACCGCATCGCTGCCGCGGGCACCGGCGCCACCGGCGCCACCTGCTCCGGCGTTGCCGCCTGCACCGCCGTCGCCGTTGGTGCCTGCCGTACCGGCGGCGCCGAAGAACCCTGAGGCGCCACCGGCACCCGCGTTGCCACCCGCACCGCCGTCACCACCGAACCCGCCGAAGCCGCCGTCGCCGCCCGAGTCACCCGGTGTCGTTGCGGCATCTCCGGGTGACCCGTCCACGCCCGCGCCGCCCTTACCGCCAGCGCCGCCGGCCCCGCCGGCCCCGCCGGCGCCGAAAAACAGGCCGCCGGCCCCGCCGTGGCCCCCGACTCCGCCCGCTCCGCCGGCCGTGCCGTCGACGCCGGGGCCGCCACCATCGATGCCGAGGGCACCGGCAGTGCCGTTGCCGCCGTTCCCGCCGTTGCCGAAGAATCCGGCACTGCCGCCGTTGCCGCCGGCGGCACCGGCGGTGGTGGGGCTGAAACCGGCCCCGCCGTTGCCGAAGAAGATCCCGGCGTTGCCACCGTCGGGGTGCAGTGCGGTGCCCGCGGCGCCGTTGCCGATGAAGATGTTGAGGATCGGGATCTGACCGGCCGTGTCCAAGAACGGATCTGCGGCGGCGAACGCAGTGCCGAACAGGCTGCCGACGACCGGTGATACCGCTCCCGACGCAGTGCAAATCACCGTCGGCGGGACGCACAGCGGAGCGGCCTGCGCCTGGCCCGGAGCAGCCAGCAACGCCGCCGCCGGAGCGGCCAAAAGCATCCCGGCCCCACTGATCGCGACCGCCGTCAAACTGCGCGCCGGCCGCGGCGCGCATCGGTGGCGACCACCGCCGACTCGGCCACCGACGCCAATTGCCTTGCTACGGTTCGACATTGTGAGTCCTCCAATGTAGGTGTGAGACGACGGCGCTGCCGAGCTCATGCAATGGACGAGCCGGTGTTCGTGCGTGCCGATGCCGACCACCGTTGCCGCGGCCGCCGATGCCGATGGCCCTGCTGCGGTTCGACATTCACATCCCCCACAGTCGCTGCTGAACCCCGATGACCAGGACATCTAGTCCGACGTCGTCGGATCTCCTGCAGGGTCGACGCTAATGAGCCACGGTGTGGGAAGGAATAAGGAATTTCACTACAAAATCTGGGTTCAGTGGGCGTTACGGGTTCGCTTGAGTGCCCAATCGGCCGGCCAGGAGGTTCCGGGATTTGATGTCGAGCTTGCGGTAGACCCGGTACAGGTTGACGTCGACGGTCTTGGGGCTGATGAACAGCGCGGTGGCGATCTCGCGGTTGGTCATCCCCGATGCCGCCAGCTCTGCCACCCGCTGCTCCGAAGGAGTCAGCTGCTGCGCGGTGCGGCCGCTGAGTCCGACCTTGGTTCTGGCCAATTCGCCGCGGACCCGGTCTGCCCACAGGGGGGTTTGCAGACCCTCGAAGGTGTGCAGTGCCTCACCGAGAGTAGCTGTGGCAGAATCTTTTTGGCGCTGCCGCCGCTGGAGTTGGCCGAGCAGCAGCTGGGTGCGCGCACGCTCGAACGGCATGAGCAGGCGCTTGTGCTCGACCATTGCTCGCTCAGCGGCGTCCACCGCCGCCTCGAGATCACCCTGAGCGGCCAGCAGCATGGCGCGACAGCGGGCACCGACAGCCAACATCCAGGCCCGGTCGCGTCGGCACCCGTTGCGCTCCAACGTTTCGATCAGCGGCGCCGCCTCGGCGAGTCGGCCCAACTGGATCATCGCCTCGACCGTGTCGGGCAAGAACGACGCGGCCACGATCTCCGTCGCCTCCGGCGCGGCGTCGAGGTGCGAAAGAAGTGGCTCGAGTGCGGTGAGCACTTCCTGATGGTTGCCGAGCGACAGCTCCAGAAACCCCAGGATGGTGATGGGCCACTCCGCCAGCCGGTACGAGCCGCAGCGCCGGCTGGCCGCCAAGGCCTCGGCAAGGTCTCGGCGCGCGTCCTCCTCGCGGCCGCCGTAGGCGGCAGCCGCGGCCCGGATCGTCAACGCCACGGACAGGGACACGTCTCCACCTAGCTGCGTCGCGCGTTCCACGGCGTCCTCGGCGACGAGCATCGCCTCGATGAGGTCGCCTCGCCAGATCGCGATCAGGACGGCGTGAAACGCGGCGTAGACGAGATCGATCTCGTCGCCGCGCTCGAGGCAGCGGCGCCGGATGGACAGCATCTCGTCGTGCGCCCGATCGAGCTGCCCCGTCCAGGCCAGCATCATGGCGTTTTGCATGCTGGGACGGAATGGCAGCGGGATGTTCGCGTCGCGACCCTCCAGCTCGAGGGCGCGGCACAGGCTGGGCTCGTCGATGGCGTCTCCGCGCATGAAGTGCATGATCACCCGCAAGCTGAGCGCCTGACTCAGTAGCTCCGGTTGCCCGAGCCGCTCGGCGTGGGCAACGGCGTCCTCGACGGTGTCGACGGCAGCGCCGAGGTGACCGGAATTGACCAACGCCCACGACAGCGCCACCTGCGTCTGCACCTGCAAGGTGAGGTCTTCCCCGGTCTCCGCGAGCGCCCGTTGCAGCAAGTCCGCGGCCTCGACGAAGCTGTCGTCGAACAGTTGCACCATGGCGAGTTGGCACCGCGCTTGAGCCCGCAGCGTCCCGGGTTCCAGCCGCTCGATGGTCTCCCCGAGCAGCGTTGCGGCCCGACCGGGATCTCCGGCATCGAAATGGTGTGCGGCCGAACGCATTCGGCGCTGCGGCGAATCGCCACCGAGCCGGAGGGCCAAGTCGAGTAGTTCGGCGGCGGCCGCGGGCGCCCCACGGCTGCGCGCCGACTCCGCCGCGATATCGAGCGCCTCGAGCGTCAGCGGATCGGGGCTGGTCGCACTCAAGGCGAGGTGGCGGGCGCGCAGCTCGGGTTGGTCCACGATCTCCCCCAAGCGGCGGTGCAGCATCCGCCGCCGCGCCGGCGCGGCGGCGGTGTGAACCCCGGTGGCCAGTAACGGGTGGGTGAATCGAAGCCGGTTGCCGTCGATCACCACGACACCCTCATCCTCGGCCTCCGCGAGGAGGTCGACCAGCCGATCTGGGTCGGTATCGATCGCCATCGACACCAAGGCGATGGTCGGGTCGGCCAGACAAGCCGTGGCCAGCAATGCATCTCGCACATCGGCGGTGAGGCTGCCGAGCCGGCTCCGTACCAACTCCGCGAGCGACCTCGGCAGCGGCGGGTCAGCGCCGGGCGGCGCGCCGTCGATACCCCGTGCCAGTTCGATGGCGTAGAAGGGGTTACCACCTGAGACCTCGTGGATCCGCACCATCGTCGGACGCGAAAACGAGCGCCCAAGCCGCTCCGAGATCAACGAATGCAAAGCGCCAACCGCTAACGGACGCAGCGTAATTCGCGTGATCGAATCGAGCGTGGGCAACTGCAGCCAGGCGACCGCGCCGTCAGCATCGCCGCGCACGGTACCCAGTACGCCCACCGGGCCGGTGAGCCGCCGGACGGCGAACGCGATCACCTGCGCACTCGAGGGATCGAGCCACTGCAGGTCGTCGATCGCCACCAACAGCGGCGACTCTTCCCCCAGCCGCTCCAGGATCGATAGGAAACCAGCCGACACCGCGTGCTGATCGACCGCGGATCCATCCACGCTGGCGCGCAGGAGGATCCGGTCTACCGCGAGCCGCTGGGGGTTCGGCAAGTCTGCCAACGCGGCCGCATCGACCCCGGCCAGCAAGTCGGCCAGCGCGCCATACGCCAGTACCGATTCCGCAGCCGCAGCGCGCGCCGACAACACTCGAAAGCCGCGCTGACGGGCCAACTCCACCGCCGCCAGCCACGCCGTGGTCTTCCCGATCCCAGGTTCGCCCGCGATCAACAGCGCCGAAGGATCACTACCTGCCGACGCCATGAAGTCGGTCACCGCCCGAGCCTCGGGCTCGCGGCTCACCACCGACACGTCCAATTGGGCATAGGCAAACTCACTAGGAAAGCGGCTCCAGCAACGGCTTAGCCTATCGGCACATTCCTTGCCGTGCGGCCTCTACGGACATCGCGAGAGAAGCCTGGGAGCTAGCTGTCAAGGGTTTCAGTCTCGAGCGGGCCGATGAGCCTCCACCGCCTTCGCACTGCGCTCGTCGCCATCGGCACGCAGGCCCGCGACGACGCCGTCGACGTCGGCCGCAGGCCGGTTCTGGCTGAGTTTGAACTTGGCCTCGATGCGGGTGATCGCCACCTCGATACCGACGATTGCGCGTAACTGTCCGGCAACGAACTTCTCCGGGGCGTCGTCGACCGACCATGGCGAAGGCCGTCGTGCCTCGTGGAGATCGGTGAGACGGCGGACGAGGTCGCCGAGCCAGGCCGTGTCGTCGTGGATGGTCACCGTGCCGTGGACGTGGGCGACCACGTAGTTCCACGTCGGCACCACCCGACCGTGCTCGGCCTTGGACGGATACCAGTTCGGCGTGACGTAGGAGTCCGAGCCGCGGACGATCACCAGCGCCTCCCGACCATCCACGCGGCGCCAGTGCTCGTTGTTGCGCGCGAAATGGCCCTGCAGCGTTCGACGTTCACGGTCGTACACGAAGGGCAACATGGTGGCCTCGAGACCCTCGGGTCCCGCGGTGACGAGGTCGGCGGCGTCATGCCGTGAGAGAAGCTCGTGGACCGCGTCGTCGTCGGGCGCGAAGTGAGCGGGAACGTACATCCGGACCATCATCCTCCACCCGGGGAATATGCTCACGCCATGAACAATCTCACCCAGGCCGAGCGGATGACGTCCGGCAAGGGTTTCATCGCCGCGCTCGATCAAAGTGGCGGATCTACGCCGAAGGCCTTGCGGCTGTACGGGATCGAAGATGGTTCCTACACGTCCGATGCCGAGATGTTCGACCTGATCCACGCGATGCGCTCGAGAATCGTGACGTCGCCGGTCTTCACCGGAAACCGCATCCTTGGCGCCATCCTCTTCGAGGAGACGATGGACCGCGACATCGGCGGCAAACCCTCGGCGACCTACCTCTGGGATGACAAGGGCGTGGTGCCGTTTCTGAAGATCGACAAGGGGTTGAGTGACGCGGCGGATGGCGTGCAGCTGATGAAGCCCATCCCCGACCTCGACGACCTGCTGGTTCGGGCGGCAGGCAAGGGCATCTTCGGCACCAAGGAACGTTCCGTGATCGGCGCGGCGGACGCGAAGGGCATCACCGACATCGTCACGCAGCAATTCGACGTTGCCAAGCAGGTGCTGAACCACGGCCTGGTTCCGATCCTCGAACCCGAGGTGACCATCACGATCCCGGACAAGGCAGAAGCCGAGGACATCCTGCGGGACGCGATCGGAACTCAGCTCGACGGCATCCCCGACGGCCAGCTGGTGATGCTGAAGATCTCGCTGCCCACGGTGACCGACCACTATCTGCCGCTACTGGAGCACCCGAAGGTGATGCGCGTGGTGGCCCTCTCCGGTGGATATTCGCGGGACGAGGCCGACGCGTTGCTCGCCGAGAACGCCGGCCTCGTCGCGAGCTTCAGCCGCGCCCTGACCGAGGGTTTGACGGACCAGCAGTCCGATGAGCAGTTCACCGCGACTCTCGACGCAGCGATTCAATCGATCTACGACGCGTCGGTGATCAAGATCCAGCAGGAGCGCTGATGGCGGCTCACGTCGCCGACAGCCATGACCTGATCCGCGTTCGGGGGGCGCGGGAGAACAACCTCAAGGACGTCAGCGTCGAACTCCCGAAGCGCAGGCTCACGGTGTTCACCGGGGTCTCCGGCTCTGGCAAGAGCTCGCTGGTGTTCAACACGATCGCCGCGGAGTCCCAGCGGATGATCAACGAGACCTACAGCGCGTTCGTTCAGGGCTTCATGCCGACTCTGGCGCGGCCGGAGGTCGACCTGCTGGACGGGCTGACCACCGCGATCATCATCGACCAGCAGCGGATGGGCGCCGATCCGCGCTCCACCGTCGGCACCGCGACCGATACGGGAGCGATGCTGCGGATCCTGTTCAGCAGGCTCGGCAAGCCTCACATCGGCTCGCCCCAGGCGTTTTCGTTCAACGTCGCCTCCATCAGCGGAGCCGGTGCGGTCACCATCGCAAAGGGCGGTCGTCAGACGAAGGAGAAGCGCAGCTTCAGCATCGTCGGCGGCATGTGCTCGCGGTGCGAGGGCCGCGGCTCGGTCAGCGACATCGATCTGACCGCGCTCTACGACGAGGACAAGTCGCTCAACGATGGCGCGATCACGATTCCCGGCTACAGCATGGACGGCTGGTATGGCCGCATCTACCGCGGCTGCGGCTACTTCGACCCGGACAAGCCGGTCAGCAAGTTCACCAAGAAGGAACTCAACGACCTGCTGTACCGGGAGCCCACCAAGATCCAGGTCGACGGCATCAACCTGACCTATGCCGGCCTGATACCGCAGCTCCAGAAGTCCTACCTGGCCAAGGACATCGACGCCCTCCAGCCGCACGTCCGCGCGTTCGTGGAGCGCGCGGTGACGTTCGCCGTCTGCCCCGACTGCGATGGCACCCGGCTGGCCGAGGCAGCGCGGTCATCGAAGATCGGCAAGGTCAACATCGCCGAGGCGTGCGCGATGCAGATCAGCGATCTCGCCAAGTGGGTGGGTGCTCTCGACGAACCGTCGGTGCAGCCACTGCTCGACGCGTTGCGCGACGTTCTGGACGCGTTCGTCGGGATCGGCCTCGGCTACCTCAGTCTCGACCGGTCGGCGGGCACCCTCTCGGGCGGAGAGGCTCAGCGCGTCAAGATGATTCGGCATCTGGGATCCTCGCTCACCGATGTCACGTACGTGTTCGACGAGCCGACCATCGGCCTTCACCCACACGACATTCAGCGCATGAACCAGCTGTTGGTGCAGTTGCGCGACAAGGGCAACACGGTGCTCGTCGTGGAGCACAAACCCGAGATGATCGCGATCGCCGACCACGTGGTCGACCTCGGACCCGGAGCCGGCACCGCCGGTGGCGAGGTGGTCTTCGAGGGCACCTTCGACGATCTGCGCAAGAGCGGCACCCTCACCGGCCGTCATCTGGACGACCGGGTAGCCATCAAGAAGTCGGTGCGGACGCCGACGGGCGCGCTGGCGGTGCGGGGCGCGGACACTCACAACCTGCAGGGCATCGACGTCGACATCCCGCTCGGCGTGCTGGTGGTCCTGACGGGGGTCGCCGGGTCGGGAAAGAGTTCGTTGATCGACGGCTCGGTCGCAGACCGTGACGGGGTGGTTGCGGTCGACCAGTCCCCAATCCGAGGTTCACGGCGAAGCAACCCGGCCACCTACACGGGCCTACTCGAACCGATCCGCAAGGCGTTCGCCAAGGCCAACGACGTCAAACCCGCACTGTTCAGCGCGAATTCGGAGGGCGCCTGCCCCAACTGCAAGGGCGTCGGTGTCATCTACACCGATCTGGCGATGATGGCCGGAGTCGCCACCACGTGTGAGGTGTGCGAGGGCAAGCGGTTCGATACCTCGGTGCTGGAGTATCGATTCGGCGGCAGGGACATCAGCGAGGTGCTTGCGATGTCGGTGACCGACGCTTTCGCGTTCTTCGGTGGCGGTGGGCAGGAGCGAAGCGACCCGGGGGATGGCAGCGCCGAGGCGAAAACCCCTGCTGCGCAAAAGATCCTTGGCCGACTCGTCGACGTCGGACTCGGCTACCTGCAGCTGGGGCAACCGCTGACCACGCTGTCGGGTGGCGAACGGCAGCGGCTCAAGCTCGCCACCCAACTGGGCGACAAGGGTGACGTCCTGGTGCTCGACGAGCCCACCACCGGCCTGCACCTCGCGGACGTCGAACAACTGCTGGCCCTGCTCGACCGGCTCGTCGAGGAGGGCAAGTCGGTCATCGTCATCGAGCATCACCAGGCGGTGATGGCGCACGCCGACTGGATCATCGACCTGGGCCCAGGGGCGGGGCACGACGGCGGTCGGGTGGTCTTCGAAGGCACGCCGGCCGATCTCGCCGCCACGCGTTCCACCCTCACCGGTGAGCATCTCGCGGACTACGTCGGCGCCTAGGCTGAGGACGTGGACTTCGAACTGAACCGCAAGGACCTACACGACAGCCGCTTCGTGGTGGCCGACCCGCCGTCGCCGGCCGACGGGGAGGCGCTCCTTCGCGTCGAGTCGTTCGGGTTGACCTCCAACAACATCACCTACGCCGTGTTCGGCGAGGCGATGAGCTACTGGGCGTTCTTCCCGGCCTCGGATCCGGGCTGGGGAAAGCTCAACGTTTGGGGCTATGCGCACGTCGAGGAGTCCCGCCACCCCGATCTCGCGAAGGGGACGCGCGTCTACGGCTACCTCCCGTGCGCAAGCCATCTGCTGGTCGTGCCCGATCGGATCGACGCCAAGGGCTTCGTCGACTCGGCGCCGCACCGGCGCAGTCTGCCGTCGGCCTACCAGGGTTATCGCGACGTCGCTACCGACCCCGTCTACTCGGCCGACCTCGAGGCCGAGCACATCCTGTTCTTCCCGCTGTTCTTCACCTCCTACCTCCTCGATGACTTCCTCGCCGACGAGGACTTCTTCGGGGCCGAGACGATCGTCATCTCCAGTGCCTCGTCCAAGACGGCGATCATCGCGGCATACCTCCTCGCCAGGCGCGAGGGCATCGAGGTCGTCGGGCTGACGTCAGCGGGCAACCGCGAGTTCGTCGAGAGCCTCAACGTCTACGACACGGTGGCTCTCTATGACGAAGTGGCCCGGCTCCCTGGCAAGCGGGCCGTGTACGTCGACATCTCGGGTGACGGCGCGGTCCGCACCGCCGTCCACGCGCATTACGGCGACCGGCTCGCGCACAGCGCCGCGGTCGGCGTGACCCATTGGACCCAAATGACGCAAGGGTCCGCCGAACTCGAGGGCCCGAGTCCGGTGTTCTTCTTCGCGCCCGACCGCATCAAGAAGCGCGGCGCCGACTGGGGAACCGCCCAACTCGACCAGAACGTGGCCGACGCGTGGGCGCCGTTCGCTCGGTGGGCGTCGGAGTGGCTGCGGGTCGAATCGGTGTCGACCGAGGACGAGATCCAGCGGGCCTACCTCGAGCTGCTGGACGGGAAGGTCGATCCGACCGCGGGCACCGTCGTCAACCTGTAGGAATCGGAGCTTTGCATCACTCCCCGGTCGCTGCGCTCCTGCCCTCCGGGGGCCTGCCAGTACTCTTCCTGCGTGACCGCGATCGATCCGGAGGACCTCGAGACGTGCCTTCGGGTGCTGTCCGAGATCGGATCGCTGCCCTCCGAGCACCCCGACGCCGTCGCCGTACGACGGGCCACCGCGGGCGTCTTCAAGGCCGTCAAGCAGGCCCGCCGCCATGCCAGGCGGGATGCCGTGGCCACCGCCGACCGCGCGGTCATCGCCGCCACCGCCACCGGCGCCCCCGGCCGCATCGACGACGAGACGCAGGGCCTGCCGCTGGTGTCGACCGCGCACGGCGCCAGCGCGGGCACGCTGCTGCGCTCGCGGGCCTGCTACACGTGCAAGAACCACTACACGCAGGTCGACGCGTTCTATCACCAGCTCTGCCCCGACTGCGCGGCGTTCAACCGAGCCAAGCGCGACGCCCGCACCGACCTCACCGGCCGCCGCGCCCTGCTGACGGGCGGGCGCGCCAAGATCGGCATGTACATCGCGCTGCGTCTGCTCCGCGACGGCGCCCACACGACCATCACCACGCGTTTCCCCAACGACGCCGTGCGCCGCTTCGCCGCGATGCCCGACAGCGCCGACTGGTTGCACCGCCTTCGAGTGGTGGGCATCGACCTCCGCGATCCGGCCCAGGTCGTCGCGTTGGCCGACGCGGTGGCCGAGCAGGGGCCGCTCGACATTCTGATCAACAACGCAGCGCAGACGGTGCGCCGCTCCCCCGGTTCGTATGCCGCGCTGGTCGAGGCGGAGCGCACTACACCACCCGAGCTGGTCTCGGGGGTGGCGGGAGTGATCACGTTCGACCACGTCAGCGACGCCCACCCCGCTGCCCTCGCCGGCAGCCTCGCCGAGCACCAGACGCCGCACGCCTTGACCGAACTGGCGCTCACCGCCCGCAGCGCGTCCCCCGACCGGATCGCCGCGGGTATCGCCATCGACGCCGGCGGGCTGCTCCCCGACACCGCGTCGATCAACAGCTGGACCCAACGCGTGCACGAGGTCGACGCGATGGAGCTGCTCGAGGTGCAGCTGTGCAACCAGACCGCGCCCTTCATTCTGGTCAGCCGGCTGCGCCCGGCGATGGCCGCGGCGACCGCCCGGCGCAAGTACGTGGTGAACGTCTCCGCGATGGAGGGCCAGTTCAGCCGCGCCTACAAGGGTCCGGGGCACCCGCACACCAACATGGCCAAGGCGGCGCTGAACATGCTGACCCGGACCAGCGCAGGCGAGATGCTCGAGCGGGACGGCATCCTCATGACCGCCGTCGACACGGGGTGGATCACCGACGAGCGCCCGCACCCCACCAAGATGCGGCTCGCCGACGAGGGTTTTCATGCCCCGCTCGACCTCGTCGACGGCGCCGCGCGCGTCTACGACCCGATCGTGCGCGGGGAGTCCGGCGAGGACGTGTACGGCTGCTTCTTGAAGGACTACGCGCCGAGCAACTGGTAGCCGGCGCCGTGACCGACAACGACGGTGCTGCCGCCACGCCCTCCCGGCGGCGCCACGTCATCCGACTCGCGGTGTTCGTCGTGTTTCTGCTCGGGTTGTTCTACCTGGTGGCCGTCACGCGGATCGTCGACGTCGACGCCGTCCGGCGCGTCGTGGACGCCACGGGTCCCGCCGCGCCGCTGACCTACGTCCTCGTCTCGGCGCTGCTCGGCGCCATCTTCGTGCCCGGCCCAATCCTGGCGGCGGCCAGCGGGGTGTTGTTCGGACCCGTACTCGGGACGTTCGTCACGCTGTTCTCCGCCGTCGGCACCGCGTGCATCACCAGCCTCCTCGGACGGCGGGCGGGGCGGGACAGCGCTCGGGTGCTGTTGGGCGCGGATCGCGCCGACCGCCTGGACGACCACGTTCAGCGGCGCGGGCTGTGGGCGGTCGTCGGCCAGCGATTCGTACCGGGCATCTCCGATGCGCTGGCGTCCTACACATTCGGCGCCTTCGGGGTTCCGTTGTGGCAGATGGCCGTTGGCGCATTCATCGGTTCGGCGCCACGGGCGTTCGTCTACACCGCACTTGGCGCGTCGATCGGTGATCTGTCGGCGCCGTTGGCGTACACGGCGATCGCGGTGTGGTGCGTGACCGCGGTCATCGGCGCCTTCGCCGCGCACCGAGGGTACCGCGCGTGGCGGGGGCGCGCCCGCGACGACGACCGCTAGCCACCACCTTCGGACGGGCCCTTCATGGCATCGAGTATGGGTATCAGTCCGGATATACCGGGCCGACGGCGGTGCGTGCGCCCAGCACTCGACCGCCTCCCCAGCCCAGCTCCCGCCGGTAGCCGCCGAGGAACCCAGCAGCTTCCAGCGTCGAGGCGTCGCGGAAGTCCGAACCCGCGGGTGCGGGGGTCGTCAACGGCGCGACGAACAGCGCGTCGGTCGGGCAGTACGCCTCACATTGAAAGCAGGTCTGGCAGCTGTCGTGGCGGGCGATGATCGGCACTCCGTCAGCGCCGCGGTCGAACACGCGGGTCGGACACACCTCGACACAGCGGTCGCAACCGATGCAACGTTCGGCCGCGACGACCTCGATCACGCCGCTCGCCCACCGACCGAGTCGGCGCGCACCTTCTCGGGTCGGGTCCACAACGTGTCGAGGCCACCGGTCAGCAACCGGTGGTGCTGGGCGGGATCCGGTGCGGCGTGGTCGCTGCGCTTGTGCATGCCGCGCGTCTCGGTGCGTTCAAGCGCAGCGTGGTACATCCAGCGGGCGTGAGCCACCATCGCGGCAGCCTCCCGCGCCCGGAAGGCGTCTTCGCCCGTGGCACCGAGCCTTTCGCGTACCGCTGACCACGTGTCGTGCAGCGACTGCAGGGCAGGACGCAGATGGTCGCCGTGGCGGACGAAGTTGACTTCGTGCGGCAGTACGTGGCGTTGGACTGCGTTGGTCACTTCCCGGTAGTCGAGGCCGATCGGCCCGTCGGGGCGAAGACCGACCCGCCCGACGGCGCGCAGTTCCGACGGCCGCACGCCCCGGCGGGTCGCGAAACTCGCCGCGCCACGTCCCGCCCAGCTGCCCGAGGACGCCGCCCAGGCCGCGTTGTGGCTCCCCCCACCGGTGAAGCCGCCGCAGATCAGTTCTCGCGTCGCGGTGTCCCCCGCGGCGTAGAGCCCTGGCACGTCGGTGGCGCATTCGTCGTCCGCGATCCGAACGCCGCCGGTTCCGCGGACAGTCCCCTCCGCCACCAGAGTGATCTCGAAGAAGTCGGTGAAGGGGTCGATACCCAGTCGGTCGAAGACGAGGAAGAAGTTGGGCTGGCCCTTGCGCATCGCGCGTCGCTCGTCCTCGCTCGCGCGGTCGATCTTTGCGAACACCGGCTCCTCACGGAGAGTCTTGGCGATCACGGATCGACCACGAGCGCCACCGGCGCCCTCGATCACGGTGTGATCGCCACGGTAGAACGTTGCCCAGGAGTAGTAGGCAGTCTTGGTCAGCGAGGTTCCCTTCGGTGCGATGGCGAACGAGTTCGAGAACTCCATCCCGGACAGCACCGCGCCTGCTTCGACGGCCATCAGCGCGCCGTCACCGGTGTTGACGTCACAGCCGAGTGTCTTGGACTGGAACGCGCACCCTCCGGCAGCGAGAACCACCGCCCCGGCCTCGATCCGGACGGTGCGACCCGAGCTGCGTTCCAGCGCAACGGCTCCCGATACCACGCCGTCCGCGTCGACGAGCAGCTCCAGTGCCGGGGTGTGGTCGAGGATGCGGACCCCGAGGCGCTGGACGCGGGTGCGTTGCCTGCGCATGTACTCCGGGCCCTGTACGTCGTCCCTGATCGATCGACCGTCCGCCGTCACCGGAAATGGGTAGCGCTGAACCGTGGCGAGCTCGTCCATCCTGGCGTGGGTCTCGTCGAGCACGCGCGCCATCCAGTCCCGCTCCGCGAGGTGGCCGCCGAGAGCCTCCCGGCTGGCCATCGCCGCTTCGCGCAACTCGGGCACGTCATCGACGTACCAGACGCCGGTGCCGACTGACGCGGTCGCTCCGCTGGAGCCCGTGTATCCCTTGTCCGCTAGCACGACGTCGACGCCTGCCTGCGCCGCCTTGATCGCAGCCCAGGTTCCGGCCGGGCCGCCGCCGATGACCAACACGTCGGTCGAGAGTGTCTGGTGGCTAGCGCTATTCGACATGTCGTTCCTTACTATGCCTTGAGTCGATTGGTGCCGAAGATGAGCGCGGACCAGACCGAGAGCGCCGCGGCGATGGCCCACACCACGATGAGCGCCGACGCCGCGTCGACATCGCTATGTCCCAGCACGCCGATTCGCTCCACCTGCACCAACCAGAAGACGGGGTTGAGGCGGCTCAGTGTGTCCCAGATTCCTGGTAGTTCTGCGACGGAATAGAAGACTCCGCCGAGGAACCCGAGGGGCAGAAGGACGATCGCCTCCATCGAGTAGACGTGGTCCAGCGACTTGGCCAGCGCACCCGCGATCACGCCGACCTGACCGGCCACCAGAAGCACTCCGAGCGTGCCGAATACGAAGACGACTGGTCGGGCCACCCCGTTGATGTGGGTGAGCGGCAGTGCGATGGCGAGCACTCCGGCCCCGACGATCGTGCCGCGGACCATTCCCCCGGTGACCAGGGCCGCGTTGATCTCCCACCACCGCAGGGGGCTGGCGAAGACGTCGTTGACGTACTTGTCGCGGCGCGCTTCGAAAAGGCTCGTCGTCCCGTTGAAGAAGCCGACGTTCAGGACCGCCTGCGCGAAGAGGCCCGGCACGATGAACTGGCCGTAGGCAACGCCGTCGATTGGCGCGACGCGCTGGCCCAACGCCGAGCCGAAGACGATCACGAACAGGATCGTCGAAAGCACCGGACCCGCGATCGCGTACTGCCAGATGTTGATGAACCGCAACACCTCCCGCTCCACCAACCACAGGAACGGAGCCCGCTCGGCTTCGAACGGCTCGTCGTACGGCCTGATCTGATCAATGCCTGCGGTACCCACTAGACAACCTCCGCCGCCATGGCGCGGTCGTAGACCTCGGCAATGTCGCGCGCCTGATACCTGTTGCGCAGGGACGTCGCCGAGCCGCGGTCCACGATCCGGCCCGCCGCGATCAGGGCGATCTCGTCACACAGCGTCTCGGCTTCCTCCAGGTAGTGAGTAGTCAGGAGGATCGTCGTACCTGCCGCGTTGAGCCCCTTCATGAACGTCCAGATCTCGGACCGCAGTGCGACGTCGACACCAGCCGTTGGTTCATCGAGGATCAGCAAGCGAGGTTGGTGAATCAGCGCGCGTGCGAGCACGAGTCGGCGTTGCATGCCACCGGACAGCTCGTAGGCTCGTCCGTCGGCCTTGTGCTCGAGGCCGAAGAGTCCGAGCAATTCGTCGGCACGGCGGGTGGCCGTCCTACGCCCGATGCCGTGGTACCCCGCGTGGTAGACGAGCAGTTGCCGGACCGACAGGAAGCGATCGACGTTGATGTCCTGTTCGGCCAACCCGATCAGTCGGCGGGCTTCCCTGGTCCGGTAGTCGTGACCGAAGACCTTGAGATCACCGGCCGACGGTCGGACGACGTTGCTCACCGACCCGATCAACGTCGTCTTGCCTGCGCCGTTCGGCCCGAGCAGGCCGAAGAATGCGCCGTCGTCGAGTTTCAGATCGAGGTTCGAGACCGCAGTCACGCCACCGCGATAGACCTTGCGCAGTCCCGTGATCGACAGCGCGGGCGGAACGTCCTTAGGCATCGCGGGCGAACTGGTTCGCAGGAACTGCGAGACCGTAGTGTTCGCGTAGGGTCGTGCCCTCGTAGTCCTCGCGGAAGAGTCCCTTGCTCCGCAGGATCGGCAGCACCTGCTCGACGAAGGTCTCCAACTCGGACGGTAGTCCCGGTGCCATGATGTTGAATCCGTCGGCGGCGCCACCCTCGAACCAGGAGATGATCGTATCGGCCGCCTGGTCGGGGGTGCCGACGAAGGTGAAGTGGCCGCGACCACCGCCGAGGCGCGAGAGGATCTCGCGGACGGTGAGGTTCTCACGGACCGCCAGCTCGATGATGAGGTCTGATCTGCTCTGCGAGCCTTCGAGTTTCGGTCGGGCCAGGATGAAGTCGGGTAACTGTGCGTCCAGCTCGAACACCGACGGCTCGACCTCGAAGTTCCATGCTAGTTGCGCCAGACCGTATTCGGGAATGCGGAGCTCGTCGTACTGCCGTGCCAGCTCGCTGGCTTCCTCCTCGGTCGACCCGATGAACGGCACGATGCCCGGCAGCACGAGCACGCCGTCGGGGTCTCGACCCGCTGCCGTCGTACGTGCCTTGATGTCGCGGTAGAAGTCCGCCGCGCGTTCATAGGTCTGATGGGCGGTGAAGATCGCCTCCGCGTGCCGGGCGGCGAAGGCCTTGCCGTCCTCCGACGAGCCGGCCTGCACCAGCAATGGATGGCCCTGCGGCGGACGCTCGACGTTGAGGGCGCCCCCGACCTTGAAGTGGGTACCTGCGTGGCCGATGGCGTGAAGGCGCGTCGGGTCGGCATAGCGGCCCGTTGCCTTGTCGGCGAGGATGGCCTCGCTCTCCCAGCTGTCCCACAATGCCTTGGCGACGGTGAGGAATTCGTCGGCACGCTCATACCG
>NZ_JAVRQA010000362.1:0-3023 GCF_032161845.1 Mycobacterium sp.
CACCGCCCAGTTCTTCGGTCCGGCCAGCGTCGACACCCCGCTGTTCCGGCTGCCCGTCCGCCTGGCTCTAGGACCCACGCACGTCGCCGTCGTGATGGGTATTGCCGAGGGCGCGCTGGAAGACTTGCGCACACTGGCCAAGACCAAGCGCCCCGCATTCAATCCCACCATGCGGCTGGCCGCCGACCCCGTCTTTCAATACCGACTTGGCCAGCTCGACATAAGACTGTCCTCCGTTCGAGCGCTGGCCGAAAGAGAAGTCTCGCTGATGTGGGACGCAGCCCTCTCCCGAGAACCCATCACGCCGTTGGCTGCCACTCGCCAGCGCGCAATGGTGGCACGGGCACACACGGAGTGCGTCGAGATCGTCAACGAGGCATTCGGATTGGCCGGTAGCAACGCCATGTACAACACGTCGACGTTGCAGCGACGGCTCCGCGATGTCCGCACGGCGGCCCAACACGCCGCGGCAAGCGCGGAGATCTACACGATCGTCGGAGCGCTGCTCGTCGACGAGGACGTACCACCGGCTGCGCTGGGCTGACGACCGACGATGACCACGGCGACGAACACCACCCAGGCAATGACGGTGCACTGGGAACTCGCTCGGCTGAACAACGCCTTCGCCTACTTCGTCGACAACGGCGAGTTCGAGTCGATGATCGAATTGTTCACCCCCGATGCTCTCTTCGACCGCGCTGGCATCGTTCACCGCGGGCACGACGAGATGCGTGAGGGGATGGCGCAGCGGCCGGCGGTGACCACGCGTCACCTGCTGACCAACTTCCATCTCGTGGACTTCGACGACGAGACGGCCGAGGCGGTCGTCTGCGCCTTGGTCTACCACGGTCCCGCCGCGAGGGACGGTGAGGTCGTGATCTATGCAACCGATAACGGGAGAGTCCTCGACTTTCACGATCGATACGTCAAAACCGATGGGAAATGGCGTATTTCATCGCGCCTCGCCCGGCCAATCTTCACCCCGGAGGTATGGCCGTGACCACCGCCCAAGGCAAGGAGAACGACTCGCATGGCTGACAGCCAGCAGGACGTGTCGTCGACCGTCGACAGATTCGTCGACGCGCTGTCGACTGGAAACGCCGGGATCCTCCACGCGCTATTCACCGACGATGCGGTGATCTGGCACAACTACGACCAACTCGCCCAACCTGCAGTGGCAGCATTGGGGGCGCTGGCCGGGCTCGCAGCGCTACAACCGCGCTACGAGATCGTCGGTCGTGACGTCATGGATTCTGCGTGCATTCAGCGCCACGTTGTCCACCTGACTCTACCCGGTGGCCAGGCGGTCTCGATCCCGGCAATACAGCGGATCGCGTTGTCGGATGGCCTAATTCGGCGGATCGACGAATACATGGATTCGGCGCAGATGCTAGTCGCGGTGCAGGCGCTGCAAGCAGGGTCGCCAAGTAGTGCGTGACGTTTGCTTCCCAACGACGAGAACAGGACGTAGTAATGCCCGCAATCACAGACAAGTTCAACGGTGAGCCCATTCTGAAACTTCAGCGGCTCGGTCACGGCACTCTCGAGACCGTGGACATCGCCAGGGCGCGTCGATTCTACGAGGAGGTGCTTGGACTGGAGGTGATCCAACCCAGCAGCAGGTCGATGATGATCCGGCTCGGCACCAATCACGCGTACGCAGTGGTCGAAACCGGCAAGGAAAGCACGATGTCGATGCTGGCGCACAACGGACTAGACGTAGGCAGCGTGGATGAAGTTCATGCCGCCCACGAGAAGTTGGTAGCGATCAAAGACGAGTGGGGCATCAAGCAGATCACCGAACCCAGGCACATGCATGGCGACACGTCGTTCTACTTCACCGACCCGGACGGCAACTGGTGGGAGATCGTAGCGGTCCGCGAGAACGGCTACGCCGAGGACTTCGCCGATCCCGAGCGTGACCTGACGGGGCTGCACGAGTTCGACGGTGAAGGAGGCAACGTGAACTTCAATCACACTCACGATCCCGAATTCCGCGCGCGGGTCCGAGAAGTCGTGAACACCAAGAGCGCCGCGCAATGAGCCGTCTGGAGGGCAGGGTCGCCGTCGTGACGGGCGCCGGCAAGGGCATCGGCCGCGGGATCGCGCGCCGATTCGCCCGTGAGGGCGCCAAAGTCGTCGTCGCAGAATTCGACGCCGACGCGGGCAAGCGTGTGGCAGACGACCTTGGCGATCTCGGTGGGGAAGGACTCTTCGTTCAGACCGACGTGTCGCAGAAGGCGGACGTCCAAGGCGCAATCGCTGCCGCACAGGAGAGCTTCGGCCGTTTGGACGTCCTGGTGAACAACGCGATCTCGTTGACCTCGGACGTACCACTGGAATACAAGACCGACGAGATGCTCGAGCAGACGATGAAAGTCGGGCTGTGGAGTGTCTGGTGGGCCATGCAGGATGCGTTCCCGATCATGAAGGCCCAGGGCGGCGGGCGGATCATAAACTTCTATTCGATCGACGCCGACAACGGCAACTGGGTACACGGTGACTACAACACCGCGAAGGGCGGCGTGCAGGCTCTCACCCGGACCGCAGGCTTCCAGTGGGCCAGGCACAACATCCTCGTCAATGCCATCGCGCCCATCGCCGCGTCAGCTGCCTTCGAACAGATGGTGGTCGACAACCCTGCTCTGGCGCAAGCGATTCCGTCGATGATTCCGATGGGACGGATGGGTGATCCGGAAGACGACATCGCACCCGTCGTGGCATTTCTGGCCAGCGACGAGGCGCGCTTCATCACCGGGGCGACCATTCCCGTCGACGGTGGCCTGCACGTACCTCGGGTCAACACCAGGCCACCGGATCTCTCGGTGTTCGAATCAATGCCCGTCAGTCCCGGGCAATGACAACAAGTAGAAGGAGTTCGGCGTGACCATAGATGAGGTGAAGCACGCTCCGACCGGGCCCGTGCTGTCCGACGGGACACCGCTGTCGGAGTTGATCGACAAGGACTTTCGCGAAGTCTCGCTGCGGGTACTGACCGACCCCGAGCTCTACCAACTAGAGCT
>NZ_JAVRQA010000363.1:0-48980 GCF_032161845.1 Mycobacterium sp.
CTAGCGTGGTGACGTGGCGCCGACGGGGACGTGGTGGAGTTCCGCTTCAACGTCGTAGCCGACGAAGCAGTAGGGCCACACGTAGCTGCACAACCGCGCCGTCGAGCAGTGTCGTTTTGTAGCCTTCGGCAATGGCGCAACTCGAATTCGATGAGAATCTCGTCCAATCGATGGAGGTGCTCTACAACCGACGCGACGTGTTGCGGCGACGGCGCCTCGTGCATTCAGCGCTCGATGTGCAGCCAGGTGAACGGCTGCTCGACGTCGGATGTGGCCCGGGTTTCTACGTGACCGAGTTACTTGACCGCGTGGGTCCACGGGGACGCGTCACGGGCATAGACACTGCGTCGGCCATGCTCGCGGTCGCAGCGAAGCGGAGTGAAGGCCATCCCAATGCCACCTTTCGCCAGGCCGGTGCTGCTGAGATACCGGCCGAGGATGGTGAGTTCGATGCGGTCTTGTCGGTGCAAGTATTGGAGTACGTGCCCGACGTGACCAGTGCGCTTGCCGAAATCCATCGCGTCTTGCGACCGGGTGGCCGCGTGGTGATTTGGGATGTGGATTGGTCGACTGTGTCGTGGCGATCCAATGATGCCGACCGAATGCGTCGGATGCTCGCCGCCTGGGACAAGCACCTTACTCACGCGGCGCTGCCTCAGGGTCTTTCGAATCTATTGCGAGAGAATGGGTTTGAAAACATCACGATGGACGCCCATGCCTTCGCCTCCATCGAGCTGACTCCAGAGGCGTACGGAGGAGCGCTAGTTGACATCATCGCCGACTATGCGGTCAAACAGGGCGGAGTGGACCTCGCTGAGGCGCGAGCGTGGAAGTCCGAACAACGGGAGCTCAACGCCGCCGGTGAGTTCTACTTCGCCTGCGTTCAATGCTGCTTCGTTGCGCGAAAACCAGATTGAGGTCGCCATGCCGCGGCCGACGGTGACGTAGTGGAGTTCCGCTTCAACGTATAGGTCGGCTACGGGTGCGGTCCGCGTTCGCATGCGTCGAGCGTGGGGTACATGCACACGATTAGCACAGTTTTCGTGCGTAGGGCCCACTCTCGCCGAGAACCCGGCACCGAGTCATGACGTTGTTCGGCAACGGCATCCGGCGGACTTCCGGTTCAACGTGTAGGTGGACTGCGAGCGTTTCATCGAATTCCGACCAACGGCGATGTTCCTCCCTGGCACGGTCTACGACGTAGCATTGTCCGGTGAGTTTTGTCGTCCCGCCGGAGGCCTATGCGCGTTTCATGGGTCGGTATGCCGAGCCGCTTGCCGAGGTCTTCGTGGCATTCGCTGAGGTGGGCGCCGGCGCGAAGGTGCTCGACGTGGGCTGTGGGCCGGGCGCGCTGACGGCGCATTTGCTGTCCGTAGGTGCCGAGGTCGCGGCGATCGATCCTTCGCCGCCGTTCATCGAGGCGATCCGTGTGCGCTTCCCAGACGTCGACGTGCGTCGAGGTACGGCGGAGGAATTGCCTTACGACAGTGCCGCTTTCGATGCGGCTCTTGCGCAGTTGGTAGTGCACTTCATGACGGATCCAGTTCTCGGTCTCAGACAGATGGCCCGCGTGACTCGGCGTGGCGGTGTCGTCGCAGCATGCGTGTGGGACGGGCCGACCGGCGCGCTGGCGCCTTTCTGGGATGCGGTTCACCTGATCGACCCTGGGGCTGAGGATGAAGCGCTACTCTCCGGGGCGCACAGGGGACACCTGACGGAGCTATTCGCAGCTGCTGGCCTGCGCGATGTGGACGAGGATTCCATCGCGGTCGATGTCGTTCATCCGAGCTTTGAGGAGTGGTGGGAGCCGTACACCTACGGCGTCGGTCCGGCCGGCGACTACGTTCAGCGACTCGATGACGATGCGCGCGCACGCCTTGAATCAGTGGCTCGCGAACGCCTGGGTAGTGGGCCGCTCACCGTTACCGCTACCGCGTGGGCCGCCCGCGCGACGGTGTAATCGCAGGCTAGACCACGGGAGACCAGCACCGACAGGGCCGCGGCGTTCGCCACCGCCGTCAACACCGCGTCAGGAGCGTCGACATGACCGAGCCGCTAGGACCGCACCACAAATCCATTCCCCCCAGTGCGTGGGGGGCCACCGTCGAGGAGTTCCTGGCAGGCAAGCCGCGCTTGTCGTCGATGTCGACGCCCGTGCTGACGCTCGACCAACGCCGCCTCGGCCACAACATCGACGCCGTGGCGCAGTGGGTCGCCGACCGCGGAATGCTCTTGGCCCCGCACGGCAAGACCACCATGGCTCCGCAACTGTGGCAACGCCAGCTCGACGCCGGCGCGTGGGCCATCACCTTGGCCACGGGCTGGCAGGTGCAAGTGGCCCGGCGCCTCGGCGTCAAGCGCATCCTGATGGCCAACCCCATGGTCGCCGCGGGTGATCTGCGTTGGCTGGCAGCCGAACTGGCCGACGATCCGCAGTTCGAGTTCTACTGCTGGGTCGACTCGCAGGCCGCCGTCGAACACATCGCGGGACACCTCGACGAGCTCGACGAAACGGCCAGACCGATCAACGTCATGGTCGAACTCGGCGCCCCTGGCGGGCGTACCGGCGCCAGAGACATTGGCGAGGCCTTGCAAGTCGCCCGTGCCATCGTCGCCAGTCCGCACCTCGCGCTGGCAGGCGTCGGCGGCTACGAAGGCGCCCTCGGCCACGACCGGCACCCAGAAGCGCTGGGCCGCGTCAACGACTACCTCGCCTCGCTCGTCGACCTTCACCGGCAGGTGATTCCATTGGCCGAAACCGAGCCACTGCTGACCGCTGGGGGTAGCGCTTACCCCGACCTGGTCGCGAATCAGGTCGCCGGTCTGGTCGCGAACGGAGGTCGGGTGGTGCTGCGCTCGGGCGCCTACATCACCCACGACGATGGGTTCTATGCAGGCATCTCGCCTTTCTCCGACGCCGTGGACCCAGCCAATCCGGTGCACCTCGAATCCGCCATCCACGGGTGGGCCCGGGTCATCTCCACGCCCGAGCCGGACCTGGCGCTTCTGGATGCCGGAAAGCGCGATCTTCCCTACGACGAAGGGCTACCCGTCGTGCAGACTCCGCAGCGCGCGCGATCGACGGCGACCGTCACCGCAATGAACGACCAACACACGTTCGTCCGCGGGGCCGCCTTGAACGTGGGAGAAGTTGTGCGCCTGGGGCTCTCACATCCGTGCACGGCCTTCGACAAATGGCGCCTGATCCCGGTGTGCTCCGACGCCGATGAACCCGACCCGATCGTGGTCGACCTCATTCGCACCTATTTCTGATCAAGCGAAGGCATGGACTACTGATGGTCGACGGTGACCCGCATCGAAGAGCTCGGCCTCCAGCCGGCTCGATGGACCGCCGTGGTTGTGCAGTACGAGTGGTGCGCGGGTCACCCACCTCGAGGCAGGTGACCCCGGCGTATCAGAAGGGCAGATCCACTTGGCCGTTGGTCGTGTTCGCTTCGTCATGGTTGGAGTCGACGTAGCCGAGCACCGCTGGCACCTTTGGCTCGGTGCCGTAGGGCACTAGCGGGTCGGTTCCGGCGCCGCCGACCGGGGAACCGACGGCGCTCGCGACGGGGGCGGGAAGGGTAGCGGCGCTGGCGACGGGGGCGAGAGCGACGGCTCCGCAAATCGCGAGTGCGGCCAATCCCGATGTCACGTACTTGAACGCTGTCTTCATGATCGTCTCCTCGTGCGCCATTGTCCTTCTTGGACACTTCTGATCTTGGTCTTCGAGAACGGAGGTGTCGTCAGCGCTGACACCCATTCCCTTCTTCCTGCTAGCTGGAATCCGGGCATTAGTCGCCGAGGTGTGCCTCTCCCGTGACCCGCACGCAACCGCGACACAGCACGCTCGTCGTCATGGCCGCAGTCGAGGTGATCTATCTCGTGGCGGCGACCTCGTGGATCGGCGTCGTGTTGGCAGCGCTGGGCATTGGTATCCGCCTCGTCGTGAAGTTTCGCGCCAGGCGACGCCGGGTGAACCGGCTCCTCGACATCGTATGGAGACCCGTCCAGCTGTGCACTGGGCAAGGTCAGCGCCGCCGGCCCGCGCGCGGTTCGCGGCCGACCCGTCACCCCAATCATTGGTTCACTATTTTCTGAATCCAGATTCTGATGTACTGTTCTCGTCGTGCAGACATTGGTTGAGCGCGACGCGCTGGCGCGATTCGGGTACGCATTGTCGGATTCGACGCGGGCCCTAATTCTGCTGCGGCTGCGAGACGGCGGGCAGTATCCGTCCGATCTCGCCGATGACATCGGGGTGTCGCGACAGATCGTCTCGAATCACCTTGCCTGCCTTCGCGGTTGTGGCCTCGTCGTCGCCATGCCAGAGGGTCGACGGAGTCGCTACGAACTCGCCGACCCGCGCATCCGCCACGCGCTCGACGACCTCGTCGGACTGGTGCTCGCCGTCGACCCGGCCTGTTGCTCTGAGAATGGCTGCTGCTGATGGTGGCGTTGACGGCCGAACGCCGTCACGTCTTGTCCCGCCGCATCCGGTTGTTCGTCGCTGCGACGATCACCTACAACGTCATCGAAGCCGTCGTTGCCCTTGGCGAGGGAACGCGCGTGTCCTCGACGGCGCTGATCGGGTTCGGGTTGGACTCGGTGATCGAAGTGTCCTCCGCCGCCGCGGTGGCGTGGCAGTTCTCCGCGCGAGATCCGGAGGCGCGCGAGAAGGTTGCGCTTCGGATCATCGCGTTCTCGTTCTTCGGTCTCGCGGCGTTCGTGTCCATCGACTCGATGTGCTCGCTGGTTGGCCTCGGGGAGGCGAGCCACTCGACTGTCGGGATGGCCTTGGCAGCAGTCAGTTTGGCGATCATGCCCCTGCTGTCATGGGCGCAACGCCGAGCGGGCCGCGAACTGGGATCGGTGTCCGCGGTGGCCGACTCCAAGCAGACCCTGTTGTGCACCTACCTGTCGGCCGTGCTCTTGGTGGGACTGCTACTGAACAGTCTGTTCGGGTGGGCGTGGGCAGACTCCGTCGCAGGCTTGGTCATCGCCGCGATCGCCGTGCGAGAGGGGGTCAACGCCTGGCGTGGTGAAACATGCTGCGCCGTACCGGTTCCCACCGAGCGGGGAGGCGCTACTTCGCGTCGCCCACCGTCTTGTCCCGATTGCCGTCCTTCGCGCAGAACTCGACAGTGGCCGCCACCTGCGTCATGACGTCGGAGGTGGACGAGTTGAGCCCGTTGCGTGCCTTCAACATCCGCGCGACGGTCGCGCCCCGCTCGTCGCGGCTCATGCCGTTGAAGTCCTGGCACGTGGTGGATCCGTCACCGTTGGCGGTGCAGCCGGCGAGTGCGACCCCAATGGCGGCCAACACCGCGACGGTTTTGTACATGCCTCGACGCTACTGGAGGTCCCTGTGCCTCAGAGGACGACGGAGATCTCGTCGCTCAGCTGAAATCCGGGCGTTAGCGGGAGGGTGTCGCCGCTCCAGAACTTCCCAGGGTCGAACCAGTTTGCGTCCTTGTCTCCTGCCAGCAGACCCATCTCCTGATAGGTCACGGCGACGGTCTCGGCGCAGTACGCGGTCTCCAGCCCCACCTTGAGGCGTTCCGCGCGCTTGCGTCGTGTGGCCTTCTTGACTTGATCGTCGAGGACCGGGATGCCACGCGTCCAATCGGCGACCGTCGGCACCCGTCCGCGGAACCACCGCGCCGTCAGCTTGGCGGTGGTGGGAAATGCCGTGCCATCCATCCGCGCGATGACGCGCAGCAGGTCGTCCTCCTGCTTGCGGGTGGCGAACGGGGTCATCTGGCGCAACCAGCACCGCTGGCCGTAGGTGAGCATCCAGCGCTCGACCGCCTGGCGTAGGTCGTTGAGTTGGACACCGCGGTGATTGTTGCCGCTCCACATGCATTCCAGTTTGTCGCCGAGCTCGGCGTGCCAGATCAGGGGCGGCAGATCGTCGATCGCCACCGTCATGCCGACGTGGTTGACCGGGGCGTTGGTCATCGTCTGGATCGCCCGGTCCGGCCCCGAGTCGCCACGGAACAGCCAAATGTCGCCGGTCCGCGTTTCGGCCAGAGCGCGTTCGAGCGTCACGGTGTTCGCATTCACCAGGGCAGTTTAGGCAAACTAGGGCGATGCGAGGCATATGGAAGTGGATTGGGCTGGCCGGTGTCGCCGGAGTCGTGGCGGGCGGTGCGCTGGTTGCGCGCGATCAACGCAAGCGAAATGCGTACACCCCGGACGACATCCGGGCGAAGCTGCACGAACGACTCGCGGAGTCCGGCCCGGCCGAGTAGCGGGTCACGGCACCACCGTATACAGCCGGTGAGTCCCGCTGAACCCCTTCAGTTCGACGTCACGGCCGTCGTCGAAGGAGACGGCGTCACCGACGGCGTCGCGCACGGATTCGCTGACCAGAACTTCGCCGCCAGTGGCCGCGGCGGCGACGCGCGCCGCCATCGCGACATTGCGACCGAACAGGTCGTCGCCGCGTCGCACCGACTTGCCAGAGTGAATGCCGATCCGAACCCGAATCCCGTTGGGCCGCTTGGCGAGTTCGCGTTGGACGTCGACACTGCAGCCGACGGCCTGGTCGGGTTGTGCGAAGGCGATCATGAACCCGTCGCCTTGACTCTTGACGACGTAGCCGGAGTGGCGCTTGACGTGCCGACCGACCATCTTGTCGTGCCGGTCGATGAGTCGCACCCAGGCCCGGTCGCCGATGCGCTCGTTGAGCGCGGTCGACCCCTCGATGTCGGAGAACACGATCGTGACCCGTCCGTTGGGGGCCAATCGGGCCAGATCGGGACGCTCGACGGTGGCCCAGTCGGCGAGGTCTTCGATGTTGGATCGGACGGCTGCGCCCAGCCCCTCCTTGCGGAGGATGGTGGCGGTCTGCCAGACGGACTTGACGGCCTCGCGACCGCCCGAGAGCAGGTTGGCCCTGGTGTCGAGCCTGCGCTGGAGTTCATCCAGTTCCTCGTCGCGGCTCGCGACACGCCGCCACAGCACCAAGATGACGACGGCTTCGAGCACGGCGACGGCGATCAGGGCGTAGATCGCCATCGTGGTTACCGACACGGCTCAAGTATCGACGGTGCGACGCCGGGCGATGCGGCGGGAGAGGGGACGGTCACCAGCCCTCGGTGAGAACCCGATCGAGGGTCGCGACGTAGAAATCGGCGCCCGCCACGTCGAGACACAGCGGCGGCTTGGTCTTCAGGATGTTCTGGCGATCGCCGGTCGGCTGGATGACCACGCCAAGCTCGAGCATGCGGTTGCAGATGGCCGCGGTCTCCTCGGTGGCGGGCTCGAGGGTGTCTTGGTCGAGGATCATTTCGACGCCGAGGTACAGCCCCATCCCATGCACGGTGCCGATGATCGGGTGCTTCTCGCGCAGCGCCATCAACTCGGCCTTGAGATGGCTGCCCACCCGCGCCGCGTTGCCCTGCAGGTCCTCGTCCCGAAGCACGTCGAGCACCGTGATGCCGATCGCACACGACAGCGGACTGCCGCCGGTCGACGAGAAGAAGTACCCCTGCGAGCTGAACGCCTCGGCGATCGCACGGCTGGTGATGACGGCGCCGAGTGGGTAGCCGTTGCCCGTCGACTTGGCGATCGACACGATGTCGGGCACCACCTGCTGCTGATCGAATCCCCAGAACCACTCGCCGAGTCGTCCGTAGCCGACCTGCACCTCGTCGGCGATCGCGTAGCCGCCCGCCGCCCGCACGGCGGCGTAGACCTGCGGTAGGTACCCGTCGGGAAGGGCCATGCCGCCGGCGTTTCCATAGACCGACTCGCAGATGAACCCAGCGGGCGGCCGGCCCTCCGCGACGAGCTCGGATACCTTGGCCACCGCGTCGGGTGCGTACCGGTCGGCGTCGATCCCTCGGTAGCTGCCCCGAAAACTGTTGGGCGACTCCACCGTATGGATCCAGTCGGGGCGGGTGCTGAGTGCATTCGGATTGTCGGCCGTCGACGTCGATACCGCGTCGGTCGCATACGTCCACCCGTGATAGGCCTCGCCGACCGCGATTACGTCACGGCGACCCGACACCGCGATCGCCAACCGGAGCGCGAGATCGCTTGCCTCCGAACCAGAATTGACGAGGAACACGGTATCCAACGGGTCGGGCAGCATGGCGGCGAGACGTTCGCTGAACTCGACGACCGCCTCGTAGTTGAAGCGTGAGTTGGTGTTCAACCTGCGCAACTGGCGGGCGGCGGTGTCGGCTATCCGAGGATGCGCGTGCCCGAGAACCGTGACGTTGTTGACCATGTCGAGGTACACCCGACCTGCCGTCGACATCAAGTAGTGGCGCCGGCCGCGCTCGATCTGCGGAGGGTCCGCGTAGTAGTGCTCCTGCACCCTGGCGAAGCTTCCGTCACGGCGGGCCAACAGATCTCGCGCCGTGGTGGCCGGCAACTCGGGTAGGCCGAGCAACGGGCGCGGGTCACGCGTCAGCGCCAGCCAGCCCGGCGCCAGTTCGGCCGTCGTGAACGCGGGCGCCACCGGGGCACCCACCTGGCGAACGGTCACAGTGGCCCACTCGCCCGCGGCGACAGTCGTCAACGGCGCATCCGCCTCGACCCGGCCTTCGTCAGCGGCGCCAGTCACCGTCAACTCGTAATCGGTGCCACGCAAGGTGAATTCGTCGCCCGAGCGGATGACCTGGCCCGGCCACGGAGCCACCAACGTAAGAGGTTCGGCGGGCCACAGCGCGACTCCGGTGGCGACGACGTCGGGCGAGTCCTGGCTCAGCAGCGGTGCGCGGGTCAGGTTCGGCTCCCCGAATCGGGTCACGACGAGCGACGCGCCACCATCGATCGCCGACCGGGCCAACCCGTCCTGAAAGTCCGGCGCGCCAACACCTTCGACAGCGGTGTCGTAGACGTCGGAGACGGCAGATAGGTCGAGCGTTCGGACCGATGCGGGATTCAGGCCCGGGATGAGTACACCGCGCACCGGCTCGGTGGAGGTGGTGAACCCGAGGTGCGCACGGATCACGGCGGTCATCATGTCCAACGGCACCGACGTGGCCCGCTCGAACATGCGGACCTCGTCGTCGGACTGGTTGGTCAGGTACTCGTTGTCGGGGTCGAGGACGACCTGTTGGGCCCCGCTGACGATGAGCACGGCGGTCCGTAGCACCAGTAGCGGCCAGATCGCGTCGACCTCCGCGGTGCTCAACGGACGGATCGCGTGGAATGCCTTGACACCGGGCAGGATCGACGTGGGGTCGGCGCCCGGGTGCCCAAGCACCGACGACAGCGTGATGGCGACTTCGGAGACGGCCCACGTATCCGACAGGTCGCCGAAGTCGATGATCCCGTCCGTCCCGACGACGTTGGCATCCGTCAGGTCGAGATGGGTTGCCTGGCGGGGAAGTTCGTCCACCAGTGGAGAGATCCGTGCCCAGGCGTCCTTCGCCGCGGTGCTCAAACGCTCGCGATCGGTGGGATCGGGGACGTGCGAGACGAGCGCCTCGACGACGTCGTGTCCGAACCGGAGGTCCCACTGCAGCGCCCGGCCCAAACCCGGATGACGGAAGTCGGCGAGGGCCCGGCTGACCCGGCCCGCCAATTCGCCAAGGCCCGCGACCACGGCGGGGGCCAGATATCCCGCACCGACCAGTGTTCCGCCCGACAGGAACCGTAGTAACCGGACCCGAGCGGTGCCAACGAGGAGACCGGTGACCTCCGTGGCGACGTCGCCGGCGAGATTCGGTAGCGGCACCGCGACACGCAACGTCGGTTCCGCCAGGGCAATGGCCTCGGCCGCCGCGTCCTGGGCCGCGAGTTCGATTGCCGTGAACGCCGGATTGGCGATCTTCAGGACGCCGAGCTCCCGGTCTGCGGCGTCGTACACCAGGAAGTTCTTGTCCTGGTTGCTCCCAAGGGATTGCGCCCTTGCGGTGATGCCGTAGTGCGTCGACAACAGCTGCTCGGCCTGCGCTTCGCTCACCTGGGGAGCGGGCAGTTCCGGCTGCTCGAGGAAGTTGAAGCCCACGACGCCGTGCTCGTCGGTCACCGGTTGACGAACTCGACGACGACCTCACTGAACGCATCGTTGTCGTCGCCCGCCGCGGTGTGACCCGCTTCGAGCAGTTCCACGAACTCCGCGTGCGGCACCTTCGTCAGGAAGTCCTGCACGCCCTCGGCGCTCACCACGTCGGACAGCTTGCCGCGAATCAACAGGATCGGCACTTCGAGATTGATCGCGGCCTGCTCGAGCATGTCCATCCGGACGAACGGATCGTCCTCGGGTTTGGTGAGGAACGCCGGATCCCAATGCCAGTACCAACGGCCGTCGCGCAGGCGCAGGTTCTTCTTCAATCCCTCGGGGCTTCGCGGTTTGGCGCGGTGCGGCAGATAGGCCGCGACCGCGTCGGCGGCCTGTTCGAGTGAGTCGAAGCCGTCGATGCCACTGAACATGAAGTCACGGATGCGGGCGCTGCCATCCTTCTCGAACCGCGGCACGACGTCGACCAGCACCAGCTTGGTGACCAGCTCGGCACCTGCCTCGTGCGCGGCGAGGATGCCGGTGAGGCCGCCCATGCTGGCGCCGATTAGCACCGTCGGTCGGCCGATCTGGTACAGCACCTGCAGGGTGTCTGCACACAGCGACTCGACGGAGTAGTTCGCGGTGGGCGAGCGATCGCTGTCACCGTGTCCCCGACTGTCGAGCGCGATCACGTGGAATCCGCCGTCGGCAAGGATTTGGCCGGTGTTCTTCCACGAGTACCGGTTCTGCCCTCCGCCATGCAGCATGAGGATCGCGGGGCGCTCGGCAGCGGTCTCCGCATCGCGGTTCCACTCGTCGGCGACCAGTGCCAGGTCGTCCATGCCACGGAACTCAACGGTGGTCGATGCGCTGCTCGCCTGGCTACTGGACATTCCCGCACGTTACCCAGGCCTGCATCGCCGGCCGACGCGGGCCTCGGGCGAATGATGAGTTTCGCCGGGCCCGTCGGTCTACATCAATGAACACAACCGGACAGGAGGCTTACGCCCATGCCATCGATCACGCCGTCGCTGTGGTTCGACAACGATCTCGAAGAGGCCGCCGAGTTCTACACGGCGGTGTTCCCCAACTCGTCGATCGAAGGTTTCAATCGCTACACCGAGGCTGGCCCGGGAACGCCAGGCGAGGTGGTCTCCGGCACCTTCGTGCTCAATGGCCAACGATTCTTGGGCATCAACGGAGGCCCGCAGTTTCCGTTCAGCGAGGCCGTGTCGTTCGAAGTGCGCTGCGCCGACCAAGACGAGGTCGACTACTACTGGAGCCGGCTTCTGGACGGCGGCCTCGAATCGCAGTGCGGCTGGCTCAAGGACCGCTTCGGGTTGAGCTGGCAGATCGTGCCCGAGCGGCTGTTCGAGCTGATCAACGACAGCGATCCGGCCCGTGCCGCCGCCGCGACCAAGGCGATGCTTGGCATGCGCAAGATCGAGGTCGCCGATCTGGAGGCCGCCGTGCGCGACGCCTGACTTCGAGACGACGAAGGGCTCTGTTGCGGCCGCCGGACCTCTCCCAGCCGGTGGCACGTACCTTGGACCGGACGAGCACGCCCGCGGATGGGCCGACCAAGCTCGCAGTGCCCCAGAGGAGCAAACATGGCAGACGATGACGCTGCCCCCTCCGAGCCGCAGGAACCGGAGTCCACGGCCGTCGAAGTCCAGTCTGTTACCGATGCGGAAGTCGACGACGATGCGGACGACGCCGACGACCTGGACGTTGCCGCAGAACCCGCCGCTCAGGAGCCGGCGGCGGGTCCGTCGCACCTCCGGCTGGCGCTCATCGCCGGAATCGTCGCGGTGCTGGCGCTCGGTGGGCTCACCGGTTGGCTCGGATATCGGGCCCACGAGTCGAAGCAGATGGATCGGCAGCGGCAGACCTTCCTCGCGGTAGGGCGCCAAGGCGCGATCAACCTGACCACCCTGGACTACGAGCACATCGACGACGACGTGCAACGAATCCTCGACCTGGCGACGGGCACCTTCTACGACGACTTCCAGCAGCGCGCCCCGTCGTTCACCGACGTCGTCAGGCAGGTCAAGTCCAAGTCCGTCGGCACGGTGACGGAGGCGGCCATCGAGGCCGGTGACACCGCGACGCAGGCGGAGGTGCTGGTCGCCGTGACCGTCAAGTCGGTGATCGTGAATCAGCCCGAGCAACAACCCCGCGCCTGGCGCATGCGCATCCTGGTCCAGAAGATTCAGGGTGATACCAAGGTTTCGAACGTGGAGTTCGTGTCGTGACGGATTCCGATGAAGTGAAGACGCCAGCGAACATCGACGAACCCGACGAACCCGACGTGGTCGACGAACCCGACGTGGCCGAGGCGTCCGACGAGCCCGGCGTGGTGGACGACTCGCAGCGGCGATCGCGCGTCGACTGGACCAGGATTACGGCCTACGGCGTCCTGCCCGCCCTCGCGCTGATCCTCGCGATGGCCGCAGGCTTCCTGAAGTACGTGGACAATTCGGTGCGCGAGGATGCCCTAGCCCGTAGCCAATCCATGCAGGCGGCGACCGCAGGCACCATCGCGCTGCTCTCGTATACCCCGGACAAGGTCGATCGGCAGCTCAACGATGCGCGCGGTCTGCTCACCGGTGAGTTCCTCGATTCGTACACGTCGCTGATCAACGAGGTCGTGATCCCTGGCGCCAAGCAGCAGCAGATCTCAGCTGTCGCCACGGTTCCCAAGGCGGGTTCGGTATCCGCGGATCCTCGCCACGCCGTCGTCCTGCTGTTCGTGAACCAGGTGGTGGTGGTGGGGTCGGATGCACCGACCAACACGGCGTCGAGTGTCCGGGTCACGGTGGACAAGGTCGGCGGCAAGTGGCTGATCTCCGAGTTCACTCCGGTCTAGGCCGAATCCGGTGACGGATCCGCGCTGGCTCGACGTGCCCACCCCCGACGGGCAGCTGCGGGTGCTGTCGTGGGGACCCGACGATGCTCCGATTGCCCTGTGCCTGCACGGTTTTCCCGATACCGCGCACGGCTGGCGCAAGGTGGCACCCCAGCTCGTCGACGCGGGCTGGCGGGTCGTCGCACCGTTCATGCGGGGTTACGCCCCTTCGGCGACGTCGGCCGACGGTAGCTATCACGTCGGAGCCCTGATGGACGACGCGTTGCGCGTTCTCGAGGCCGCCGGTCCCACCGGTCGCGACGTTCTCATCGGGCATGACTGGGGCGCGATCGCGGGCGACGGTCTGGCGGCGATGCCCGACGGCCCGTTCGCGAAGGCCGTCATCATGTCGGTACCGCCCGCAGGCACCTTTCAGCGGTTGAGGCAGCTTCCCCACGTCGGGAAGCTGGTCGCTCAGTTGCCCCGCCAGCTGCTGCGGAGTTGGTACATCATGTACTTCCAATTGCCGCTGCTGCCAGAGCGTTCCGCAGCGTGGGTGGTGCCGCGACTGTGGCGTCAGTGGTCGCCGTCCTACGATGCCGGGGAGGACGTGGCGCTGGTCCTCGACGCGATCGGTGCGCCCGAGAACTGGCGTGCGGCACTCGGCTACTACCGGGCGACCATTCGGGGCAGCAAGCCGCCGCCGCGCTACGCGGAACTGCACCGGCATTGGCTGTCCGCCCTGGTGGTGCCGACGCTCTACCTGCATGGTGCCGACGACGGCTGTTTCTCAGCGGACTACACGCAGTGGGTCGAGCCTGCGCTACCGTCGGGCAGCCGAGCTGAGATCATCGAGGGCGCAGGACATTTCATGCAATTGGACCGTCCCGACGAGGTGGCGCGACTCATCGTCGAGTTCATCGGAGCGGGTTAGCCCTTCTTCAGGGCTGGATGGCTGCGGGCCAGGATCGGCAGCAACAGCCGACGCGGGAGGATCTTGTACGCGGCGGCGCCGACCTTGTTGAACGCCCCGGGAACGATCACCGACTTGCCCGCCGCAAGACCGTCGACTGCTGTCCTTGCGACGTCGGCGGCGCTGATCCACATTGCCCTTGGCAGGGCCGCCTCGGCGTCCTCATCCGAGATCCCTGCCGTCGCACCGAATCCGGTCTTCACCGGGCCAGGACACAGCGCCGACGCGACCACGCCGGTGCCGTTCAACTCCTGACCGAGCGACTGGGTGTAGGACAGCACGAAGGCCTTGGCCGCGCCGTAGGCGGCTTGTCCCGGCACCGGTCCGAAGGCTCCGACGGATGCGACGTTGAGGATGGCACCGCGACCGCGAGACACCATGCCGGGCACGAAGCGGCTGCACAGGTCGGCCACGGCGGCGACGTCGACCTCGATGAGGTTGAGTTCGGCGGCCGGATCCGACGCGGCCACCGGGCCGGAGGTGCTGAGTCCGGCGTTGTTGACCAGAACGTCGACGACGAGGCCGAGTTCGGCCACCCGACCCGGAAGGGCGGCGCGGTCGTCGGGTTTGGCGAGATCGGCCGCCAACACGTCGGTGGCCGGGCCGAGCGTTGCGGCCAGTGCCTGCAGCTTGTCGGCCCGCCGCGCGACCAGCACCACGTGGCGACCGCGCCTTGCGAACTCCTTCGCGATCTCCTCGCCGATGCCCGAGGACGCACCGGTGACGAGGACGGTTCCGTTGCCACTCGCCGCTGGAAGCATGCCCGCAGCCTAACCTTGGGCCCATGACGACACGGCGACTGACGCCGATCGATGCGCAGACGTTCTGGTTGGCAGACAAGATCCCGAACGACACCTTCCTGCTGTTCGGGTTCGCGGGCGTACCGGTCGACCTGGCAGAGGCGCTCGACGAGATCGAGTCCCGCGCCAGCAGCTGCCCCGACCTCTCGCTACGCGTCGACGATCACGGGGCATGGGGCTACCCGTCCTGGGCGCGCCGCGACGTCGACCGGTCACAGCTCGTGGTGCACGGCCTCGAGAACGGCACCTGGGCGGCGTGCCTGGCCGCGGTCTGCGCACTGATCGCCGAGCAGTTGGACGCCGGGCAAACGGCCTGGCGGTTGCACGTGTTCACCGATGTCGTCGGAATGCCCGGCGTCGACGGACCCGGCAGCGTTGCAGTGCTGCAGATTTCGCACGCATTGGGCGGCGGTGGCCGCACCTCGGCGCATGCGGCGTTGATGTTCGGCAGGGCCGGTGTCGAGGTGCCCGCGATTCATCCGCCGTCGACGAGTCCGATCACCCTGCCGTTGGCCGGCTTTCGCGCCGCCAGGGCCCACCGCAGGCTTCTCGCCGACGAGGCGGCGGGAGTCGTTCCCGCGCAGGCAGAACTTAGGCCGCTGTTGCGCACGAATGACCGACCGTCCGGACCGCCGAGCCTTCGCACCGTCGCTCGGCGACGCACCGACCTGGCGGGCGGGACGGTAACGGTGGCGGTGCTGTCCGCGGTGTCGACGGCACTTGCCGGTCGACTCACTGCGCTCGGCGACGACCCGTCGGCCCTCGGCGCCGAGGTCCCGATGGCCAAGCCGCCACCGCGCCTGGCCTACAACCACTTCGGGAACGTCGGCGTTGGCCTCTACCCCGACCTGGCGGCAGAGGCGCGCGCCGCCCGGATCGCCGACGACCTGGCGGCCAGACGGTTGCGTGCCGAACACCAGGCGATGCGCGCCGCCGACCTCGCCTTCGCCGCGACGCCTGCACGATTGTTGCGTTGGGGGATGGACAAATTCGATCCCGACGTCCGTCCCGCGGCGGTGACCGGCAACACCGTGGTCTCCAGTGTGAACTGTGGCGCAGCGGATTTCAGCTTCGGTGGAGCGCCCGTCGCGATGGCCGCGGCATTCGCCGGACTGTCGCCGATGATGGGCCTGACGCACGTCGTCGTTGGCGTCGGCGACATCGTCACGATCGGCGTGCACGCTGCCGAGTCGGCGCTCGGTGAGCCTGGCGGGATCGACGACTACGTCGACCGGCTCGAGGCGGCGTTGGGGCCCGAATCCAATCCCTCCACCACCTGGTAGTGCTGCATCTCCTCGATGTCGTTGACGTACGCCCGGATTGGCGGAAGAAACCGCCGAAACTGCTCGCTCGGCCGGAACCTATTGAGGTGGTCGCCGGTCGAGGTCCAGCGGATGCGCACAATGAACCGGGCGGGTTCCTCCTCGCACTGGGTGAGCTGGTAGCCGAGGCAGTACTCGCTGTCGTCGAGCGCGGTCGCCGCCTCGCGGTAGGCGGAGATGAAGGCCTCTCGGCGGGGTTCCTCGATCCGGTAGCGGATGTACTCGACCGTCACGCCGGTCCTCTCAGTAGGCCGAAGCCGAAACTCGTTCCCCAGCCGCGGCGGAGCGCCAGATGAATCCACAGCATTCCGAAAGGCTCGAGGAGTCGGGCCAGTGTCAGACCGCCCGCATCGACCGCCTCGAACCCCAACTCCGAGACGAGGGTGGCCACGGTCGCCTTGGCCCCCTCGTCGTCGCCGCAGACGAACATCACCGGCGGGGCAGGCAGATTCGGGTGATTCATCATCGGTGCACCGATCTGGTTCATCGCCTTGCACACGTGCGCACCCGCGCACCATGCGGCAATCTGCTCGGCGCCGGACGTGGTGTGCCCGACCTCCAGCGCGGTGACGTCGGGTGTCAGGGGGTTGGTGCAGTCGATGACGACCTTGCCACTCAGATCGCCGCACGCGCCGACCGCCTGCTGGGTGCCCTGCCATGGCGTGCACAGGACAACGACCTCGGCCGCCGCGGACGCGGCGGCATTCGTCGCGACGGGAGCGCCGAGATCGGCGTACTTGACGTCTTCTGGAGATCGGACGCCGTAGGTGACGTCGTGAGCCGAGGTCCATGCCCCGCCCAACGCCCGTCCGACGTTGCCCGCCCCGATGATTGCGATTCTGATGCGGGCTACGCTACGGCCGAGGTGTCGTAGCAGCAATGACGGACTTCGAAGTGGGTTACGGACCGGGAGGTAAGCGTGCAGGCCACGGACTCGGACCACCGGTGGGACGACCAATGTCCCGTCGAGATCACTCTCGCGGTCATCGGCGGCAAATGGAAGGCCGTGCTCGTCTTCTACATGAAGCGCGGCGGCGCGCACAGGTTCGCCGAGCTAAGGCGCAAGACGCACGGCATCAGTGAACGAGTGCTGACCCGACAGCTGCGGGAACTGGAGGCCGACGGCATCGTTCATCGTGAGGTCTTCGCGGAAGTGCCTGCGCGCGTTGAGTATTCCTTGACGAAGTACGGCGAGACGCTTGGCCCGGTGACCGAGGCGATGTGTCAGTGGGGAAAGGCGCACAGGGCGGGCGGCACCGACTAGAGCCGCAGCGCAGCGATGCCGACGTCGAGCGCGGCCTCCAGGTAGCTGATGTCGCCGGTGCTCATCAGGACCAGGACGCCACCCTGAATGCCTGCCAGCAACGCCGCCGCTGCCTGCGAGGGGTCCACGTTCGCGCCGATCTTCTGCTGCCGCTGCATGGCGAGCACCCCGGCCTCTATCTCGTTGCGCCACTGTTCGATCAACGTCGTCGTCACGGCCTGAGCGCCCGGCGTACGGCCGATCTCGGACATCACCGTCGACAGCGGACAGAGCTGACCCTGCTGGCGATACCGCTCGACGACGACGTCGCGCCACCGCTGCCACGCGGCCCACGACACCAGCTGGCTGAGGTGCGGCTGTTGATCACTGAGCACGCGCGCTGCCTCTTGTTCGGCTACCGCCAAGAGCAGCTGGTCCTTCCCGCGGGGAAAGTAGTGGAACAGCTGACTCTTCGACGTCTCGGTCCGCGCCATGACGTCCTCGAGCGTGGTGGCGACTGCGCCATTGACCCGGATCTCCGCGGCGGCGCCGTCGATGATCCGCTGGCGCGTCGCGGCGCCCTTCGGGGTTAGTTTCTGGACTTGCAGGTCCATTTTCATCTCACTACTAGTGGACTTATGAACCCAAACAGTACGCGGCTGCAGGGCCGCACAGCGCTCGTCACCGGATCGACCGGAGGCCTCGGCGTCGCGATCGCGCGGGCGCTCGCCGCCGATGGCGCGTTCGTCGTCGTCTCTGGCCGCGACGAGCGACGGGGAGACGACGTCGTCGCCGACATTCGGTCCAGCGGGGGAGCGGCTGCCTTCGTCGTCGCTGATCTGGCCGGCGGCGGTGGTGCCGCGCGCGATCTCGCCGAACGAGCCACCCGGGCCGCGGGCGGTCGGCTAGACGTGCTGGTCAACAATGCCGCCACCCTGCTGATGCCCGCACCGACCGCCGAGGTCTCCGAACCCGAGATTCGAGAGACGTTCGGCGTCAACGTCTTCGCCCCCTTCCTACTGACGGGACTGCTCGCCCCGGCGATGGTCGAGCGGGGCGACGGCGTCATCGTCAACATCGGGTCCATCGCCGGCTTGCGCGGCTCCGCCGGCTCCGCACTGTATGCGGCACACAAAGCCGTCATCCACTCGTTCACGAAGTCCTGGGCGGACGAATACGGCCCGTCGGGGGTGCGGGTCAACGCGGTGGCGCCGGGCCCGATCTCCACGGCGCGCCAAGTCGAATTCGCCGAACACGTCGCACCGCTGCTCGCACGGGTTCCGTCGCGCCGCGCGAGCACGCCCGAGGAGGTGGCGGCCACGGTGGTGTTCCTGGCCTCCGACGACGCCGCCAACATCCACGGCGCGATTCTCAATATCGACGGCGGGTGGTCAGCCGTTTAACAGATCATCTACATTTTGTTACGTGACGACTGCCTACGACTTCGCCATCCTTCTGCTGCGCGTGGTGCTCGGCCTGACCATGGCCGCCCACGGCTACAACAAGTTCTTCGGCAAGGGCGGCCTGGCGGGCACGGCCGGCTGGTTCGACGGCATGGGGATGAAGCCGGGGATCTTCCACGCCCGCGTCGCCGCGACCACCGAGATGTCGGCGGGCATCGGGCTCGCGCTCGGGCTGCTTACCCCGGTGCCCGCGGCGGGCTTCGTCGCGCTGATGTTCGTGGCGGCATGGACCGTGCACCGGCACAACGGCTTCTTCATCGTCAAGGAGGGCTGGGAGTACAACCTGATCCTCGCGGTGTCGGCGGTCGCCATCGCAGGTCTCGGTGCAGGCAAGTTCAGCCTGGACTACGTCCTGTTTCATGGCAGCGCACTGTGGTGCTACGTGCAGGGCTGGGGCGGACTTCTGATCGCCGTCGTGCTCGGGCTGGCCGGCGGCATCGGTCAGCTGGCGATCTTCTACCGGCCGCCAGCGCCGAAGGACTAATCCCCTAGCGCAACCACCCTCGGCGAGCAGACGCAAAATGCCCTCATCCGCGCCATTTCAGGGCCCTTTGCGTCTGCTCGTGAAGGGGAAAGCGGCCCAGCGAAACAGGAACACGTTCTAGTCTGGCCCGCATGGGATTCCTCAAGCCCGACCTACCAGTGGTCGACTTCGCCGAATGGAGCAAGGGCAACCGTGCCGAGCGGATCCGACCGCTCGCCCGCCACTGGGCCGAGGTCGGGTTCGGCACACCGGTGGTGCTGCACCTGTTCTACGTCGTCAAGATTCTGCTGTACGTCCTCGGCGGCGCGGCAGTTGCCCTCGCCACCAAGGGCATTGACGGTTTCACCAGCGTGGCGTCCTGGTACGACGAGCCGATCGTGTTCCAGAAGGTCGTGCTGTACACGATGCTCTTCGAGGTCGTCGGCCTCGGGTGTGGCTTCGGGCCGCTCAACAACCGCTTCTTCCCGCCGATGGGGTCGATCCTCTACTGGTTGCGCCCGGGCACCATCCGGCTGCCACCGTGGCCAAGCCGCATCCCGCTGACCCGCGGGACGGCCCGCACGCCCTTGGACGCCCTGCTCTACGCGGCGTTGCTGGTGGTGCTGCTGGTCGCTCTCCTGTCCGATGGCACCGGGCCCATCGCCGCGCTCGGCACGACGGTCGGCATCCTGCCGATGTGGCAGATCTGGACGATTCTGGGACTGCTGGCCGTCGCGGGCCTTCGGGACAAGGTGATCTTCCTGGCCGCCCGCGGTGAGGTGTACGCGTCGTTCACGGTGGCGTTCCTCTTCGGTGGGGTCGACATGATCATCGCCGCGAAGCTGGTGTGTCTGGTCATCTGGATCGGCGCGGCCACCTCGAAGCTCAACAAGCACTTCCCGTTCGTCATCTCGACGATGATGTCGAACAGTCCGTTGGTGCGGACCCGCTCGTTCAAGCGGATGTTCTTCGAGAAGTTCCCCGACGACTTGCGGCCGGGTCGGGTGTCGCGGTTCGTCGCACACTTCAGCACCGCGATCGAGGGGCTGGTGCCGCTCGCGCTGTTCTTCTCGCATGGCGGCTGGCCGACGGCGATCGCCGCGTTCGTGATGCTGTGCTTCCACTTCGGCATCTTGTCGTCGATTCCGATGGGGGTGCCGCTGGAGTGGAACGTCTTCATGATGTTCAGCGTGCTCGCGCTGTTCGTCGGGCACGCGGGCATCGGCCTCGCCGATCTGACCAGCCCGCTGCCGATCCTTCTGTTCGCCGTCGTCGCGGGCACCGTGGTCTTCGGAAACCTGTTCCCGCGCAAGGTTTCCTTCCTCCCGGGCATGCGCTACTACGCGGGTAACTGGGACACCACCCAGTGGTGCATGAAGCCGTCGGCCGAGGCGAAGATCAACGCGGGCCTGGTGGCGATCGCGAGCATGCCGCAGTCGCAGGTCGAGCGCATCTACGGCAGCCCCGAGCAGGCACTCGTCATGCTGCATTCGGGCTACGCGTTCCGGGCGATGAACACCCACGGCCGAGCGCTGTTCACGCTGGTGCACCGCGCCATGGCGGACGGCAACGAAGCCGACTACGTCATCACCGAGGGGGAACGGCTGTGCAGCACCGCGATCGGCTGGAACTTCGGCGACGGCCACATGCACAACGAGCAGCTGATCGCCGCGATGCAGGAGCGGTGCCACTTCGAGCCCGGCGAGGTGCGGGTGGTGCTGCTCGACGCGCAGCCCATTCACAAACAGCAGCAGGAGTACCGGCTGGTCGACGCCGCCACCGGCGAGTTCGAGCGGGGATACGTGCGGGTTGCCGACATGGTCACGCGTCAGCCGTGGGCCGACGACGTTCCCGTCCACGTCACGTGGTCGGCGGACACCGCTACTGCATGACGTCGCGGACCTTGACGTCCTCGAGGCCCTTCAGCAGTAGGTCGCGCGCAGCGTCGAGATGCCTTCGCCAATGGGACTCGGCGGCGGCGCCGTCGCCCGCGCGCAGCAGCGTCAACAGCCGCCGGTAGGACCGCATCAGCTTGTCGTATTCGGCCTTGGACACTTCGCGGTGTTCCTTGATGGCGAATGCCGTGTGCCGCACCGTGATCTCGTGGAGCATGCCGGCAATGATCGTGAGGGTGGCGTTGCCGGAGGACTCCACTATTCGGCGGTGGAACTCGCCCGTCGCCTCGGCGAGGCGACCGGCTTCCCACCCGGCCGGAACGTCGTTGGCGAGGATCTCGTCCAGCTCGTCGAACTGTTCGGGCGTTCCCGACTCCGCCAAGACGCGAACCGCGATCGGTTCGACACCTGAGCGCGCCACCAGGACGTCGGCAATCGTCGCGCCGGACAGTTCGAGTAGCAGGCCTGCGGGCCGTGCGACGATCTCCGGGCCCGGCACCCGGACGCGTGCGCCCGTGCGCGAGCCGCGCCGGACCTCGACAAGCCGCTCGGACTCCAGCACTCGCACCGCTTCGCGCAGCGTCGGCCTGCTGACCCCGAAGTGCGTCATGAGCTCGGCCTCGTTGGGCAGGAAGTCGCCGTCGGTGAGCTGGCCGTCCACCACCATCCGACGAAGCGTTCCTGCGACGAGTTCAGCGGTCTTGGGAGAGCGGATCGCCGTACCGCCGCGTTGTGCGACGGCATCCGGCCCCATCATGGGTGCCAAAGGCGTGTTGCGAGCCAACGGAGTCTCCAGGGATTCGTGCGGCCGGCTGTCGCCGGTTGTGGTTGTACAACTCAGTAAACCATGTGGACGCTGCGGGAAGCGTCGCCGCTGAGGCGTGCCCTACCAACCAGTAAGTTGACCTAGTAAACCTACTCTTCTACGTTCGGGAGTAGCCACCATCGGAGTTGCTGGTTCGATCAGCGCCGATTCAACCCCACTCAGAGGAGATGTCCCATGGCTGAAGCCGTCATCGTAGAAGCGGTCCGATCACCTGTCGGCAAGCGCAACGGCGGTCTTTCCGGCGTTCACCCCGGTGAGTTGTCGGCGCAGGTGCTCAACGGCCTGGTCCAGCGGGCAGGGATCGATCCCGCGCTGGTCGACGACGTCATCTGGGGCTGTGTCATGCAGGCTGGCGAGCAGGCGCTGGACATCGCCCGTACCGCGGTGCTGGCGGCCGGCTGGCCGGAGAGCGTCCCAGGGGTGACCGTGGACCGGCAGTGCGGGTCGAGCCAGCAGTCAGTGCACTTCGCCGCGGCAGGCGTGGTGGCGGGCCACTACGACGTCGTCGTCGCCGGCGGCGTTGAGTCGATGTCACGCACCCCGATGGGCGCCTCGCTGGCCAACGGCGGGCATCCCTATCCAGAGGCCTTCCGTGCCCGCTACACGCAAACCCCCAACCAGGGCACGGGCGCGGAGATGATCGCCGAGCAGTGGGGCTTCGATCGCACCGCACTCGACCAGTTCTCCCTCGGCTCGCACGAGAAAGCCGCTGCCGCACAGGATGCCGGTGCATTCGACGATCAGATCGTCGGGATCAAGGACCAGGACGGCAACCCGGTGCTGAAGGACGAGGGCATCCGCCGCGGCGGAACGGTCGAGAAGATGGCGACCATCAAGCCGGCATTCAAGGAAGACGGCGTCATTCACGCGGGCAACGCGTCGCAGATCTCCGATGGCTCCGCCGCACTGCTGTTCATGTCGGCCGAGAAGGCGAAGTCCTTGGGACTCAAGCCACTTGCGCGCGTCCACTCGGTGGCACTGGCGGGTGCTGATCCCGTCATCATGCTCACCGCGCCGATCCCGGCCACCCAGAAGGTACTCAAGCGCTCGGGCCTGTCGGTCGACGAGATCGGTGTCTTCGAGGTGAACGAGGCGTTCGCGCCCGTACCGCTGGCCTGGCTCAAGGACATCGGTGCCGACGAGAAGAAGCTCAACCCCAACGGTGGCGCGATCGCGCTCGGTCACCCGCTCGGTGGCTCGGGTGCGCGAATCATGACGACGATGCTTTATCACATGCGGGACAAGGGGATTCAGTACGGTCTGCAGACCATGTGCGAAGGCGGCGGGCAGGCCAACGCCACCATCCTCGAGCTGCTGTGACAGCTGATCCCCAGACGGACGCGCCCGCCGTTCTCACCGAGCGGCGGGGCAACGTCCTCGTCATCACGCTGAACCGGCCGGCGGCACGCAACGCCGTCAACGCCGCGGTGAGCACCGGTCTTGGCCGGGCCATGGACCGGGCGCAGCAGGATCCTGACGTCCGCGTCGTCGTCATCACCGGCGCGGGCGACCGATCCTTCTGCGCAGGAGTCGATCTGAAGGCGCTGGCCAGGGGTGAGAACGTGATGGACCCCGAGCATCCCGAATGGGGCTTCGGCGGGTATGTCCAGCACTTCATCGACAAGCCGACCATTGCGGCGGTCAACGGCGCCGCGCTCGGCGGGGGAACCGAGCTGGCCCTCGCCAGCGATCTCGTCGTCGCCGGAGAGAGCGCGAAATTCGGTCTCCCAGAGGTGAAGCGCGGTCTGATCGCCGCCGCGGGCGGAGTGTTCCGCATCGTCGAGCAGCTGCCGCGCAAGGTGGCCCTTGAGCTGATGTTCACCGGTGAACCGATGACATCTGCCGACGCGCTGAGATGGGGCTTGATCAACGACGTCGTGCCTGACGGCACCGAACTCGACGCGGCGCTCGCACTCGCTGGGCGAATCACCGGCAATGCGCCGTTGGCGGTCCAGGCCAGCAAGCGGGTGGCCCACGGTGTCGACGACGGCGTCATCACGGGCGACGAGCCCGGCTGGAGACGGACCATGCGTGAGATCGGCGGAGTGTTGCGCTCCGAGGACGCCAAGGAGGGACCGCTGGCCTTCGCGGAGAAGCGTCAGCCCGTATGGAAGGCACGGTAGGAGAACGAACATGAAGCGACTGGTTTTCGAAGAAGAGCACGAACAGCTGCGGGCGACCGCGCGGCAGTTCCTGGAGAAGGAGTGCGCGCCGCACGCCGAGAAGTGGGAGAGCGAGCGCCTCGTCGACCGTGAATCCTACGTCGCCGCAGGCAAATACGGCCTGATCGGGTTCAACCTGCCGGAGAAGTTCGGTGGTGGCGGTGTCGACGACTTCCGGTTCAACGCCGTCATCGTCGAAGAGTTCTCGAAGTATGGGGCCGCCACGCCGGGGCTGAGCCTGCAGAACGACATCGTCGGCCCCTACTTCGTGAACCTGGCCAACTCCGAGCAGCAGGAGCGGTGGCTGCCCGGCTACATCACCGGCGAGCTGATCGGGGCCGTCGCGATGACCGAGCCCGGCGCAGGCAGCGACCTCGCGGGCATCAAGACCTCGGCCGTCCGTGACGGAGACGACTGGATCCTCAACGGCTCCAAGACCTTCATCTCCGCGGGTATCAACTCCGACCTCGTCGTGGTGGTGGCCCGCACCAACCCGGACGCCGGCCACAAGGGCTTCTCACTGCTCGTCGTCGAGCGCGGCATGGAGGGCTTCACCCGCGGCCGCAAGCTCGACAAGATGGGCCTGCACTCCGCCGATACCGCCGAGCTGCACTTCGAGAACGTTCGGGTGCCAGGGGCGAACCTGCTTGGCGAGGAGGGTAAGGGCTTCTATCACCTGATGACGAACCTGCCGTCCGAGCGCCTGTCCATCGCCGTGGCGGCCATCGCCGGCGCCCGCGCGACGTTCGGCGAAACGCTGCAATACGTCAAGGACCGCAAGGCCTTTGGGCAACCGATCGGCAGTTTCCAGCACAACCGGTTCGTGATGGCCGAGTTGGATACCGAGCTCGAGATCGGCGAGCAGTACATCGACCGGTGCCTGCGGGCCGTCGTCGACGGCGAGCTGACCGCCGTGCAGGCGTCCAAGGCGAAGTGGTGGTGCACCGAGCTGAACAAGCGGGTCGTCGATGCGTGCGTGCAGCTGCACGGCGGCTACGGCTACATGAACGAGTACAAGGTTGCCCGCGACTACGTAGACGTCCGCATCCAGACGATCTTCGGTGGCACGACCGAGATCATGAAGGAGATCATCGGCCGCGACTTGGGCCTATAACCAAGCGATTTCGGCGCGCTGATCTACAGAACCGCGCGCCGAAATCGTGAAGGTGAGATTAGCCGGCGGGGGCTGGCTCGGTCGTGGTGGTGGCGGCGCTGGTCGGGGCCAACGGCTTACCAGTGCCCGCGAACGACGTCGTCGGCGTGATCGGCGCCGGCGGCGAGTTGGGGTCGAGCACCGTGTCGATGATGTAGATCCGGGCGTTGGCAGCCTGGATGGCGCCGCAGATCACCTTGGCGGTGTCGTTGACCTTGATGTCGCCGTCCTTGCCGGACACCTTGATGTCCGCGCCCTGCTGCGTCGGGCGCTGGCCCGCCACGTCGCCGGGGCCCAGCAGGCCGAGGAAGACGTGGTAGTAGTCCAGCTTGCTCAGCGCCGCGGGATCCGACTTCAGCGTCTCCAGCTCGGCGGGATCCAGCTTGGCGAACGCATCGTTGTTCGGTGCGAACACCACGTACGGACCGTTCTCGAGAACGGGCAGGATGTTGACGGCGGGATCGAGACCACCGTTGATCGCGGCGGTGAACGTGCTCAGCGACGGAATCTTGGCGAGCACCTGCCCCACGGGCAGCGTGTTGAAGCTTGCCGTCGTGTTCGGTGCGATCTCGGCGCGCAACGGATCGCAGTTGCCCTGCGGGTCCGGCGGCGGCTTGACCGTGGCGGTCTCCGTCGGTGGTGGGTCTGCCTGGGCGGTGATCGCCAAGGGCAGCGACACGGCGATCGCGGCGATCGCGGCGGAAACTCCTATGGCTCGACTGGTGCGAGTCTTCACTTTCGGCTCCTCAACATGGGTGATCGCGCCGCCCAGAGCCCGACTCTCATGGCGACGCCTGTGGAAGCGTAAAGGCTCAGATCACGAATCGGCAAAGCCAAGGTTCTCCGCGACCGGTTCCTGACCGGCGCTGACCTGGCTTTTCCGCACGTTCAGACAGAGTATTGCCGCGACGGCACACAACCCCGAGGCGAGATAGAACGCCACGTCGTAGTTGCCCTGCAGGTCGCGCAACCAGCCGGCGCCTGCGGCGGCGACGGCGGCTCCGAGCTGATGCGAGGCGAACACCCAACCGAACACCACCGGCGTGCGGGCACCGAAGTAGCGACGGCACAGCACGATCGTCGGCGGCACGGTCGCTACCCAGTCCAGCCCGTAGAAGATGACGAACACCCAGGTGCTCGGTTCCGCCTGCGGAGAAAGCAGGGACGGCAGGAGCAGCAGCGAGATTCCGCGGCCCGTGTAGTAGACGACGAGCAGCAACCGCGGATCGACGCGGTCGGTCAACCACCCGGAGAAGATGGTCCCCGCGACGTCGAGGATGCCGATCGTCGCGAGCAGGCCGGCCGCCACGGTGGTGGGCATGCCGTGATCGTTGGCGGCGGGGATGAAGTGGGTTCCGATGAGTCCGTTGGTCGTCATTCCGCAGATCGCGAAGCTGCCCGCGAGCAGCCAGAACGCCGGCACCCGCGCACCGATCCGCAGGCCGTCGAAGGCCGCGCGGAAGCTGCCTGTAGGCACGACGGCGGGGGTGCTGGTGGTGGCTCCGTAGGCGGTGAGTCCCTTGTCCCGCGGGTCGTTGCGCATGAAGATCAGCACCAGCGGCACGACGCTCAGCGCGGCGGCCGCGACGATCAGCGAGGCCATCCGCCAACCGTGGCGGGTGGTGACCTCGGCGATGACGGGCAGGAAGATCAGCTGGCCCGTCGCGCTGGCCGCGGTAAGGACGCCGGTGACCAAACCGCGCCGCTCCTCGAACCAGCGGGTCGCGATCGTCGCCACGAAGCCCATCGAGATCGAACCCGTGCCGACGCCGACGAGCACGCCCCACAGCAGCACCAGCTGCCAACTGGTCGTCATCGTCACGGATAGGGCCGAGCCGGCCGAGATCAAGGCCAACGCCACCGTCAGCACCGGGCGCACCCCGAAGCGGTCCATGAGGGCGGCGGCGAAGGGTGCGGTGAGCCCGAACAGCGTCATGTTGACCGACATGGCCAGCCCGACCGTGCCGTGCGACCAGCCGAACTCGTGATGCAGCGGGTTCATCATCACGCCCGGGACCGAGCGGAAGCCCGCAGCACCGAGGATGGCGATGAAGCTCACCGCGGCGACCACCCAGGCCCAGTGCAGGCGGGGACGCGTCGTTTCGTCTTTGGCGGTAACCGTCACCGCATCACTGTGCTGGCCAGAGGACGTCGACGCCAGTGGCATGAATGCCACCAATCATCAAGAACGTGCCAAGATGGAACGATGGCTCCCGCACACCGCGTCGCCGTCCTGCTGCTGCCTCCGGTCGTGGGGTTCGACGCATCGATACCGCCGATGTTGTTCGGCGCCGCCGTGGACGACGAAGGTGCACCGCTCTACGACGTCGTGGTCTGCGGCCTCGACGATCAACCGGTGGCCACCACCAACGGTTACGCGATGCTGCCCGCCGCGGGCCCGGACGCGTTGGCCACCGCCGACACCGTCGTCATCCCCGGCACCCGCTACCCGTCGGCGCGCAACGACGGTGTGCTGACGCCACTCGCCCTTGGTGTGTTGGACCGGGTCCGCCCCGGGACGCGACTGGTGTCCATCTGCACCGGCGCGTTCGTCCTCGCCGCGGCGGGCTACCTCGACGGGCGTCGCGCGACCACGCACTGGAAGTTCGCGGACGACCTTCGCCGGCTGCATCCGCAGATCGACGTGGACGAGAACGTCCTCTTCGTCGATGACGGCGACGTGCTGACGTCCGCCGGTCTGGCCGCGGGAATCGACTTGTGTCTGCACGTCATTCGCTCCGACCACGGCTCGCAGGTCGCCAACGCGGTGGCGCGGTACTGCGTCGTGCCGCCGTGGCGGGAGGGCGGACAGGCGCAGTTCATCGACCGTCACCTGCCCGTGCAGGACGATGCCTCCACCGCGGCGACCCGAGCGTGGGCGCTTCGGCACCTCGACGGAGAACTGAGCGTCGGGAAGCTGGCCAGGCACGCCCACATGAGCCAGCGCACCTTCAATCGACGTTTCCGGGAGGAGACCGGTCAGGCCCCCGGCACGTGGATCCGAAACCGGCGAGTCGATCACGCCCGCGAGCTGCTGGAGTCGCGGGATCTCCCCGTCGACGAGGTGGCCCGACTCGCGGGGTTGGGCTCGGGCGCCAATCTGCGCCACCACCTGCGCCGCGGCGTCGGCATGTCACCGTCGAGTTATCGCAAGGTCTATCAAGGTGCTTGACCGGTTCCCGTTAGGATTTCGGCCATGCCAGAGCCGCTGATCCTGTCCATCAACGGTCGCGCGCCGCAGCTGCACGCGGAATCGTGGGTGGCGCCCAACGCCACCGTCATCGGCCCCGTGACGCTGGCCGCCAAGGCGAGCGTCTGGTACGGCGCGATCCTGCGGGCCGAGTTCGAACCGATCGAGATCGGCGAAGGTTCCAACCTCCAAGACAACGTGACGGTGCACGTCGATCCCGGCTTCCCGGCCAGCATCGGGGCGGGCGTCAGCGTCGGTCACAACGCAGTTCTGCATGGCTGCACCGTCGAGGACGGCTGCCTGATCGGGATGGGCGCGGTCATTCTCAACGGGGCCCACATCGGGGCCGGGTCGCTGGTCGCAGCGGGCGCCGTCGTGGCTCAGGGGGCGGTGATTCCGCCGGGCTCCTTGGTGGCGGGGGTGCCAGGCAAGGTCCGGCGCGAGCTGACCGCCGACGAGGTGGCAGGCAATCGCACCAACGCCCAGGTCTACGAGCACCTGAGTGACGTGCACCGCACTGCGATCGAATAGCGCCCGCGCGGGTACCTACCTACGGTGAACCACATGCGCACACTCGTCACCGGCGCGACCGGCTATGTCGGCTCGCGGCTGGTGGCCACCCTGCTCGGGGCGGGGCACCAGGTGACCGTGGCCAGTCGCAGCCCCGAGCGTCTCGGTGACTTCGGCTGGATCGACGACGTTCAACCCGTCATGCTCGACGCCGCCGATCCCGAGTCGGCGGCCAGTGCCTTTGGCGTCGCCGGCCCCATCGACGTCGTCTATTACCTCGTGCACGGCATCGGGCAGCCCGGGTACCGCGACGCCGACAACGCCGCGGCCGCCAACGTGGCGCGCGCCGCGAAGGAGGCAGGCGTCAAGCGCATCGTCTATCTGGGTGGTTTCGTGCCAGACGGTGACGACCTGTCCGAGCACCTGACCAGCCGCGCCGAGGTCGCCGAAGCGCTGACCATCGACGGGGGACCCGACGTGGTGTGGCTGGGCGCCGCCATCATCATCGGCGCGGGGTCGACGTCGTTCGAGATGCTGCGCGCCGTCGGCGATCGCTTCCTGCTGATTCCCATGCCGCCGTGGGCGGACAACCCGTTGGACCCGATCTCGATCAGCGACGTGCTCCACTACCTGTTGGCCGCCGCGGACGCGGAGCGCGTGCCCGCGGGGTCCTACGACATCCGCGGTCCCGAGACGACTACCTACGGCGACCTGCTGCGAACCTATGCGCGCGTGTCGGGCTTGTGGCGCAGTGGAGTGCCGGTGCCCGATCTGAACATGGGCTTGGTGTCGCAGGTGGCCGCGCTGTTCGTTCCGGTGCCGCGCGCTCTGGCAGCGGATCTCGTTGAGTCACTTGACTATCCGATGACTGCCTCCAATGACGGTTTGGAGGGGTTGGTGCCCGATCCGCCCGGCGGCCCGGTAAGTATCGACGATGCGATCAGGTTGTCTCTGTCGGGTCACCGACGGTTGCCCGTCGACCGACTGGCCGACCCGCACCACCTCGCCGACACCGACCCTTACTGGGCGGGTGGTGACGTCAGTCGAATCCGCAACCTGGCGTCGATGGTCACGCCGTCAATCGCCCATCCCGCGCTCGGCCTGCTCTGCGCCATCCCCGGTCCCGTCGCCGGATGGGTGCGGACGGGCCTGGACACGGTGATCGGACTGGCACCGAAGGGAATCTCGTGACGGGATTTCTCGCCGAGATCGGTTCGATCGCCGCAACCCCTGCCGCGCCTCACGACGAGCCGCCGGCACTGGTGCGCAGGCGCCGCATCGTCGTGGTCGTGGTGCTGATCATCGGCGCGACGCTGCTCGGGATCTCCCTGCGGAGCACGCCCGGTCAGACGTCGTTCTACGTCCTGACGCTCGCGCTGGCCGCGGTGTGGGCGATCGGCGCCAGGCTCTCCGGTCCTCTGCACCTCGGGTGCGTGACGTTCCGGGGCAAGCTGCGGAGGCCGGTGCTGACCGGCGCAGGCATCGGCGTGGCGCTGGGTGCGGTGTTCATCGTCGGTGGGCTGGTGTGCCGCGAGATCGGTCCGGTTCGCGACTACATCGTTCAGGTGCTCGAGTACGCCGACTACGGTGCCCTGTGGCTGGTCGTGCTGATCACCGTGATCAACGGTGTCGCGGAGGAGATGTTCTTCCGTGGTGCGCTCTACAGTTCGCTCGGCAGATTCCATCCCGAGGTGGTGTCGACGATCGTGTATGCCCTGGCCGTTTCGGCGGCCGGCAACCCGATGCTGGGGTTCGCCGGCATCATCCTCGGCGCGGTGTGCGCCTATGAGCGCCGAATCACCGGCGGCGTGCTCGCGCCCATGCTGACCCACTTCTTCTGGGGCCTCGTCATGGTGCTCGCACTGCCGCCGATGTTCGGCGTCTGACCGCCTAACGCAGCGGGTTGGCGATCTCGTCGCGGGGCATCCGCGCCGCGATCATCGCGATGGCGGCGAGGACGACCGGTACGACACCGGCCGCGAGGAAGATCGCCTGCATCGATACGACCTTCGACAGCGGCCCGGCGATCGCGAACGACACCGGCATGAACGCCAGCGAGACGAAGAAGTCCAGGCTAGACACGCGGCCCAACATCTCCCTCGGCACCCGCCGCTGCAGAAGCGTTCCCCAGATCACGCTGCCCGCACCGTCGGTGACGCCGACGATGAACGTCGCCAACGCCATCAGCGGGAACGACGACGTCCAGCCGACGATCGCCAGAGGCAGCGAGCCTGCGCCCCACATCACCATCATCACCGTCAGGTAGCGGCGTGGCAGCCGACCCGACGAGACCGTCAGCGCGCCGATCGCACTGCCAACCCCGAACGCCGCCAGGATGAAGCCGTACATCCGCGCGCCGTCGGCGAACCGATTCTGCGCGATGAACGGCAGCAGCACCTCGATCGGGCCGAGGACCACCAGCACGAAGATGCTGGCGAACAGCAGCGTCCACAGCAGCCAGGGTGTCCGCACCATGAAGCGGAATCCGTCGCGCATGTCGCGCAGTACGTGGGGGCGTTCCGGGTCCTGCTGGGCCACAGCGGTTTTCGCAGGCCGGGTGGCGACCAGCAGAGCAAGGCCCACGGCGAACAGCCCGGCCACCGCGAACGCGCCCAGTGCGGGGAACGTCACGCCGACCAGCACGCCCGCGACCGCAGGCCCAACGGCACGCTGGAACACCGGCCGGACGACGCCCTCGACGCCATTGGCGGCCAAGAGTTGGTCGGCGGGCAGAATCCGCGGCAGCATCGCGCTGTACGCGGGGAAGAAGAACGCCGCCGCGATGCCCAACGCCGCCGCCGCCGTGGCCATGTGCCAGATACGAAGCACGCCAAGCGAACTCAGTATCGCCACCGTAAGCACGACGGTGACGTTCACCGATTCCACGGCGATGATGATGGTGCGCTGATTGACCCGGTCCGCGGCGATACCGCCGACGAGGACGAACGCCACCAGGCCGGTGCCGAGACAGGTCGCCACCAGCGACAGCGACGCCGGGTCGTTGTCGAGCGCGATGACCTGCATCGCCATCACGACGGCCCACATGCCCTCGGCGAAGATCGAGATGGACAACGCACCGATCAACAGGCGGTACTCGCGGAAGCGGAAGGGTGCGAGCACGCGCCAGCCACCGGTGGGCTGCACCGGTTGCTTGAGGTCGAATTGCGTACTCACCAACCGATGGTGGCTGATGGACCCCTCTTTCGTCGAACGATTATTCGCGCTCAGAAGAATGGGTCGGTGGTGGCCAGCGGCCCCCGGCCGGCGAGTTTCTGGACCACCCAGTGGTTGAGAGAGACGCCCTGTTCGGCGGATTCGACCATCAGCCGCCCGTGCAGCATCGGCGATGTGCGCACGAGAAAGGTGCCGCTGTAGTGCCGGTCGGTGAGGGACGGGGGAGGGTCGGCGTCGTCCCTCTCGTAGTCCGCGATGATCGTGGCGACGTTCTCCGTCATCTGCGCGACCGCCTCGAGTGCAGTCGGTGCATGAGTGGACTCACACGGAAACTCGAGGCAGATGCCGACATAATCGCCTGACTCCATCGACCACTCGGCTCGGTAGGTGTAGTTCTTCATGACGCCGATCGTGGCGGGGCGCACCGACAAACCACGGCGTCGTCGACGACTCATCCCCAGGAGCAACCACACACCCGGTCTGAAACTTGTTATCACCGGCGATATCACATCGGCAGTGATATCGCCGGCGATATTGACTTTGAGAACGTATCGGTGGTCGGAGTCGCGTCAGGCGTCGGTGAAGGTGGCGGGCCTGCGCTGCTGGAACGCGGTGGTGCCCTCGCGGAAGTCGTCCGACGACAGCAGTGACAGCTGCCCCTCGGTCTCGCGCTCGAGTGCACCCTCGAGTTCGGTCAGCGTGGCGGCGTTGATGGCGTCCTTGGTTCTGCGCAGCGCGATGGCTGGGCCGGACTTGAGCGTCTCGATCACCGCCGTCACTTCGGCCTCCAGGTCGTCGGCCGAATACACCGCGCTCACCAGGCCGGCCGCCAACGCATCGGCCGCGGAGAGCCGTTCGGCAAGCAGGGCCATGCGCATCGCCCTGGTGCGACCGATCGCCGCAGCTACCAGCGCGGAGGCGCCGCCGTCGGGCATGAGCCCAATCTTGGTGAAGGCCAACAAGAAATAGGCCTTCTCGGAGGCCAGGATGACGTCCGCCGCGATCGCCAGCGAGACGCCGACCCCCGCGGCGGGGCCCTGCACCACGGAGACGACCGGTTTGGGCAGCGTCACGATCGAGCGGATGGCACGGTTCGCCGCGGCGAGCGTGTCCGACGGGGAGCCGTTGGCTCCAGGGTTCGCATGGTCTTCTGCGCTGATGCCCGCGCCGGAACTGAAGCCGCGACCCGCGCCGCCCAGCCGGACGACGCGCACTGCGGGGTCGGTGGCCGCGCGCTCCATGGAGTCGGCGATGGTGTCGAGCATCGCGGCCGTCAGTGAATTGAGGCTGTCGGGCCGGTTGAGCGTCACCACGAGCACCCCGTCGCTCAGGGTGACGGTGAGATCGTCGATGCCGGTGTAGGACTCGGTGGTGGTCATGGCCGCCTCTGTTCGAGCGAGCCTGAGGCCCGCAGTCAGTCGACTTGGTTATACAAGTAAGCTATGTCGCGGTCAACTGGAGTCGAACTGCTGGAGGGCGTGCAACGATGGCTGGACCACTGCAGGGATTGAGAGTCGTCGAGCTGGCCGGCATCGGCCCTGGGCCCCACGCGGCAATGATCCTCGGCGATCTCGGCGCCGACGTCGTGCGCATCGAGCGGCCCGGCAAGGGCGGCGGGGTGCCCGTCGGCAACCGAGACTCGATGTTGCGCAACCGTCGTTCGGTCGCCGCCGATCTGAAGAGCGACGAGGGCCGCGAGCTGGTGTTGCGGCTGATCTCGAAGGCCGACGTGCTGATCGAGGGCTATCGGCCCGGCGTGACCGAGCGTCTCGGGCTTGGCCCTGACGACTGCGCAAGGGTCAACGAACGTCTGATCTACGGCCGCATGACGGGCTGGGGTCAGACCGGGCCGCGGTCGCAGCAGGCCGGTCACGACATCAACTACATCTCGCTCAACGGGTTGCTGCACGCGGTCGGCCGCAAGGGTGAGCGGCCGGTGCCGCCGCTGAACCTCGCCGGTGACTTCGGCGGCGGATCGATGTTCTTGATCGTCGGAATCCTGTCCGCACTGTTCGAGCGCCACACCTCGGGCAAGGGTCAGGTCGTCGACGCCGCCATGATCGATGGCTCGAGCGTGCTGATGCAGATGATGTGGGGCTTCCGCGCCATGGGCATGTGGAGCGACGAGCGCGGCGCGAACATGCTCGACACGGGTGCGCCCTATTACGACACGTACGAGACCGCCGATGGAAAGTACGTCGCCGTCGGCGCGATCGAGCCGCAGTTCTACGCGCAACTGCTGGCGGGGCTCGGGCTAGATCCGGCCACGCTCCCCGGTCAGCACGATGCGGCGCGCGCCGAGGAACTGCGCGCGACGTTCACCACGGCCTTCGCCGCCCATGACCGCGACCACTGGGCGAAGGTGTTCAACGGCACCGACGCGTGCGTCACACCCGTCTTGAGCTTCGGCGAGGTCGAGACCGAGCCGCACATCACCGAGCGCGGGACCTTCTTCCACGATCACTCCGCCGACGGCGACAACTTGGAGCCCGCGCCGGCGCCGAGGTTCTCCCGCAGCGTGCCATCGACGCCAACGCCGCCCGGCGAGAAGGGCGCGGACACCGAGGCCGTCCTCCGGGACTGGGTATAGTCCCAACCAACCAGTGGGTTGAACTCCGAGAAGGGAATCGATCAGTGCAGATCAAAGACTCCGTAGCAGTCGTCACGGGAGGTGCGTCCGGACTGGGTCTGGCGACCACCAAACGGCTGCTGGACGCGGGCGGCAGCGTCGTCGTCATCGACCTCAAGGGCGAGGAAGTCGTCGCCGAATTGGGTGACCGCGCCAAGTTCGTCGCCGCGAACGTCACCGACGAGGACGCCGTCTCCAAGGCCCTCGACGTCGCCGAGTCGATGGGCCCGCTTCGCATCAACGTGAACTGCGCGGGCATCGGCAATGCGGTGAAGACGCTCGGCAAGACCGGCCCGTTCCCGCTGGACTGGTTCAACACAGTGATTCAGGTCAACCTGATCGGCACGTTCAACGTGCTGCGGCTCGCGGCCGAGCGGATCGCCAAGACCGAACCGATTGGCGAGGAGCGTGGCGTCATCGTCAACACCGCGTCCGTCGCCGCCTTCGATGGCCAGATCGGTCAGGCCGCGTACTCCGCGTCCAAGGGTGGTGTCGTCGGCATGACCCTGCCGATCGCGCGCGATCTGTCCCGCGAGCTGATCCGCGTCTGCACCATCGCCCCCGGCCTGTTCAAGACCCCGCTGCTGGCGGGACTGCCCGAAGAGGCCCAGCGCTCACTCGGGCAGCAGGTGCCGCATCCGGCCCGGCTCGGTGACCCCGACGAGTACGGGGCCCTGGCCCAGCACATCGTCGAGAACCCGATGCTCAACGGCGAAGTGATCCGTCTGGACGGCGCGATCCGCATGGCGCCCAGGTAGAGGAGACGCAGATGACCATCACGACGAAGTTCACCGAGGTATTCGGGGTCGAGCACCCCATCGCGCAGGGCGGCATGCAGTGGGTCGGCCGTGCGGAACTCGTTGCGGCCGTGGCCAATGCGGGCGGGCTTGGTTTCATCACCGCGCTGACGCAGCCAACGCCCGCCGACCTGGCCCGCGAGATCGCCAAGACCCGCGAGCTGACGGACAAGCCGTTCGGCGTGAACCTGACGATCCTGCCGTCGATCACCCCACCGCCGTATGACGAGTACCGCCAGGTCATCGTCAACGAGGGCATCAAGATCGTCGAGACCGCCGGGTCAAATCCGGCGCCGCACCTGCCGATGTTCCACGACAACGGAATCAAGGTGCTGCACAAGTGCACCTCCGTGCGCCACGGGGTGAAGGCCCAGAGCCTTGGTGTGGACGGCATCAGCATCGACGGGTTCGAGTGCGCAGGCCACCCGGGTGAGGACGACGTTCCCGGGCTCGTCTTGATCCCGGCGGCGGCCAAGCAGATCGAGATCCCGATGATCGCCTCCGGCGGTTTCGGCGATGCGCGTGGTTTGGTCGCGGCGCTGGCATTGGGCGCGGACGGCATCAACATGGGCACGAGATTCATGTGCACCGTCGAGTCCTGCATCCATCAGAACGTCAAGGAAGCGATCGTGGCGGGCGACGAGCGCGGCACCGAGCTGATCTTCCGCAGCCTGCACAACACGGCACGGGTGGCGAGCAACGTGGTGTCACGTGAGGTCGTCGAGATTCTCAAGGGCGGCGGGCAGTTCGAGGACATCAAGGACTTGGTCGCCGGGGTGCGCGGCCGCAAGGTATTCGACGATGGCGACATCGACGCGGGCATCTGGACCGTTGGCACCGTGATGGGCCTGATCGATGACATCCCGACCTGCGACGAACTGATCTCGCGCATCGTGGCTGAGGCCGAGGACCTGATCACCGCGCGATTGGGCGGCATGGTCGCGGAGACCGCGATCGCCTGAGAACATCTCAACGCAGGGCCCGTAGATAGAAGAAGCCGCCGACGGGTAACCGTCGACGGCTCTCTACGCGGGTCAGCGCCCGCGCTCTCGAGATCTAGAAGTTCTTAGACTGCTTGAGCGAGGTCGGGGAACTGCTCGGAGCAGTCACCCTCGACCAGGAAGTCCCCGTGGTACAGGGCTTCGAAATCAACTTTGATGACATCTGCACTGGTGTCGTCGATCCACATGTACTGAACAGTAACCATCACCATTAAGAGTTCTTTGAGTCACGATTCAGAAAACCCTGGCAATTATTACCTCTGAGTAGGGTTCTATGTGGCCGGGTTGCTCGCGTGTAGCGGGTTCGTGCCGTTCAGCAAGACCCAGGTGGCGACGGCCGAACCCACCGCGACCAGGAACAACCCGATCGTCACGGCGCCTGGCCAGTGGGGCCGGCCGAACACCTTCGCGTCCACCGAGTAGCTGCCCGCGCCAGTGAAGAGCAGGGCCGTTGCGGCAAACGCCAGCAGGAACGGGATGTTGAACGGATCCGACCAGAAGGCGGCACCGGAGACGTTGACGGCCCAGGCGTCGATCATCGCCGCGATGATGCCGCAGGCCGCCAGTGGCGTCAGCAAACCCAAGAGCAGCGCGGCACCGCCCGCAATCTCGGTCGCTGTCACCAGGTAGGCGGCGAACGTCGACATCTTCCATCCGTTGCCGATCATGAACTCCGTGGTGGCGTCGAAGCCGAAGGCCTTGATGAGCCCGGCCTGCAGCATCGATGCGGCGACGGCGATCCGGAGAACCAGCAGGCCCAAGTCGTTCAGGGCGGACGAAGAGCCGGTTGTGGTCCGATTGCGCGCGCCGGTAGTCGTCATGGCGACCACCCTAAGGCGTTCTCTGTGAACCTTCTGTTGCCCTCCCGCGAGGGTGAACGATCCGCCACTCGCGGTCGTGCCAGTGAATGGGAACGTATTGACCCGCCTGAGTTACCGTTGATAAGTTAACGCCGATACTGGGCGGAGAGGACTTACGTGCTGCATCGAATCGCGTCGCTGGCGATCGCCGCCCCACGGCGCGTTCTCGCCATTGCAGCGCTGGTCATGGTGGCAGCCGCGGTGTTCGGCATCCCCGTCGCGAAGAGTCTCTCCGCGGGCGGCTTCCAGGACCCCACCTCGGAGTCGTCTGAGGCCGCGCAGCTGCTGAGCGACAAGTTTCACCAAAGCGACATGCAGTTGCTCTTCACCGTCACCTCGCCCGAGGGCGTCAAGAGTCCGAACGCCACCGCGGTGGCAAACGACATCGTCGAGCACCTGAAGCAGTCGCCGCACGTCGCCGACGTCACCTCGGCCTGGACGGTGCCCGCGCAGGCGGCCGCCGAACTCACCAGCAAGGACGGCCAGTCCGGCCTCATCGTCGCGGGCATCACCGGCGGTGAGAACGATGCGCAGAAGTACGCAAAGACCCTGTCGGACGAACTCGGCTACGACCGCTCCGGTGATCAGGGCGCCGTCACGGTGCGAGCGGGCGGAATGGCGATGGTCTACGCGCAGATCAACGAGCAGACCCAAGAGGACCTGCTGATGATGGAGTCGATCGCGATTCCGCTGAGCTTCCTGGTGCTGGTCTGGGTTTTCGGTGGGCTGGTCGCGGCGGCCTTGCCCATGGTCGTCGGTGGCCTTGCGATCGTCGGATCGATGTCGGTGCTGAGGCTCATCACCATGAGCACCGACGTGTCGATCTTCGCGCTGAACCTCTCCACGGCCTTGGGCTTGGCGCTCGCGATCGACTACACCCTGTTGATCATCAGCCGATACCGCGACGAGCTGGCGGACGGTGCGGCGCGCGACGAGGCACTGCGCAGGACCATGGCGACGGCGGGACGCACGGTGCTGTTCTCGGCAACGACGGTCGCGCTGTCGATGCTCGCCATGCTGATCTTCCCCATGTACTTCCTGAAGTCCTTCGCGTACGCGGGCGTCGCCACGGTCGGCTTCGCCGCAGCCGCCGCGGTGATCGTCACGCCGGCGGCCATCTGGCTGCTCGGCGACAGGCTGACGGCCCTGGACGTCCGTACGCCGTTGCGCCGCATCACCCGTCGACCCGAACCGGCTCCCAAGGCCGCCGAGCAGCTGTTCTGGTATCGCTCCACCAAGGCGGTGATGCGCAATGCGGTCCCCGTCGGGCTGGCAGTCGTCGTGCTGCTGCTGGCCCTTGGCGCCCCCTTCCTCGGCGTCAAGTGGGGATTCCCAGACGAACGCGTGCTGCCGGCGTCGGCATCGGCACACCAGGTGGGCGATCAACTGCGCGACGACTACGTGAACAATTCGTCTACCGCGGTGCCGATCGTCGTGCCGGACGCGAACGGATTACCGCAAGCAGACCTCGAGCGGTACGCCGCCGACCTGTCGCGGGTGCCGGACGTCTCGTCGGTCTCTGCCCCGACGGGGACCTTCGTCGCAGGCAAGAAGGTCGGCCCGCCGTCCACCGCGACGGGCGTCGGCGATGGCAGCGCGCTGCTCACCGTCGGTAGCAGCGCTTCGCTGTTCAGCGACGAGTCGGAGACCCAGCTCGACAGACTGCACGACGTGGCGGGTCCTGGCGGTCGGGACGTGCAGTTCGCGGGCATCGCGCAGGTGAACCGCGACAGCGTCGAGGCGATCACCACCCGCCTGCCGTGGGTACTCGGGCTGATCGCCGTCATCACCTTCGGTCTGCTCTTTCTGCTCACCGGCAGCGTCGTGCTACCGCTGAAAGCCGTTGTGCTGAACGTCTTGTCGTTGACCGCGGCGTTCGGAGCGCTGGTGTGGATCTTCCAGGAGGGCCACCTCGGCGCGTTCGGCACCACCTCGACGGGCACGTTGGTCGCCAACATGCCGGTGCTGCTGTTCTGCATCGCGTTCGGGCTCTCGATGGACTACGAGGTCTTCCTCGTCGCCCGAATCCGAGAGTTCTGGCTGAAGCTTCGCCCGCGGGCCGGCGCGACCCACGCGGCGCAACGAGCGGCCAACGACGAGAGCGTTGCCCTCGGCTTGGCCCACACCGGCCGAGTCATCACCGCCGCCGCCCTGGTGATGTCGATTTCGTTCGCCGCGCTGATCGCCGCACAGGTGTCGTTCATGCGCATGTTCGGTGTCGGTTTGACCCTCGCGGTGGTGGTGGATGCGACCCTCGTCCGCATGATGCTGGTTCCTGCCTTCATGCACCTGCTCGGTCGCTGGAACTGGTGGGCGCCAAGGCCGTTGGTCAGATTGCACGAGCGCATCGGCATCAGCGAGTCGGGACCGGAAGGCGACGACGAAACGACCGGACCGCAGGGTGGTCTCGTCGACCGAAGATTGCTGACGTGACGGTCGAGCCGTTGAAGCGTCGTCGGGCCCCGCGGGGCTCCGGTGAACATCTTCGCGACGAGATACTCGACGCCACCACCGATCTGCTGATGGAGACGGGCCACGCCAAGGCGGTGTCCATTCGTTCCGTCGCCCAGCGCGTCGGGGTCACGCCACCATCGATCTATCTGCACTTCGCCGACAAGGACGCTCTGCTGGATGCGGTGTGCGCCAGGTACTTCGAGGCGCTCGACCAGGTGATGCAACAGGTGGTGCTTGATCAGCCGTCGACGATCGATCGACTCCGTGCGCAGGGTCTGGCATACGTCCGGTTCGCCATGCAGAACCCGGAGCTGTACCGGATCGCCACGATGGGCGAGGGCAGGCCGGGCAGCGACGTCGACATGACACTGAACAGTTCCGCGTTCGTACACATGCGCGCGACCATCGAGTCACTGATGGAGGAGGCGGTCTACCCGCCGGGTGATGCGACGATGGCGGCGCTGGAACTCTGGACCGTGGCCCACGGCGTTGCGGCACTAGCCATTTCACGTCCGTACCTACCGTTCGGCGATCTCGAGGCGTTCGCCGACCGGGTGATGCGGTCGGCGTGCTGCGGCCACATCGCGACGGGAATGTTGGGACTCGACGTGCCACCGCAAGAGGCCGTCGCACTGATGAAGGAACTCGCCAATGACGGATAGCACCGTGGACAACCCGTTCTTCGCCCGGCTGTGGTCGAGGATGTCCACCCACGAGCCGGAATCGATCCGCCGACTGCGGCGCGAGAATCTCGCGGGGCTGTCGGGCCGGGTGCTCGAGGTCGGGGCGGGCACCGGCACCAACTTCGCCTTCTACCCCGCGACCGTGACCCAGGTGGTCGCGGTCGAGCCGGAACGGCGACTCGCGGTCATCGCGCGACGGGCCGCCGAGGCGGCATCCGTGCCCGTCACGGTCAGTACCGACACCGTCGAGACGTACCAGGCCGGGGAGCCGTTCGACGCGGTCGTCTGCTCGCTGGTGCTGTGCTCGGTCGACGAGCCGGACGATGTTCTGCGGCAACTGTTCTCGATGCTGCGGCCCGGTGGCGAACTGCGCTACCTCGAGCACGTCGCGAGTGTTGGAGCGCGGGCGCGAATTCAGAGACTCGCCGACGCCACGGTGTGGCCGCGATTGCTCGGCAACTGCCACACCCATCGGGACACCGAACGGTCGATCGTCGACGCCGGCTTCGAGGTCCAGACAGCCAGGCACGACTGGGTGCTGCCGGCCTGGGTGCCGCTACCGGTGTCGGAGACCGCCATCGGCAGGGCCGTCAGACCTGCTTAGCCGAGAAGTACGGGCAGCCGCTGGAGCAGTCCCGGCAATGCCGTCGCGGAGGTCTCCCGCAGCGAGATCGTGACCCGGTCCGACAACGGCGTCTCCTCGGGATTCACCTCGATGACGGGAATGCCCTCGGCCAGCGCCAACTCGGGCAGGCCCGCCGCCGGATAGACGATCGCGGAGGTGCCGACCACGATGGCCACGTCGGCGCGGCGGACGGCCTCCACTGAACGGTCCCATGCCTCCGTCGGCAGCTGTTCGCCGAACCAGACCACGTCGGGCCGGATCAGGCCACCGCATCGGCACCTCGGCGGCTCGACCGTCTCGATCGGCTGTGGCATCGCGGGCAGCGGGCCCTTGTATCCCAATTCGCAACGGTCACAACGGAAACTGAACAGGCTGCCGTGCAGGTGATACACCTGAGCGCTGCCTGCGCGCTCGTGCAGGTCGTCGACGTTCTGGGTGACGACGTGCACCTCGGCGCCGTCCTGCCAGGCGGCTACCGCACGGTGACCGTCGTTGGGTTCGACGGACTTCATCATGTAGTGCCGCCACAGGTACCACGCCCAGACCTTCTCCGGATGGCGTCGCCAGCCGTCGGAACTGGAGATCTCATATGGGTCGACCTTGGCCCAAAGACCCGTCTCGACGTCGCGGAACGTCGGTACGCCGCTCTCGGCGGACATACCCGCCCCGCTGAGCACCGTCACCTGCACGCCACCAAACTAGCCGCTTTTTGTGATACTGGGCACGTGGCCGATTTGGGGGAGTGGGTGCGAGTCGATCCGGACGGTGCCAGGCCGCTGTTCGATCAACTGCGGACGCAGATCATCGGGGGCGTCCGGGACGGCAGGCTGCCACCGGGCACCAGGCTGCCGACCGTCCGCGACCTGGCGCACGAGCTGACCATGGCGGTCAACACGGTGGCGCGTGCCTACCGCGAACTCGAGGCGGCCGGGATGCTGGAAACCCGCGGCAGGTTCGGCACCTTCGTTGCCAGAGTCGATCCCGCCGATGCGGCGATGGCCACGGCCGCGCACACCTACGCGGCCGCGGCCAAGGCGCTGGGAGTCGGCAAGGCCGACGCGCTGCGCTACGTCGAAGCGGCCTTCGGCTAACCGAATTCGTGCGACGAGTTGCTCACTTCGCGAGCACCTTCTCGATGGTCCTCAGGTTGCGGGTGGTGGTGGACGACTTGTACCGCTTCTTGCCCATGGTCTTGCCGATGGTCGAGTCGAGCGTCCCGGATCGCGGCACCTGCCAGTAGACGACGCCCTTGCCGCGTTTCAGCTTCTCGTCGGGTCCGGCGTCCTTCGCCAGGGCCGCAAGCTCGCCGAGCACGTCGGCCCCCGTCACGAAGGTGACGTAGGAGTGGTGACCGTCGACTTCGCGCTCGAAGGGAAAGGCCTCCGACACCGCCCGTACCGCGTCGAAGTCGTAGGCGAGCACCCAGGCGTCGTAGCCGAACGTGTCGCGCAGCGCCTTCTCGGCCTTCTTCCGGACCGCGTCCACACCTGCGCCGCTCGTCAGCAGGACGTTGCCGCTGGCCAGAACGGTCGTGACGTCGGAGAAACCGGCGTCGGTCAAGGCCGCCGCGACATCGGCCATCTTGAGGTTCACCCCGCCGACGTTGACGCCACGGAGGAAGGCCACGTATCGCGTCATCCGAACTCCAGGAGGGTGATGCTTGGCCGATTCCGGCGCAGCGGGCCGATGCGGTCGAGGGCAGGCAGCGCCATCACCTTCCACACTCCCCGACCGGAGGGCAATGCGATGTCTCGCGCCGCTCGGACGCCGGGGACCGTGCCCGCGATCGAGAGTGCCTCGTCGGCCGACTGGCCGAAGGGCATCGGTGGGGCAAGGTAGCGCGGCGAGAGCTTGAAGCCCTTCAGCGTGCGGTTGCTGAACCAGCGCGGGATCGAGTCGAACATCATCTGGCCGCCCGGGAAGCGGGCGGCGCAGTCGGCGATCAGGCCGAGCGCGTCTTCCGGCTCGAGGTACATCAACAGGCCTTCGGCGGTGATGAACACGCCGTCCGTCGCGTCGACCCTGTCCATCCAACTGCGGTCCAGCGCGGACTGGGCGATGTCGACGATGCGGTCCTCCGCCGGGAGGAGCTGGCTTCTCAGCTCCATGACGGGCGGTAGATCGATTGAATACCAGGTGGATTCGGCCAGCGCGCCCGTGCGGTCGAGGCGCCAGAAGCTGGTCTGCAAACCCTCGGCCAATGCCACCACCGACGCGTTCGGATGGGCCGTCAGGTACTGGCGTGCGGCGACGTCGAACGCGACCGCGCGCAGCGCGTGCGACTGGTTGGGCTTGCCGAACTTGAGGTAGTCGTAGGAGATCGTGTCGAGCAGGGTGACCGCCCACGGATCGCGGATCACGCCGTCGGACCGCTTGGCCTCGGTGCCGCGGTTGTGCAGTGTCCACAGCGTCGTGGCAGAGACACCTTCCAACGCGGTTCCGTCGATCCTGGGCGAGCGAAGCGACGGGGGAGGATCCGTGGTCATGACTTCATCGTAGGGATCGAACTGCGGAATCGGGCCGCCCGCCGGTGCGCGGTCGTACGCTGGCGAACATGACACGCGACGTGTTCGACGACAAGCTGTTGGCCTTGATCTGCGGCAACTCGCTGGGTGTTCTCGCCACCATCAAGAAGGACGGCAGACCGCAGCTGTCCAACGTCGCGTATCACTACGAGGCGCGCGAGGTGGCCATCCGAGTCTCGATCACCGAACCGCGCGCCAAGACCCGCAATTTGCGGCGGGACCCGCGTGCGTCGATCCACGTCAGCTCCGACGACGGCTGGGCCTACGCGGTCGCGGAGGGTGACGTCATCCTCACGCCGCCGGCCTCGGCGCCGGACGACGAGACCGTGGAGGGGCTGATTGCGTTGCACCGCAACATCGCCGGGGAACATCCCGACTGGGACGACTACCGCAGGGCCATGGTCGACGACCGGCGCGTGTTGATGACGATGCCCATCACTCACCTCTACGGGATGCCGCCGGGCATGCGCTGAGCGAAAACCCGTCGATCCAATGGTCCGCTGCAGGCTAGTCTTGGGCCATGGCCGAGGAACCCGAGGACGAGAACAAGCGCAAGTTCCGCGAGGCGCTCGAGCGCAAGAAGTCCAACGCCGGTGGCGGCACCGACCACAAGGACGGTGGACGCAAGCACGGACCGCGCAAGACCGGCCCCGCCGAGGCGCACCGGGAGTTCCGCCGCAAGAGCGGCTAACCAGCCTGCCGTCGTTCCTGAAGGATGATCGCCACCAGGCAGATCGCGGCGAGCACCGCGGTCGCGATGGCGAAGCTGACCCCTGCGGTGCGTAGCCCCAGGTGCTGGGACGCGAAACCCTCACCGACCACCGGCACCGCGATGGCGACGTAAGCCACCACGAAGTAGGTCGAGCTGACCTCCGCGCGGCGGTCGGCGGGTGCGAGTTCGGCGACGGCGGCCAGCCCGCGGCTGAAGCTGATGCCCTGCCCGATGCCTGCCACGACGGCGGCGGCGACCAGTGCCGGGAGCGACGAGAAGTGCAGCGCGACGGCGAGAATCAGCATGCCGACGACCAAGATCGCGCAGCCGATCGCGATGGCTCGTCGGGGCGGAATGCGACGCGCCGACAACTGCGCGACCGCCGAGGCGACGAAGATCGAGCTCGCGACGACCCCGGCGATGGCGTGGTTGTCGATGCCGATGACCGACCTGACGAACGTGGGCACCACGGCCATGAACAGCCCCGTCACGGCGAAACCTGCGAACGCCGCCGTCGCGGCGGTGACGAAGACGGGCCGCATCTCGGCGGGCACCGAGAGTCGTTGGAAACCAATGCTTCCGGTGCGCGCCGATGTCTCCGGCGCCAGCAACACCGCGCCGATGACCAGCACCACCAAGACGATGTGGACGATGAAGGGCAGCTTCAGGGGGACGGGAGCGTATTGCACCAACGCCCCGGCAAGCAGCGGCCCTGCGCCCAACCCGCCGATGTTCGCGACGGTGGCGATCGCGGTCGCGCGGTCGCGCTGATCAGCGGGGGCGGCCTCGACGATGGCTGCGGTCGCGGTACCGGTGAAGATGCCTGCCGACAGTCCCGACAGCACGCGGCCCACCAGCAGTAGCGGGACGTCGTCGGCGAACAGGAACACCACGGCGCTGGCCAGTGCGAAACCCGCGCCGGCGAGCAGCATCGGGCGCCTGCCGAGCGCGTCGGACCACCGCCCGAACACCAGCAGCGCGGTCAGCACGCCGACCGCGTAGGTGGAGAAGATGACCGTGGTCGTCAGCACCGCGAAGTGCATGCGGTCCGCATACAGCGCGTAGATCGGCGTCGGCAGTGTGGTGCCAAGCATGATCGCGGCCATCGAGTAGGCCAACAGCGCGAAGCCGAACCGCCTGCGGGTAGACGTGGGCTGCGGTTCGGTCACTCGGACAATCGTAGGCACCTGGCTGTCAACGCCGGGAAGCCGCGTGGGCTTCCCGGCGGGGGACTAATGCGCGATCGCCTTCTCGGCGCCCACCCCCGTGAGCGACCGGACCTCCATCTCGGCGTCGAGCGTGGGATCGCCGGGAACCTTCGACGTCAGCGTGCCGACGATGCCGAGGATGAACGCCAGCGGGATCGACACGATGCCCGGGTTGGCCAGCGGGAACCAGGCGAAGTCCACGCTGGGGATCATTGCGGTCTTCGCACCGGACACGGCGGGGGAGAAGATGATCAGGACCAGTGTCGAGACCAGCCCGCCGTACATGCTCCACAGTGCGCCGCGGGTGTTGAACCGTTTCCAGTACAGCGAGTAGACGATGGTCGGCAGATTGGCAGCGGCGGCGATCGCGAAGGCCAGCGCCACCAGAAAGGCGATGTTCTGGCCGTTGGCCAGAATGCCGAGCCCGATCGCGACGATACCGAGCACCACCGCGGTGATCCGGGAAACCCGCACCTGGTCCTTCTCGTCGACGTTCCCCTTCTTGATGACACTTGCGTAGATGTCGTGCGCGAATGATGCCGATGCGGTGATGGTCAGGCCTGCGACAACGGCCAGGATCGTCGCGAAGGCCACCGCGGAGATCACGCCGAGCAGGATCACCCCGCCCAGTTCGAACGCCAGCAGCGGTGCGGCCGAATTCTGTCCGCCTGCCGCGGCGAGGATGCGGTCCGGCCCCACCAGCGCTGCCGCGCCGTAGCCCAGCACCAGCGTGAAGAGGTAGAAGGCGCCGATCAGGCCGATCGCCCACACCACTGACCTGCGGGCCTCCTTGGCGGTGGGCACGGTGTAGAAGCGCATCAGCACATGCGGCAGACCCGCAGTACCAAGGACCAATGCCAGCGCGAGGGACAAGAAGTTGATCTGCGAGGTCACCGACCCGCCATACTGCGCGCCCGGTGCGAGCACGTTGCGTTCGGCGACACCCTTGGTGGTGGCCTCGGAAACGGCCGACTGCGCCGAGCCGAGGATCTCGGAGAAGTTGAACCCGAACTTGCCGAGCACCATCAGCGTCATCACGGCTGCGCCGAAGATCAGCAGGACGGCCTTGATGATCTGGACCCAGGTGGTGCCCTTCATGCCGCCGACGAGGACGTAGACGATCATCAGGACACCAACCACGGCGATCACGATCGACTGCCCGCTTCGGCTCTTGATGTCGAGCAGCAACGCGACGAGTCCACCAGCGCCCGCCATCTGCGCCAACAGGTAGAACAGCGACACGGTGAGCGTCGACGTCGCCGCCGCCATTCGGACCGGGCGCTGCTTGAGCCGGAAGCTCAGCACGTCGGCCATCGTGAATCTGCCTGTGTTGCGTAGTAATTCGGCGACCAACAGCAGTGCGACGAGCCACGCGACGAGAAAACCGATGGAGTACAGGAAGCCGTCGTACCCGTAGACGGCGATCGCGCCCGCGATGCCGAGGAAGCTGGCCGCCGACAGGTAGTCACCCGCGATGGCGATGCCGTTCTGCGGGCCGGAGAACGCCCTTCCGCCGGTGAAGAATTCGTCGGCGGTCGCGTTCTTCTTGCTGGCCCGGATCACCACGATCATCGTGATGACCACGAACAGCGCGAAGATGCCGATGTTGGCCACCGGGTTGCCGATGGTTTCGCCTGCTGCGAGAAACGTCATTGCTCGGTGCCTTCCATCTCGGAGCGGATCGCCGCGGCCCTCGGGTCCAGTTCCCGGTTGGCGAAGCGCACGTACAGGCCGGTGATGACGAAGGTGGTCACGAACTGGCCGAGACCGATGAGCAGGCCGACGTTGACGTTGCCGAACACGTGGGTGGCCATGAAGTCATGGGCGAACGCCCCGAGCAGAACGTAGGTGGCGTACCAGACGAGAAAGAACGCCGTCATGGGAAAGACGAAGCGGCGCAGGCGTGTCCGGAGTTCCTGAAACTCGGGACTCGCCTGCATGTCCACGAACTGCTGGGCCGTATTGGCCGTCTGCCTATCGGTGGGCGCCACCGTGATGCTCCTGACACTGGAAGTAGAATTCTGCTGCCAGCCTATTGAGACTCACGTCACATACTCAGCACATTCGCAGGATCGAACGCCGAAGCCGGGGTGACCTGCGGTGAGCGGTGCCCCGGTGGCGACGAACGGTCGCCTATTCGTGCGGCAGTCGCTCGACGCCCAATCCGAGTCGTTCCGGGACGTGCATGCGGGCGAAGGTCCTGGCCACGTCGGGGGGCCTGGACGACGCGGTGAAGAGGCTCACCACCACCATCACGATGAAGGCAAGGGGGACGGTGAACGCGGCGGGATATCCCACCACGGCCGCGGGCCATCCACCGAGCAGCGTGTCGTCGATGCCGCCGGCGACGGCCAGCGTCGTCGCCGCGCCGGAGGCCAGCCCGCCGACCACCAGCCCGCAGGCGGCGCCGACGCTCGTCAGGCCGCGCCACCAGATGCCTAGCACCAGCAGCGGACACAGCGTGGATGCGGCGACCGCGAAGACCAGACCCACGCTGCGGGACAGCTCCAGGGACGAGGCCAGCAGCGCCAGCGGAATCGGCACCATGCCACCGACGATCGCGGCGACCCGGAAGTCGCGAACGCGTCCACCCAAGACGTCGGTCGACAACGCGCCGGCGATGCTGACGAGCAGGCCGGACGACGTCGCGAGGAAGGCGGCGATGGCCCCCGCAGCCACCAGGGCGGCGAGCACCGCGCCGACGCCGCCACCGATCGCCGCGCCCGGGAGCAAAAGCACCGCCGCGTCCGCTGTGCCGGTGATGAGGAGCTGCGGAACGAACTGTCTGGCGAACACGCCGAGCAGCGTTGGGAAGAGGTAGAACAGCGACAGCAGGGCGATCACGGCCAGCGCCGTCCGCCTGGCCGCCGTGCCGTCGGGATTGGTGTAGAAGCGCACCAGGACGTGAGGCAGTCCCATGGTGCCGAGGAAGGTGGCGATGATGATCGAGATCACTTGGTACAGAGGATGATTACCGCCGAGACCGCGCCCGGACGCGAGCCATTCATCGCCCGAGCTGGGGGCGCCCGCGACCACCGGCGTCGCCGAGCCCGCCGCGAGCTTCAGCGTCGTCCCATGGGTCAGTGTGTACCGACCGGGTGAGGCGAAGGGGGTGTCGGTCATCCGGAAGCCGTCGACGTCGCCGGTCACCGTGATGCCTGCCGGCTCGGCAACCTGCACGACGACGTCGGTCTCGACGGTGACCGTCGTCTGGTGCTGGACGGTGGGCGGCAGCGGGCCGCCGAGATTCGTGCCACCGCCAGTGAAGAGGACGAGCAGGGCCAACGCGGGCACCGCGATCGCGGTGAGCTTCAACCAGTACTGGAAGGCCTGCACGAACGTGATGGAACGCATGCCGCCACCGACGACATTGATGACGACGATGCCGCCGACGGCCACCGGACCGAGCCATACCGGCAATCCGAGAGTGGTCTTCAATGCGAGACCGGCACCCTGGTACTGGGGGACGAGGTAGAAGATGCAGATGACGACCACGACCA
>NZ_JAVRQA010000364.1:0-6569 GCF_032161845.1 Mycobacterium sp.
CCATCTCGCCTTGGCCGCTTCGAGCGCAGACCCGGAGACCTTGCTGGCGCTCGACACCGCGGCAGTTGCAGCCCGCTCGCGGGGAGCCCCTGCGGCCGCCGCCGAACTGTTGGATCTCGCCATCAACCTTGGCGGCGATACGCCGGCCCGCCGAATCCTGTGCGCCGACCATCACTTTCGCGCGGGCGAAGCCCAGCGCGCCGGCGAGTTGCTCGCACCCACCGTCGAGCAACTGCCGACCGGACCTCTTCGGGCCACTGCCCTGAAACTGCTTGCCGCTCTTCAGGTCTACGACGATAGTCTGCTCGTAGCCGTCGATCTGCTCGACCGCGCACTGGGCGACGCAAAGGACGATCACGCCCTGATCGTGCAGATTCTCCTGCTGTCATCCTTCGCACTTCTCTACGCGGGCAAGTTCGACGACTCCATTCGCCAGATCGACGTGGCGTTGGAGCAAGCGCACGGCCTATCGACGCCCGAGCTGACCAGCCAGGTGCTCGCGATGTCGGTGTTGGCGAAGTGCCTACGCGGCGACGGCGTCGACGAAGCAAGTCTGCAGCGTGCCCTCGAATTGGAGGATCTGCACGCCGACGTCCCCATGCAGTTTCGCGCCTGCGCGGTCAGGGCGATCGTCCACGCGTGGACGGGTGACCTCGAGGCGGCGCGAGTCGAAGCGATCGTCGTCCGGCAGCTCTGCTTGGATCGCGGCGCCGAGACCGACGTGATGATGTTCGATGCCCACACCGCCCTCGCCGATGTGTGGCGGGGCGACCTCGCCGCCGCGGAGGCGGTCGCCGACGAGGCCATCGAACGCGCCGAACACATCGACACCCAGAACCTTCGAGGAGTCGCATTGGCGATCCGCGCCACCGCGGTCGCCTACCGGGGAAGGGCCGTCGACGCCCGCAACGATGCCGAGGCCGCGCTCGCGATTGCAAATGAAACCGGCACCCCCCAACTCGCGATCCGCGCCACGTCGACGCTGGGCTTCCTGGAGATCTCACTGGGCAACCATGCCGAAGCCCTGACCGTCCTGCAGCCGCTGATCGACGCATTCGGGTTCCTCCCCGGCACCGAGATCAGAAGCGTCGACTACCTCCCCGACGCGGTCGAGGTGATGATCAGTGCGGGCCAGCTCGCCGAGGCAGAACCCCTGATCGAGAAGCTGGAAACCGACGGCCGCCGACTCGACCGAGCATGGCTCCTGGCGACCGGCGCGCGGAGCCGCAGCAGGTGGTGGGCCGCGAAGGGCGACCTCGACGAGGCGATGCGTGCCGTCAATTTCGCCATGGCGGAGCACGACCGCCTGCCGATGCCCTTCGAGAGAGCCCGCACGCTGCTTCTCCTTGGGCAGCTGCAACGCCGTCAGCGGCTGAGGCAAGCGGCTGCCGAAACGTTCGGCGCGGCGTTGCGCGAGTTCGAACGGATGGGCGCCGCGCTATGGGTCGGCATCGCGCGCGCGGAGTTGGACCGGACCAAGGTGGCCGCACCGCAGACCGCGGCGCTGACGGAAGCCGAACTGAAGATCGCCGCGTTGGCGACGTCGGGGATGACGAACCGCGAGGTCGCGTCGACCCTCTACATCAGCCTCAAGACCGTCGAGGCCAACCTGACCCAGATCTATCGCAAGCTGGGCATCCGATCCCGCGCACAGCTCGCCGCCAAGCTGAAGTCGGGTGAATCCTAGGGTTTACCCCGATGATCTGACCGCGGATCACCCGTACCGTTCAATGGTGGGTCCAGCCGTCGCGATGGGAACCCGGTACCTGGTGGAGTGGTATCGGCCGAACCTGACGCCACAACTGATCGACGACATCGTTGCCGCACTCGATGAGGTGACCACCAGCATGTGCGCCGAAGGCTTCTCGGTGCGGCTGTTGGTCACGCTCGCCGTGCCCACCGACGAGGTGCTGTTCGGCGTGTTCGCCGCGGATTCAGCGGATTTGGTTCAGACGGCGTGCGCGCGGGCCGGTGCGGTGCCCGAGCGCATCAGCGTCGACGTGGACGCGCGGATCACTCGACCGTTCTGAGGGTCGAGCCGCTATGCCTTCGTGGCGGCATGGAGCGCGACGATGCCGCCGGTGAGGTTGCGCCACCGCACCGCCGACCATCCGGCATCGGCGATCCGCCGTGCCAGCGCCGCCTGGTCGGGCCAGGCGCGGATCGACTCGGCCAGATAGACGTACGCGTCCGGGTTGCTCGACACCGCGCGGGCCGCCGACGGCAGCGCCCGCATCAAGTACTCCTTGTAGACCGTGCCGAACAACGGATTCGTCGGCGTGGAGAACTCGCACACCACCAATCTGCCGCCGGGACGGGTGACCCGCGCCATCTCGCGAAGCCCCGCGGTGTGGTCGACCACGTTGCGCAGGCCGAAGCTGATGGTCACCGCGTCGAAGACCCCGTCGGCGAACGGCAGCTTCGTCGCATCGCCCGCCACCTTCGGCACCGGCCGGGCCGCACCGGCCGACAACATGCCGACCGAGAAGTCGGCCGCCACGCACCAGGCACCCGACTGGCTGAGTTCCACCGTCGACACGGCGGTCCCCGCCGCCAGGTCGAGCACCGCGTCGCCGGGGCCGATCTCCAGTGCCGAGCGCGTCGCCCGCCGCCAGAAGCGGTCCTGCCCCAGCGAAAGCACCGTGTTGGTGATGTCGTAGCGACGGGCCACGCCGTCGAACATCGACGCGACTTCGCGGGGATCCTTCTCCAACGTCGCGCGGTTCACCGCACCGACGCTACCTGTGAATGTGCACGTAGCGGGAATGGGTAACCGGTTGCGGCGTTGGTAATGCTTTGAGCCCCGCGCGAGCACAAGAGGAGACAGACATGGCAGAGAAGGTGTGGTTCATCACCGGCACGTCGCGAGGCTTCGGCCGGGAGTGGACGATCGCGGCGCTGGAGCGGGGTGACAAGGTGGCGGCGACCGCCCGTGACACCGCGACGCTCGACGACCTCGTCGCCAAGTACGGCGCGGCCCTCCTGCCCATCGCGCTGGACGTCACCGACCGCGAGGCGGACTTCGCTGCCGTTGCGCAGGCCCACGACCACTTCGGGCGGCTCGACGTCGTGGTCAACAACGCCGGCTACGGCCAATTCGGCTTCATCGAGGAATTGTCCGAGGCCGAGGCCAGGGACCAGATCGAGACCAACGTCTTCGGCGCACTGTGGATCACCCAGGCCGCGCTGCCGTTTCTGCGCGAACAGCGCAGCGGGCACATCGTCCAGGTGTCGTCGATCGGCGGCATCAGCGCGTTCGCCAACGTCGGCATCTATCACGCGTCCAAGTGGGCGCTCGAGGGCTTCTCGCAGGCGCTGGCCACCGAGGTCGCGCCGTTCGGCATCAACGTCACCCTGATCGAGCCGGGCGGCTTCTCCACCGACTGGGCAGGCCCGTCGTCGAAGACCGCGACCGAGCTCCCCGCGTACGCCGAGGCACACGCGGAATCGCAGCGGGTCCGCGCGCAGCGCAACAGCAAGCCGGGTGACCCGCAGGCATCGGCGGCCGCGATCCTTCGGGTCGTCGACTCCGAAGAGCCACCGCTGCGAGTGTTCTTCGGCGCGGCGCCACTCCAGATTGCCAAGGCGGACTACGAGAGTCGCCTCAAGACGTGGGAGGAATGGCAGCCCGTCGCCGAGCTGGCCCAGGGCTGACAGCTAGGCGGCGCGGACGCCGCGATGGCCCAGCACCGCGTCGTAGTGGCCCAACAGTTGATCGCAGACGGCAGGCCAGGTGCGGTTCAACACGCTCCGCCTGGCCGCCAGCGAGTAGCGCTGCCTTTCGGCGAGAAGATGGTCGACGGCGCCGGACAACTTCGCCTCGAACTCCTCGACGCCGAGCAGCAGCCCGGTGTGCATCGGAGTCACCAGATCCCGCGGCCCGCCGGCGTTGGGCGCGATGACGGGGACGCCAGAGGCCATCGCCTCCTGGACGGTCTGGCAGAACGTCTCGTGCTCACCCGCGTGGACGAAGACGTCCATGCTGGCGTACGCGGCGGCCAGATCGGACCCGTACCGAGCACCGGTGAAAACCGCTGAAGGCATGAGGGATTCGAGTTTCGGCCGGTCGATGCCGTCGCCCACGATCACCAGTTGAAGGTCATCGCGCCGCGCCAGCAACGCCAGCCGTTCGACGTGCTTCTCGGGTGCCAGCCTGCCGACGAACCCGATGATCGGCTTGCCCGACGGTGACCAGGCGGACCGAAGGCCGTCGTCGCGAGCCGAGGGCACGAAGCCGGAGACGTCGACACCCCGACCCCAATGATGCACGCGCGGAACGTGATGCGCGACGAGGTTCTCGATCGCAGACGTCGACGGCGCGAGGGTCCGGTCGGCCTTGCCGTGCAGATGACGTGTCCACGCCCAAGCGGCGCGCGACATCACGCCTGCACCATAGCTCTCGGCGAAACCCGCGACGTCCGTTTGGAACACGGCCACTGTCGGCACTCCCAGATGACGAGCAGCCAGCAGTCCGCCGTAGCCGAGCAGCGCCGGCGAGGCGAGGTGGACGACGTCCGGTTCGAAACCCCGCAGCACGCCGACCATGCGCAGCCGCGGCACACCCAGCGGCAGCGACGTCACCTTCGGGAACATCATCGCCAGCACTCGATGCACGCGAACGCCGTCATGGATCCGGTCGGCGGGCGGCTCGCCGCGGGGCGTGTCCGGCGCGATGATCAGAGCCTCGTGCCCCGTCCGGCGAAGATGCTCGATCACCCGAAGCACCGAGTTGGTGACTCCGTTGACATTCGGCAGGAACGACTCCGCGACGATCGCAACGCGCACACCAGAAGGCTGGCAGATCCGGCTGTACTAAAGGTTGCGTCCAGGGATACGACACGCAAAGTCTGGCGACTGCCTCATAATACGGAAATGCGCAGCAAGCGTTTCGCCATCGTCGTGGTGTTGAGCCTCGTCGTCGCGTTGAGCGGCTGCACGCGTGGCATCAGCGGCACCGCTCAGGGCGATCTCAATCCCCCGCTCGTCGAGGTGACGCAGGATTCGTTCGGCGTCCGCGCCGGTCTCGAGGACGCACCCGTCCAGCTGGAGATCTACACCGAGCCGCAGTGCAGCCACTGCGCGGATCTGCAGCGCGACTTCGGCGATGAGTTCGCCTACTACATCGGGACGGGTCAGCTCGCCATCACCTACCGGCCGATGACGTTCCTCGACACCCCCGCCACCGACGGCCATTCCGCGCGGGTCGCCGACGCGTTGTTCGTCGCAGCCACCCAAGGCGGTGAGGGCTCCGACTCCGCCACCGGCAGGCAGTTTCAGCGCTTCGTCGAACAACTTTGGGCGCATCAGCAGCCCGGCGGCAAGGGTCCCGACGACGGAGAAATCGCGGACCTCGCGCGCAAGGCCGACATTCCCGACTTCCAAGTGCACGAACTCGAGACCGGTGCGACCGAGAAGAGCGCGTCCGACCTAGCCGAGATGGAGTCGACGAACTTCGAGTTCCTCTACGAGGTCGACCCATTGAGCACAGGTACGCCAACGGTTTTCGATCTCAAGGCTGAAAAGAAGATCGACATCTATGACAACGACTGGCTGTCCAAGCTGATGGCGACCTGACGGTTCAGCCGACGCTGGACCAACACCGTTGCGCCGAGTAACGCGGCCGCCGCCAACCAGCTCAACACCGCGATCGAGGCGGCGGGGATGATCGCCAGCGAGGCGTTGCGGTGTTGCACGCGAACGAGATCGGGGTTCGCCCTGTCGTACTCGACGTAGATCCGCATACCCGTGTCCAGTTCGGACGGATAGAGCACACCCAGCTCTGGCCGGTAGGTGACGCGATCCGGCGTGACGAACTCGATGGTCGACCGCCGCGGCCCGGCGTCGAGCACCTCCGCGGCGGCCACCCCCATGTTGCCTTCGATCTGGTGATCGTTTCGCCAGGCACCGAGCACCAACAGCACGGCCTGCAGAGTCACCAGGCACGCGAGGATGACCACGCCGATCCGCACCCGCCGAATGATTCGCTCGGGCCGCGTCTCATTGGGCTCACCGGACAGGTGTGGAATCAGGGTCTGCCGCAACGCCTTCACCCAGCGGAGCACGCTGCCGGCGAAGGTCTTCACAGGGCTGCCCTGATCGATGCGTGCAGCGCCCGTAGCGACGAGCGGTCGGCCTTCACCTCCAAAACGCGCAGACCGTCGAAGGATTCGTCGAGTGCGTCGCCGAGACCGTCCAACTCGACCTGCCGACAGTCGACGTGATAGGCGCGACACAACGCGCCGACGTCGACGTCGTGCGGGGTCCCGAACACCCGCGAGGAGACGTCGGAGAACCTCGGGTCGCCCTGCTCGAGCAGTTCGAAGATGCCCCCACCGTTGTCGTTGGACACCACGATGGTGAGGCTCGCAGGCGTCGGCTCGGTGGGGCCGATCAGCAGACCGGAGCTGTCGTGGACGAACGTCAGATCACCGATCAACGCGATCGTGCGTGGCACCTGGTCGCCGTCGGCGCCGGCGCGGTCGTGGGCCAGGGCAGCGCCGATCGCGGTCGACACCGTGCCGTCGATGCCCGCGACGCCGCGGTTCGACCGGACCTTGATGCCTTCGGGG
>NZ_JAVRQA010000365.1:0-5412 GCF_032161845.1 Mycobacterium sp.
GAATACTGCCGGCGGCCGACCGCGTCGAGGGAGAAGAACCAGTGGATGCGGTCGAAGGCCTGCTGCTGGACGTCGGCCGGTCGGTTGCTGCGGTCGATCATGTACCTCTCGAAGTACACCGGGCTGGTGTCCCTGGCCGCCTGCAGGTACTGCTCGGCATCGCAGGTGGTGACGATCAGTCGATGCGGGATCGGGAAGTCATCGGTGGCGTCGGCGGCCGCCGGGCCGGCCAACGCCGTTGCGGCGAAGCCGCAAGAGGCGGCCGCCAGTGCGCCGCGAAGCGCGATGTTGCGCAAGCTCTTCATCATGAATTCTCTCCTCAGGCTGTAGGGGCTGGTTCGGAATGGTTGGCCACGCTCGGCCACGGCTCGGGCTTGGGTCGCTGCCTCACGTGCGTCGGCCACCAGAACCACTTGCCGAGCATGGCCGCGATGGCCGGTGTCATGAACGACCGAACCACCAGAGTGTCGAACAACAGGCCGAGCCCGATCGTCGTGCCGACCTGACCGATGATCGTGAGGCTGCTCACCGCCATCGACGTCATGGTGAACGCGAACACCAAGCCTGCGGAAGTCACCACCGATCCGGTACCGCCCATGGATCTGATGATGCCCGTGTTGATTCCGGCGTGTATCTCTTCCTTGAATCGCGACACCAGCAACAGGTTGTAGTCCGCCCCGACCGCCAACAGGATGATCACGGACATCGCCATGACCAGCCAGTGCAGCGGGGTGTCCAGGAAGTGCTGCCAGATCAGAACGGACAACCCGAAGGACGCACCGAGGGACAACACCACGGTGCCCACGATCACGGCGGACGCGACGACCGCTCGGGTGATGATCAGCATGATGATGAAGATCAGTGCCAGCGAAGCGATTCCGGCGATCAACAGGTCGAATACGTTGGCGTCGGACAGGTCCTTGAAGGTCGCCGCGGTGCCGGCGAGGTAGATCTTCGAGCCCTCCATCGGCGTGCCCTTGATGGCTTCCTTCGCCGCCTGCTTGATGGCATCGATGTGCGATATGCCCTCTGAACTCATCGGGTCGCCCTCGTGGCTGATGATGAACCGCACCGAATGCCCGTCCGGCGAGATGAAGTTCTTCATGCCCTTCTTGAACTCGGCGTTGTCGAAGATCTCGGGTGGCAGGTAGAAGGAGTCGTCGTTCTTCGACGCATCGAATGCCTCACCCATGGCGGACGAGTTGTCCTGCATCGCCGCCATCTGATCCGACATACCCTTCTGGGTCTGGTACATCGTCAGCATCATGACCTTCATCGACTTCATGGTCGCCAGCATCGGCGGCAGCGACGCCATCAGCTGCGGCATCAATCTGTCCAGCGCGTCGAGGTTGGTGACGAGACCGCCGAGTTGATCACTCAGCGCGTCGATGCCGTCGAGCGTGTCGAAGACCGACCGCGTCGCCCAGCACAGCGGGATGTCGTAGCAGTGCGGCTCCCAGTACAGGTACGCGCGGATCGGTCGGAAGAAGTCGTCGAAGTTCGCGATGTTGTCGCGGAGCTCGTTGGTGGTGGCGACCATGTCCTTGGTCTTCAGGGTCAGGTCATGCGTCACGTCGTTCAGCTGCTTCATCAGGACCAGCATGTGCTCGAGGTTCTCGATCATGCCCTGCATCTCGTCGGCCTGCTTGAGCATGCTGGCGAACGAATCCTGCTGGTACTTGAGGTTCATCTGCTGAGTCGTGCCCTGCATGCTGATCTGGAACGGGATCGAGGTGTGCTCGATCGGCGTTCCCAGCGGGCGGGTGATCGCCTGCACGCGTCCGATGCCTGGCGTCTTGAAGACCGCCTTGGCGATCTTGTCGATGACGAGGAAGTCGGCCGAGTTGCGCAGGTCGTGATCGCTCTCGATCATCATTAGCTCGGGGTTCATCCGAGCCTGGGAGAAGTGTCGGTCGGCGGCCGCGTAGCCCTCGTTGGCTGGCAGGTCTGCCGGCAAGTAGTGGCGGTCGTTGTAGTCGGTCTTGTACCCGGGCAGGGTCAGCAGACCGACCAGGGACAACGCAATCGTGGCCACCAGAATCGGGCCTGGCCAGCGGACGACCAGGGCGCCGATCTTGCGCCACCCGCGGGTGCGCAGTGCCCGCTTGGGCTCGAGGAGGCCGAACTTGCTCGCGATCGTCACGACCGCGGGTCCGAGGCTCAGTGCGCAGAGGACCACGATGACCATGCCGACGGCGAGGGGAACGCCCAGGCTCTGGAAGTAGGGCAATCGGGTGAAACTGAGGCAGAAGGTCGCCCCGGCGATCGTCAGGCCGGAGCCCAACACCACATGGGCGGTGCCGTTGAACATCGTGAAGTAGGCGTCTTCCTTGTTCTCGCCAAGACTTCGCGCTTCCTGATATCTGCCGAGCAGGAAGATCGCATAGTCCGTCGCCGCGGCTATCGCGAGGGTGACGAGCAGGTTCGTCGCGAAGGTCGAGAGACCGATGATCTGGTGAAAGCCAAGGAAGGCGACGATGCCCCGGGCCGCGGCGAGTTCGAGCACCACCATGACGAGCACGATCAACACGGTGACGATCGAGCGGTAGACCAGCAGCAACATCACGATGATGACGGTGAACGTGACGCCCTCGATGAGTGCCATGCTCTTGTCGCTGGCGATGTGCTGATCGGCCGCGAGCGCGGCCGGCCCGGTGACGAAGACCTTCACGCCGTTCGGTGGTTTCAGCCCGTCGACGATCGTCTGCACGGACTCGACGGATTCGTTGGCCAGGGCCTCACCCTGATTGCCCGCGAGGTACACCTGGACGTACATCGCCTTGCCGTCATTGCTCTGCGAGCCCGCCGCGGTGAGTGGGTCGCTCCACATGTCGTTGACGTGCTCTACGTGCTTGGTGTCGGCCTCGAGCTTCTTGACCATGCCGTCGTAGAAGTCGTGTGAGTCCTGGCCCAGCTTGTCCTGGCCCTCCAGCACGATCATCACGGAACTGTTGGACTTGAATTCCTTGAACGTCGTGCCCACGTGCTGCATCGAGATCACCGATGGCGCGTCGTTCGGGCTCATCGATACCGATCGCATCTTGCCGACCTCTTCGAGCTGAGGCGTCACGAAGGGCATGTTCATCAGGGCGATGATGACGATCCAGCCGAGGATGACCGGTACCGCAAGCGTGCGGATCAGCCGCGGCAGGCGGTGTCGCGTCGGATTCACCGCTGGACCCGTCGTCGGGATGGCGTCCGTCGTCGGCTCGCCGTCTGGCGCTCGGTGGGTGGGTCCGGTCATGCGTTCTTCGCAAGGCAGAAGGTCTGGGCGTTCACACCGTCGGTCGTCCTGGTGTCCTTGACGACGTCGTCGACGGTGATGCGGCAGGAGATGGAACTACCGTCGCCCTGGGCCACGATGTTCGGCAGTACCGATGGGGCGGTGGTGCTCAACGTCAGCGACCACGGCAGGGCAGCGGCGTCGACCCGCACCGGCTTGGAGTCCAGGTCCAGGTAGTTGATGTCGGCGTAGGACCCAGAGCCGAAGATCTCGTACTTGACGACCTTCGGGTTGAACGGCTCGGCGTCGTCGGCGAAGTTCTTGGGCGTTACGAGGATGGGATTCATGCCGAAGAACGTGCGCACGCGATGCACGGTGAACCCGGCGATCACGACGACGATCACGATCACGATCGGTATCCACGCTCTTCGCAAAACCTTGGTCATGACCCCTGCCCAAACGGTTACCTGAGATTGAAATGAGAGATTAGCCTATATAACTGTATTGTGGATAACCATGACGCGCGCTCGATCGCTCAAATGAGCGTGACGTCGAGCACTGCCGCTCCGCCGTGTGATCCAGCCAACTCGGATCATGCACTCGCACAACATATTTGACGATCAAGGATAGGATCCGGCCATGAAGGCTTTGACGCGAACTGGAATCGCCACTGCTATTGCCGCCGTCTCGCTGGCTGCGGCCGGGGCGGGGATTGCGCAGGCCGATCCGGACACCGACTTCGGCAACGAGCTGCACGTCTACGGCATCTATGGTCCGAAGGACTACAACGCCTGGATCGGCAAGATCGAGTGCAAGCGGTTGCGTACGGGGCTCGACGCCAATGCCGCCGAGGCGGCGGTGTTCCTGAAGACGAATCTTCCGAGGGGTACCTCGGAGCAGTCGATCTACCAGTTCCTCTCCGCGGGCATCAACTACTACTGCCCGGACCAGCGTCCCGTGGTGGACAGCCTGGCCGGAGTACCCCAGGCGACGCCCACTCCCGGAGGGGCGCTTCCGGCCGAACAGGGCTGACCTCTGGGGCGCTCGGTCAACCCCACCAGAAACACCGCTCATCGCAGCGGTGTTTCTGGCGTTGACGGGCAAAGCGACGCGTTAGCCGCCACCAGTGTTGATGTTCGAGGACAGGGTGAGGAACTGACCGTTCTTCCAGATGCCCCATCGTCCGCCCCACATCGAGGTCCACACCACGGGCTCACCGTCGAAGAATTCGGCCGTCTTCCGCGGTGCGTTGGGCGGTGGCACCTCGCCCTGGCCCGGCGCCGGCGGGGGCGGATCGGCGCTCGCCACGATGGAGCCCGCGCCAAGCACGGCGACGGACAGGCCGACCGCGACCGCGACGGCAGATAGCGTGGTTTTGATCAAGGTCATCGGTGGCTCCAGCGTCGGCGGCGGTCAAATACTTAGTAGGCATAACCACGTTACTTCATCGGCCAAGCAATCGGGGCACCAAGCCACCGCTTCGATACGTCGCCACCGAGCCAGAAGTCAACGTTCCGGGACCCGCCGGCCATCCGTGAATCCGACATCGGTGCAGGTGACATGCATCACTTGACAACCCCGGTATCGAAGCTCGGGGTTCGGCACTTGTAGTAGCCAGTAGCCACCTCTACGCAGAAGCGATGGCGACACAGCCAGGGAGGACTACCTCGTGACCACCTCAATGATTGCCCGCACGGCGTTCGCCATTCTCGCTCCGGCGGCCGTTGCCGTTGGCCTGCTCGCCGCTCCCGCGGCGACCGCGAACGCCACCGATGACTCGTGTGCTGCCGTCGAGGTGGTCTTCGCCCGCGGCACGTTCGAGGCCCCCGGCGTTGGTGCCACCGGACAGGCGTTCGTCGACGCCCTGACCGCCCGCCTGCCGGGCAAGACCGTCGACGTGTACGGGGTGAACTACCCCGCATCGCTGGACTTCGGCCAGGCTGTCGACGGAATTACCGACGCCAGCAACAGGATTCAGTCGATTGCCGCGCAGTGTCCGTCCACGAAGATCGTGCTTGGCGGCTACTCGCAGGGTGCAGCGGTGGCCGGCTACACCACCGCCAGCGCCGTCCCCGCCGGATTCACGTTGCCCGCAGGCCTCGCAGGTCCGATGCCCGCGTCGGTCGCCTCCCACGTCGCGGCCGTCGCCTTGTTCGGAACCCCGGACGACTGGTTCCTGGGGCTGGTCA
>NZ_JAVRQA010000366.1:0-29046 GCF_032161845.1 Mycobacterium sp.
GGCGCCCGCGAAGAAGGCCGCCAAGAAGGCGCCTGCCAAGAAGGCAGCCGCCAAGAAGGCCGTCAAACCCAGCTAGCGCGGAAGCTGGCCGGGCACGGCGAGATTCAACGGCCGTGCCAACTGCGTCGGAGCGCGACGGCCGCGCAGTTCGACGATCTCCCCGACGTCCCAGCACAACGCCTCCGCATCGAGGGCACCGCTGACGGCGATGGCCGACGCCAGCACATGGCCTTCTTCGAGCTTCGCCAACTCGGTGAGGCGAGCGGCCTCGTTGACGGGGTCGCCAATCACGGTGTACTCGAAGCGCGCCTGGGCGCCGATGTGACCGGCGATGGCCCGACCGGCGGAAACGCCGATGCCAAAGTCGGTCTGGCCCAACACCTCTAGGAGCCCGTCGTGCAGTTCGCGGGACGCGGCCAGGGCGGCACCGGAGGCGTCGGGGTGCTCGATCGGCGCGCCGAAGATGGCGAGTGCGGCGTCGCCCTGGAACTTGTTGACGAAGCCGCCGTGCCGGTTGACGCTGTCGACGATGACGCGGAAGAACTCGTTGAGCAGGCTGACGACCTCGGCCGCCGGTCGGGTCGATGCCAACTGGGTGGACCCGACCAGATCGACGAAGAGGACGGCGACGTCGCGTTCCTGGCCGCCCAACTCGGTGCCGCGTTCGAGTGCACGACGAGCGACGTCTTCGCCAACGTAGCGACCGAACAGGTCCCGAAGCCGTTGCCGTTCGGCGAGATCGCGGACCATGTCGTTGAAACCGGCTTGCAGCAGCCCCAGTTCGCTGGCGTCGTAGATCTGCATGTGGGCGTTGTAGTTGCCGCGCTGCACTTCCCCGAGGGCCCAACGCAATTGGCGCAGGGGGTCGGCGATGGACATGGAGACGAGTACCGTGCCCGCCAGCCCGATGATCAGCGCGGCGATCGCCAGCAACAGCAGCGGGGTGTTGAGCCGCTCTGCTGGCGCGGTGAGGATCTCGAACTTGCTGGCCACCAGTGCCAACACGATGGTGAGGACGGGCACGCCCGTCGACAGCACCCAGGTGAGCACCTGACGTTGGATCACGCCCGGCGCCCGGAAGCTCTCCGGCACGCCGCCCCGCAGTGCGGCGACGGCGACCGGCCGCAGTACGCGCTCGGACTGCAGGTAACCGATGATCGCCGTGGCGGTGGCACCGAGGGCCGTGGCGACGGCAACGACGGGGGCGGAGCGGCTGGCCACGGGCCAGCTGGCGACGATGAAGACGATCGAGCCGAGGCACCAGTTGGAGACGCTGATGACGGACCGGTAGTAGGGCATCCGCAGGGCCCGGACCCGAGCCAGATCGGTGACGAGTGGGTCGCTGGTTCCCAGCAGCCCATCCCGACGCTGCCACCGGATCACCGGGAGCAGCAGTCGCAGGGTGATCCACGCGCCGACGTTGAACGAAAGGAAGAGGTAGCCAAGGAAGATGGCCAGGTTGAGCGTGGGGAGGTCGCCCAGCTGGATGCGGTCCTCCGAGGGCAGGCCGAACCGCAGGAACCCGAGCACGAACAGCGCGCCGATGATGTCGGCCTGCAGCATGCCGAGGCCGAAGACCGGCCACGGCGTGCGCGCCACCCACCGAACGAATGCGGTGATTCGCCCGATCGGTGGTGCCTGCGCGGTCATTCGACAACCGTATCGGTCCCCGGGGACCGATACGGGCGCTGTTCACCGGCGTCTTCGCCGAGTGTCGCCCCGGAGCACTAGGGTGACCTCTCGATGAGCGGTGTTTTCTCGCGTCTGGTCGGTCAGGACGCCGTCGAAGCCGAGCTGGTTGCTGCCGCGCAGGCGGCTCGCGGTGATTCGGCTCACAACCCGCTGGCCGCGGGTGCCATGGGTGGCCGCATGACGCACGCGTGGCTGATCACCGGGCCGCCCGGCTCCGGCCGATCCATCGCGGCGGTGTGCTTCGCCGCGGCCCTGCAGTGCACCTCCGACGGTGTGCCGGGGTGCGGCGAATGCCGCGCCTGCACCACCACGATGGCCGGCACTCACGGTGACGTGCGGCGGATCATCCCCGAGGGCCTGTCCATCGGCGTCAGGGAGATGCGCGACATCGTCCAGATCGCGTCGCGGCGGCCAAGTACCGGGCGCTGGCAGGTCGTCGTGGTCGAGGACGCCGACCGGCTCACCGAAGGCGCTGCCAATGCGCTCCTCAAAGTGGTGGAGGAGCCGCCGGCGTCGACGGTCTTCCTTCTGTGTGCGCCGTCGGTCGATCCCGAGGACATCGCGATCACCCTGCGGTCGCGCTGTCGCCACGTGGCGTTGGTCACCCCACCCCTCGATGCGATCGCCAGGGTGCTGATCGACAACGACGGTTTGGACGAGAAGGACGCCAGGTGGGCGGCGTCGGTCAGCGGCGGTCACGTCGGCCGGGCGCGCCGCTTGGCCACCGACGATCAGGCCAGGACGCGCAGGGAACGCGCACTCGGTCTGGCCCGTGACGCGGCGACGCCGGCGCGGGCCTACGCGGCCGCCGAGGAGTTGGTGGCCACCGCGGAGGACGAGGCGAAGGCTCTCACGGGTGACCGCAACGAGGCCGAGACCGAGGAGCTGCGGACGGCCCTCGGTGCCGGCGGCACGGGAAAGGGCGCCGCGGGTGCCCTGCGGGGTGCCGCCGGAGCCTTGAAAGATCTTGAGAAGCGCCAGAAGTCGCGGCAGACACGGGCGTCGCGCGACGCCTTGGACCGTGCCCTGATCGACCTGGCGACGTACTTCCGCGACGCGCTGCTGGTGTCCTCAGGGGCCGATGCCATCCAAGCCAATCACCCGGACATGGCGGACAAGGTCGCGGCGATGGCAGCGCACGTTCCGCCCGATCGACTGCTCCGCTGCATCGAGGCGGTGCTCGAATGCCGCGACGCGCTGGCGGTGAACGTCAAGCCGAAATTCGCGGTGGACGCCCTGGTGGCCACCGTCGGGCAGGCCCTGCGCGGCTGACGTTCGCAGCTTTGACGAAGCGAATTGGGTACCGGGCACCCGCTCACGTAGACTCGTCCCGCCCTAGCGGCAATTGCCGCCTTAGCTCAGTCGGTAGAGCGTCTCACTCGTAATGAGAAGGTCCCGGGTTCGATTCCCGGAGGCGGCCCAGACAAATAACGGGCTGGGACGGAATGACTGCTCCTCGGTGCTCGGCTCCGTCGGCGCAGTGGGGCGTGACGTGTGACAAGTCAGCACGACCGCGACTTGAACCCGGCGGCCGGACCGCCACCCTTTTGCGAAGGGACCAGGCCAGGGTCAACTTTCAATATCGCCAAGGCGAACGACTTTTGGCAACCGTCGCCAGTGTGCGGTCGGGCGGAGCTACTGAGGCTGCGCGGTGAGTCGCTTGTTGCTGTTCCTCCCGCGATGTCGCGGATGACTTGGAGTACCGCGGTGACGTGAGAGTTGCCGCCGCCCGTAGCTGAACAGGGTGATGAGTTGGCTGCAGCCTCAACCGACGGGTCGAGCAAATGAAGTAAATACGGCAGGGTGGTGGGCTAAAGTCCCGTTTTCAATGGCCGCGACGGGTGAACCTGACACCGACACAGGGGAGCGCGGCAAGCCGGCTGAGCAGAGGCGGACCCCGCCTTGGGCGGTACCGATCGTTGGTGGCACCGCGGATGCTCTGCTGATCGGAATCGTCGCGGCGGTGATCAGCGCGGTCGGCGCCGGCAACCCGTCATTCTGGTACGACGAGGCGGCGACCATTTCAGGTGCGACCCGCACCCTGCCCGAACTTGCGCGGCTCATCGAAGACAGCGACGCAGCCCATCCCTTCTACTACTTGATGATGCACGGCTGGTTCGATCTCGTGCCTCGAACCGAGTTCTGGGCGCGTGTGCCGAGCTGGGTCGCAGTTGGTGTCGCGGCCGGCGGACTGGTTGTCTTGGCGCGGTTGTTGTCAACGCGGGCAATAGCCGTTTGTGCGGGGATCATATTCGCCATCCTCCCGCGCACGACGGCGGCTGGAATCGAAGCGCGCCCATATGGCCTCACGTGCGCGGCAGCGGTCTGGTTAACCGTTGTGCTGGTCATTGCCGTGCGGCGCGACCGGGTCTCGAGCTGGCTCCTGTACGCGGTCCTATTGGCGTTATCGGCACTGCTGAACGTCTACTTGGTGCTGATGGTCGTCGTTCATGGATTCACCTTGCTGGTTCTGCGGGCAGCGCGACGACAGTACGGTGCGTGGCTAATTGCCGTCGGCGCAACGTGCGCACTACTCGTGCCCTACTTGCTCTTCTTGAAGGGACAGTCAAATCAGCTGAGCTGGATCGCGCCGCTGAGCGATGACACCATCGTCGATGTCTTGGTCAATCAGTATTTCGAATACTCGATACCGTTCGCTGCTAGCGTCGGCGTGCTGATTACCGTGACGGTGCTCGTACCGTTTTTTAGGCGGCGATGCAGCTCAATACCGGCAAGCGGCCAACTGCTCCTCTTATGCGCCGGTTGGTCCGCCATTCCCACGACCGTCATCTTGGCCGTATCCGCGGTGTCGCAACCTCTTTATGTGGATCGCTACCTAACCTTCACTTCGCCGGCCATAGCTCTAGCGCTTGCCATCTGCGCGGTCGGCATCGGGCAGAGGCGAACGGGTATCGCTTTGATCATCTCCATCCTCGCGCTGGTCTCGATTCCGAACTATGTCCGACAGCGTGGGGATTACGCCAAGACGGGAATGGACTACAGCGCGGTGGCCGATTTGATCGCCAGGCAGGCATCGCCGGGCGATTGCTTGCTGCTCGACGACACAGTCGACTGGGAGCCGGGTCCGATCCGACCGCTCGTTCAAGCCCGGCCCGACGCCTATGAAGATCTCGTCGATGTGGGGGCCGGCCGATCGGCGACCTCGATGGGCACTCTTTGGGACGAAAATCTCGCGCCGTTCACAGTTGCCTACCGGATTGCGAGATGCTCGACGATATGGACTGTCTCGCAGAAAGATTCAACACTGGCGGCGCACGAGGCGGGATTCGCACTTCCGCCCGGTCCGCGATTTGCGACGGCGAATGCCTTCTGGGTTCCGCGTGAACTCGGCTTCCGACTGGTGGAGCGGTGGCAGTTCAACCTCAGCCAGGTCACCAAGGCGATCCGCCAAGGGCGGGACTCGGCCGTCGGTTCATGATCGCCTCCATGGGGTGGACGATTCGATCCCACGGAGGCGGCCCTCGTTCAAACCCAGGCGATCAGTCCTCGGCGAGCGCCCTCACGGCGGCGTTCCGCGCCGAGGACGCTGCGGGGAAGCCCGCGTACCCGCTGGCGTGGTAAATCACCTCGGCCAGTTCCTCGTCCGTCAGGCCGTTGGTGCGCGCGATCTTGAAGTGCGCTTCGAGTTCGTCGGTAGCGCGCAACGCGATGAGCATGCCCAGCGTGACGAGGCTCCGATCGCGGCGGCCGAGGCCGTCGCGCGTCCACAGCCTGCCGAAGACGCTCTCGACGCCGATGTCCATCAGTTCTGGCGCGAAGCCGTCCTGCCCGAAGTCGACGTCTCCTTCGGGGAGGACGCCTGGTAACAACTCGCGGAATACCTTCAGGCCCTCGTCCCGTAAGTTAGTCATGCTTACCACCTTAGGGTGGTGCTACGTACCCCACCGGGCCGGACGCCAGGCACACCGACAATGCGGAGGTGTTGGCGCTGGCGACGACCGCGTCCCCGGCACCGGACAGCCGGACGAAGACGCGGTTGAGTCCGGGGTGCACCGGCACCCTGGTCGCGTCACCGTCGGACAGCGCGAACGTCATCGAACCGTCGCTGTTGGCCAGGTAGTTGATCTCGGCCGTCCACTCCGTAGGCAGCATCGGGCCGTCGAGCGGCATCCGGACGGGAGCGTCGGGCTGAACGAGGTAGCCGCACTGGGGCTTCGGCCCTGGCAAGGTGTGGCGCACCCACGTCACCTGGGCGTCGACCAGGTGACCCTTCCGGTCGAAGGTACGCAGATTCGTTGTGCTGGTGCTGAACTCGGGTCGGTTCTGCACGAGGGCGAACACGTGACTGAACAGATTGTCCGGCCACGCGAAGCGTTGCAGGATCAGCGGATCGACCTCCTGGTCGAGCAGCGGTGCCGTGGTGGCGGCGTCGGCCTCGGCAAGGCTGGCCAGCACGTTGGCGACGTAGGAGCGGGTCGGATTGTCGAGCCATCGCGTCGTGAACGTGACGGTCGAGTACCCGCAGCTGACCACGAAGAGAGCTGCGCAGGAGACGACCACCGCAGCGCGCGTACGCGAGGCGTCCAGCCGGGCCGACGACGCCCGATTCGGCGCACAGAACCCGATGGCGGCCAACAACGCCAGCACCACGGCCAGGTCGGGAAGATAGCGCAGCGTCTGGGCCAACTCGATGGCGGTGAATCGCGACGACCGCATGAGGTATATCGGCAGCTGACAGGCCGCGGCATACGCCAACGCGGCCAGCCAGAGCGTGCGGGCGTGTTCCTTGCGTGCGACGGACACGGCGACGACGGCCGCCAGCACCAGCCAGCCGACCACCATCACGGGCCACTGCGGCAACGCCCACGGCGACGACGGTGCCCAACGCTCCCACTGCCACGGTCCACCGATCAGGGCAGGCACGATGCCGTGTGTCATTGACCGCGCCAGCAGGTCTCCGGTCATGGGGATGTCGAGTGTCCAGCGGCGTTGGTCGACGACGACCAGATAGACGCCGATCCATCCGGCCGTCAGTACCCCAGAGGCCGTCCACAGTCGAAAACCGCCGTGCCACACCGTCTTGCACGCCGCTCGGTCGCCAAGCGCGTAGGCCAGCAGTGCCGTGACGGCAAACGCGACGAAGGGAATGACCGCGGCCTTCTCGAAGAACAGCAGCCCGAGGAAGAACACGGCAGTGCCGGTGAGCGCATAGCGCTGATTGCCGGTCCGGATCAACAGGATCGCGTCGGCGCAGACCCACGCCATGGCCGCGATCATCGGCAGCGCATTCAGGGCGGCCGCCCACCAGGCGAACGCAGGCAGCGCCAGCGGGGTGAAGAGCGCGAAGGTCAGCGGGATCAGCAGCACCGGCCGCCACCCGAGAATCACGTGCAGCGCGCGAAGCATCGCCAGCGACGCCACGAGCTGCAACACCACCAGGCTGATGGCGGGACCGATCCAGCTGAACGGGGCGAGCTTGGCGATGCCGCCCGCGACGAGGAAGGCGGCGGGCATGACGTGGCCGTCGTGATCGTCGAATAGATACGCCGGCGCCAGCAGGTTGTGGGTGCCTGCCCTGGCGATCAGGATCAGGTCGTCCCAGTAGAAATAGCCATGGAACGCCAGCACCGCACGGGCTGCCGTCTGCGCCACGATCAGCAAAACGGCGGCCCAGTCTACCCAATGGTCCCCGGGTCGCCGAAGGAGTCCTGCCCACGCCCGCCGAATCACCGCTGCCGACTGTACGGACCGCTCCTCGGCGTCGGTATGGTGACCCGGTGCGCACACTCGTCACCGGGGCCGCAGGCTTCATCGGATCAACGCTGGTAGATCGACTGCTCGCCGACGGTCACACAGTCATCGGCGTTGACGACCTCAGCTCGGGCAACAGCGTCAACATCGTCGGTGCGGAGCGCCATGACACCTACGAGTTCGCCAAGGCCGACATCGTCGACGCCGACCTGCTCGGTTTGATCGCCGACACCAACCCCGAGGTGATCTTTCACCTGGCGGCGCAGATCTCGGTCTCACGCTCGGTCGAGGACGCGCAGTTCGACTCCAGCGTCAACGTCGTCGGCACGGTGCGACTCGCCGAGGCGGCGCGCAGGGCGGGGGTTCGCAAGATCGTCCACACCAGTTCGGGCGGCTCGGTCTACGGCGTCCCACCGGTCTACCCGACCAGCGAGGACGTGCCCGTCAACCCGGCGTCGCCCTATGCCGCCAGCAAGGTCTGCGGCGAGGTGTACCTCAACATGTTCCGCAATCTGTACGACCTGGACTGCTCGTTCATCGCGCCCGCCAACGTCTACGGGCCACGGCAGGATCCCCACGGCGAGGCGGGCGTCGTCGCGATCTTCGCCAAGGCCCTGCTCTCGGGTAGGTCGACGAAGATCTTCGGTGACGGCTCCGACACCCGTGACTACGTGTTCGTCGACGACGTGGTCGACGCGTTCGTGAGAGCGGGCGGCGAGGCGGGCAGCGGGCTGCGCTTCAACACCGGCACCGGAGTCGAGACCTCGACACGTCAACTTCACACGGCAATCGCCGCGGCAGCCGGTGCGCCCGACGAGCCCGAGCTGCATCCACCGCGCCTCGGCGACGTTCGGCGGTCGTGCCTCGACAACAGCCGGGCCAAGGCCGTTCTCGGGTGGGCGCCGGAGGTGCCGCTCGCCGACGGCATCGCACGGACGGTCGACTTCTTCCGCGTCCAACTCGAGTGATTTCGGCGTGCGCACCGGCGCTCTCCGCCGGTAGGCGCACCCAAGTTCGGGGTTAGCGGGTTTCGGGGACGCGCGCGCCTTCGAGCGCGACCGCGCGGGCGAGCTGCGCGTACTTCAGCTCGAGATCCTTGAAGCGCATGTAGGTGCTGATCGTGGTGAACAGGAAGGCCACGATCAGCGCGTACTCGAGCAGATCGGCTCCGCGGGCGACGCCGAGCCAGTTCGCCACCACCGTGGTGTCGTCGGGTCGGACGATCGCGTACACGGCGGCGAGGACGAACAGGACGTAACCGACCTTCACCCACGCCTTGGCTTGCGCGCTGCGCCGCGACCGCAGCAGGTACACCAGCAGCGTGACGATTGCCACGATCAGCAGAACTTGAATCCAGTTCATCGGCGCATCCTCTTCCGCAGCAGCCCGTCGAAGATGATGTTGACGCCGTTCACCAGCGGCTGACCCTTCGACATCGAATAGTCGGTGTACAGAATCTCGACGGGTTCTTCGGCCACCCGCCAACCGTTTTCGCCGATCACGGCGACGATCTCGCTGGCGTGCGCCATGCCGCTCATCGTCAGGTTGAGCCCGTCGGCGACGGTCTTGTTGAACACCCGCAGACCGTTGTGGGCGTCGGTCAGTCCGAGCTTGCGACTGCTTGGGCTGAGTTTGGCGATCAACGGGAACAGCACGCGTCGCAACGCAGGCATGTTGTTCGGCGTGCTGTCTGCGAAGCGGGTGCCAACCACGATGTCGAGATCTTCTGCGCGCAGACGGTCGATCATCCGCAGCACGTCCTGCACGCGGTGCTGGCCGTCGGCGTCGAAGGTGGCGAAGACCTTTGCGCCCGGTCGGCTGCGGGCGTACTCGATGCCGGTCTGGATCGCGGCGCCCTGACCGAGGTTGACGGGGTGACGCACGACGTGCGCGCCGGCCTGCCACGCCTGGTCGGCGGTGTCGTCGCGGCTGCCGTCGTCGACGCACACCACGTTGTCGAAGACGGAACGAACGTCGGCGACGACGTCGGAGATGACGGTCGCCTCGTTGAAGGCCGGGATCACGATCCACACGCCTTCATAACGGCTGTCGTAGGGGTTGCCTCGCATGTCAATCCGAAAACTACACGGTTACGTCGCGGGCACTCTGGCCAGCGCGACGACGTGCACGGCGATTCCGACCAACGGACCGCACAGCAGTGCCGCCACGGTGCGGGTCTCCAACGGCCAAGGCAGGAGCAGCAGCACCGTCGACGCCAGCGTCGCGCTGATCCATCCGACGGCGTACGCCCGGTGCAATGCCGCGGCGACCGTCGCGGCACCGGTCAGCGTCAGCAGCGCGATCATGACCGCCGCGGCGGTGAACCAGGCCAGCAGTGCGCCGCCCAACTGATAGCCGGGTCCGAAGGCAGTGCGCAGCAGCCATGGCCCCAAGAGTCCGGCGACCAGGACCGCCGCGGCGCCGAGAATGGCCAAGACGGCCACCGGCGCCACCAACGACCGCAGCCGGCGTTGCCGTTGGTCAACGAAGTGCGCGATCAGATTCCCCTGCATTGCCGTCAGGGGCACCAGCAGTGGCGCCCGAGTCAGGGTGACCCCGAGGATGACGACCCCGCCGGCCGCTCCGAGGTCCGCCGACGTCGCCTTGAGCAGCACGGGGAAACCCATGATCAGGATCGCGCTGGCCCCCGCCGCCGCGATCGAGTGCGACGCGCCGCGCAGAAAGACTGCCGTCGTGCCTGGCGTGACGAGGCGGGCCGCGGCGCGGGAGGACGGGGACGCCAGCAGCAGCAACAACCACGCGAAGGCCCCGGCGACCGTCGCCCACAGGTAGCCGACGAGGCCCCAGCCGAGCAGGAACGTGATCGTGGCGACGGTCACCCGCATGGCGGCGTCCCCGACGATGAGCGTCCCGTACTGCGACCAGCGGTCGACTCCTGCCAGCATGCCAAGCAGCGTGGCGTGCACGCAGAATCCGGCCAGCCCGCCGGCCAGCAGGGCGACGCTCAGCAGCCGGGACTCGGCGAATACGTGCCAGGACCACAGCGGCGAGGTGCCGACGATCGCGACCGCAGACACCAAGCCGACACCCGCCGCGACGCGAGCGGGGCTGGAGCGGGGTCCGTCGAAGTTCCCCAACTGTCTGGCCTGGCGGACCTCGCGCGTCGACTCCTGAAGCAGCCCGTTGGAGGCGCCCGCGAACAGTCCGAAGGCGCCCCAGAACACCGCGAAGACCGAGAAGCCGGCCGGTTCGAGGTTCCGCGCGGCGAGGTAGAGCACCGCATATCCGCACAGCGCGCTGATGACCGTTGCCGCGCCGACCCGGATGACGCTGCTCCTGGTGACGGGCCCCTGGGAGGGGTCCGCCGGTCCGCTGGACGGGATCGAGACCGCGCCGTCGGTCACAGGTCTGGGACGTCGGTCGAGTACAGCCATGCCCGCCACAGCGGGCGCAACGAATCGTCGGCGTAGTTGGCGGCAAGCCCGGTGAAGTCGTCGGTGACCGCAGTGCCGTGGCGGTGCCGAGTCGTCCAGTCCTGCAACAGCTTGAAGAAGTTCTCATCGCCGATGGCAGTGCGCAGCACGTGCAGGGTGAGCGCACCGCGCTTGTAGACCCGGTCGTCGAACATGTCCCGCGGCCCCGGGTCCGACAGCAGCAGATCCTGCGGCGAGTTCTGTAGGCGATGGTGGTAGTGGCGGGCGTGCTCGTCAGCGGTGCGGCCGCCGGATTCCTCGGACCACAACCACTCGGCGTAGCAGGCGAAGCCCTCGTGCAGCCAGATGTCCCGCCAGCGTCTGGCGGTGACCGAATTGCCGAACCACTGGTGCGCGAGCTCGTGCGCGATCAACCTCTCGGCGTGGCGGCTGCCATCGCAAAAATTGGCGCCGAAGATCGAAATACCTTGTGCCTCAAGTGGAATCTCGAGATCGTCGTCGGTGACCACCACGGTGTAACCGTTCGACAGCGGGTAGGGGCCGAACAGCTTGACGAAGAGCTTCATCATCTGGGGCTGACGTCCGAAGTCGTGTTCGAAGTCGTTGCGCAAGCGTTGCGGCAGAACGGCGTTCATCGGCACCGGCGACTTGGCGAGCCGGTGATGTTCGTAGGGTCCGATCTGCAGCGTCATCAGATACGTCGAGGTGGGCTCGGGCTGCTCGTAGGTCCAGGTGGTCATCGCGGCCCTGGTCCGGCGGGACTCCAGCTTGCCGTTGGCCAACGCGAAGTAGGGGTTCTCGCACGAAATCGCGACGCGGTAGCTGGCCTTGCTGCTCGGATGGTCATCGCACGGGAACCAGGATGCCGCGCCGTTGGGCTGACCTGCGACCAGTGCGCCACTGGTCAGCTCCTCGAATCCGACTTCACCCCACAGGGATTGGATGGGTTTCGGGGTGCCCCCGTAGCGCACGGTGATCGAGAGTGCGGCACCGGCGGGCAGGGCCGAGGACAGCGTGATGTTCAGTTTTCCGCGGGTGCGGCCGAAGTTCGCGGGCCGGTGGCCGTTCACCGAAACCTTCGACACGGCAAGCGCGTCCGACAGATCCAGGCTGAAGGCCTTCAGCGACGCAAGTGTCACCGCGGTAATGGTGGCGGTGCCGGCGAGCCGGTTGATGTTGACCTTGTACTCGAGGTCGAGTTCGTAGCGCGAGACTCGGTAGCCGAAGTTGCCGTTGCCGGGAAGGTAGGGGTCGATGACGGGTGGGGTTGCCCCTCCCGACTTCTTGAAACGCGTCACGCGGCGTCTTCTCCGGCGTTCTTGGTGGTCTTGGCGCCCGAGGCGCCACGCTTCTTTCGCTTCGGGCCCCACGGCGCGATCGGGTTGCCCTGCCAGCGCGACGACGGCGGCACCTCGTCGCCGCGCATCACCAGCGACGCGGGGCCGACGGTGGCACCCGCCCCGATCTTCGAGGCAGGCAGTGCCACGCAGTGCGGCCCGAGCGTCGCCCCGTCCTCCACGGTGACGGTGTCGAGTCGCATGATCCGATCGTGGAACAGGTGGGTTTGGACGACGCAACCGCGGCTGACGGTGGCGCCCTTGCCCACGGTGACCAGGTCCGCCTCCGGCAGCCAGTACGTCTCGCACCAGACTCCGCGACCGATCGAGGCGCCAAGGGCCCGCAGCCACAGATTCATCACCGGAGTTCCGCTTGCCGCCCTGGCGAACCATGGCGCGGCCACCGTCTCGACGAACGTGTCGGACACTTCGTTTCGCCACACGAACGACGACCACAGCGGATGTTCCTTCGCCGCGATGCGCCCCACCCACAGCCACTTGGCGAGCACGGCGATGGTGCCCGCCACCGCGCCGGTGACCAGCAACACCAGCCCGCAGGCGAGTGACGTCCACAGCCACCCGAATTCGATTGCCAGCGCTTGCAACCCGCCGAGCACCGCGACGCCGATGGCGAACGTGATGATCATCGGCAGCACCCGGCACGTCTCGACGAGGCCGCGGAGGAGTTTGAGTTTGTGCGAGGGGTGAAAGGTGCGCAGCGCGTCGGCCGCCGTCGGTTGCCTGCGCAACCGGATCGGCGGGCTGCCAAGCCACGACGAGCCCGCCTTGGCCTTGTGTGGTGTTGCGCTGAGCACGGCGACCAGCCCGTCGTTGGGGACGCGGCGGCCCGGCTGGGTGATGCCCGAGTTGCCGAGGAACGCGCGCTTGCCGATGGTCGCCGTGGCGATGTGAATCCAGCCTCCGCCGAGTTCGTAGGAAGCGACCATGGTGTCGTCGGCTAGGAAGGCGCCGTCCTCGACGACGGTGAACTTCGGGGTCATCAGCGTCGTCGAGATCTCGGTGCCACGGCCGATCTTCGCGCCGAGCAGTCTCATCCAGCCCGGTGTCAGCAGGCTGGCGTAGATCGGGAACAGGTAGTTGCGGGCGGCGTCCATCAATCGTTCGGTGGTCCACAGCTGCCAACCGACCCTGCTGCGCACTGGGTGGTAACCCTCGCGAAGGCCGATCGCCATCAGTCGGACGCCGAGCACCGTCAGCAGCGCGTAGAACACCACTGCGACGACAGTGGCGACGGGGGTCCAGGCGAGCGCGGCCCCGACCGCGTCCGCCAACGAGACGCTGTCGCGGATGGCCCAGCCCACCACGGCGAGCCCCGCGCCGAGGGCCAGCAGTGGTACCGCGCCGAGCAGGATCGAGGTGACGCCGTACATCGCCACCCAGAGTGGCGCCCGTGGCGGTCGCTCGTCGGGCCACGGATGGCGTGCCTTGCCGGACTTCATGGCTGGCGAGCCCTTCCAGTACTGGCCTGCCTTCACCTTGCCGACCACACCGGATCCCGGTGCGACGTCGGCGTTCTTGCCGATCACGGCACCGGGGAGCAGCGTGGTCCTGGCGCCGACGGTGGCGTCGTTGCCGACGCTGATCGCTCCGACGTGGAAGAGGTCACCGTCGATCCAGTGGCCGGTGAGATCCACCTCCGGCTCGATGGAGCAGCGATGGCCCAGCGTCAGCATTCCGGTGACGGGCGGGGACGAGTGCAGGTCGACACCCTTGCCCACCCGATTGCCGAGCGCGCGGGCGTAGTACACCAACCATGGTGCGCCCGCGAGGTTTTCGGCACCGCTCGCCGCCCCGAGGCGCTCGGCGAGCCAGACCCTCAGGTGGACGGTGCCGCCGCGGCGGTAGGTGCCGGGTGCCAGGCTGCCGATGAGGATGCGCGCGCCGACTACCGCGATGGTCATGCGGCCCAGTGGAGTGACGAAGACCCCGAAGCCCGCCAGCAGCAGCCACCAGTCGACGGTCACCGCCCACGGCAGCAGCTGCCACCTGGCGGCGACGTCGTTCAGCAGTGCCAGCCACACCACCCACTGCATGCCCGCCAACGTGGCCAGTGGCACCGATGAGACGACCTGCGCGAGCTGCGTCAGCCGGGAAACGGGTGCGACGACGCGGGTTTCGACGGCAGGCGGAGGGTCGAGCTCGTCGAGGTAACCGGCCAGCGAGCCGAGCCGGGGGTGGTCGTACAGGTCGGCGACCGTCACCTCCGGGTGCTTCGCTCGCAGCGCGGCCACCAGTTGCGCAGCCGAGAGCGAGCCGCCGCCGAGCGCGAAGAAGTCCTCCTCGGGTCCGGCGACCGGGGCGGCGAGCACGTCGCGCCACAGCCCGGCCAGCCAGCCGGTGGTGCCGCTGAGGTCGTGATCGTCGCCGGTGTCGCCGAGTGAGTTCGCCAACGGCCAGGGCAGCGCGTCGCGGTCGACCTTGCCCGAGGTTCTTGTCGGCAGTTCGTCGAGGAGGACGAGCCTGGGCACCAGCGCGGCGGGCAGCGAGTCGGCAAGCGCTTCGCGGGCGACCGCGAGATTGAACTCGGGGTCGGCGCTCGCGATGTAGCCGACCAGGAGGGGAGTGCCGCTCGGGGTCCGCCGGACGGCGGCCGCACCGCCGCTGACGCCGGGCAGGTTCATCAACGCCGAGTCGACCTCGCCGAGTTCGATGCGCCGACCGCCGACCTTTACCTGGTCGTCGGCGCGGCCCTGGAAGTAGAGGCCGTCCGATTCCAGCCGGACCAGGTCGCCGCTGCGGTAGGCGCGCGACCACTCCAGGGTGGGCATCGGCGCGTACTTCTCGGCGTCCTTGTCCGGATCGAGGTAGCGGGCCAGGCCGACGCCGCCGATCACCAGCTCGCCGACCTCGCCGAGGGTGACCGGGTTGCCGCCGGAGTCGACGACGGCCAGGTCCCAGCCCGGCAGCGGTAGGCCGATGCTGACGGGACCGCTGCCGAGGGGGGCCAGGCACGCGACGACGGTCGCCTCGGTCGGGCCGTAGGTGTTCCACACCTCGCGGCCAGCCGAGTCAGGGCCCGTCGCCAGCCGGTCGGCGAGTTCGGGCGGGCATGCCTCGCCGCCGAAGATCAGCAGCCGCACGGCTTCGAGCGCCTCGGCGGGCCACAGCGCCGCCAGCGTCGGCACCGTCGACACCACCGTGATGTCGCGCGACACCAGCCACGGACCCAGGTCCATGCCGCTCCGTACCAGCGAGCGGGGAGCGGGCACCAGACACGCGCCGTACCGCCACGCCAGCCACATCTCCTCGCACGACGCGTCGAACGCCACGGAGAGGCCCGCCAGCACCCGGTCGCCAGGACCGATGGGGTTGTCTCGGAGCAGGACCATGGCCTCGGCATCGACGAACGCGGCGGCATTGCGGTGCGTCACCGCCACGCCCTTGGGGGTGCCGGTGGAGCCGGAGGTGAAGATGATCCAGGCGTCGTCACGGACGAGTGGCTTGCCGGCGCGCCAACCGCGGGACGAGCCAGGTCCGCGGATCAGCCCCTGCTCGGTGATGATCGCCACCACCCCGGCTTCGCCGAAGACCAGATCGGCTCGCTCCTGGGGATCGTCGGCATCGACCGGCACGTAGGCGGCGCCGGTGGCCAGCGCCGAGAGGATGGCGACGTAGAGCGCGTAGCTGCCCGACGGCATCCGGATGCCGATCCGGTCGCCGCGACCGATCCCCCGCGCGGCCAGCCACGCCACGCTCTCCTCGATGTCGGCGATCAGCTCCGAATACGTCAGCTGTACGTCGCCGTCATCGAGTGCGGGGGCGTCGGGATGACGTTCGGCGGTCGCGTGCAGGATGTCGATCAACGTGCGTGGTTCCGGCGCCGATGGTGACAACAGGTACTGCGCGGGGATGTCCGGCCGGGGGTCCAGTGTCACGGGTACAAACTACTAAGCCTCCGCGCCTCGCCCACCGCCGCGGCACGTCATCTCAATGGATTCCACGTGATTGCAACCATCGCCTGCTCGTCACGGCATGCCTAGCGTCGCGGGAGTGCGGCTATTCGTGGTGGATGGGGCTGGAGACGACTGGAGCGAGCTGACGACCGGTGGCGAACCCGCCGTTCGATTGGCGGCGCCTGACCTTCAGCGGGCCCAGCGCGGGCGCGCGCGGATCCGGTCCGATCGCGGCGATGTCGAGGTGATCCTCGACATCACGGTGGCGGTTGCGTCGGACTTCCGTTCGGTGCGAGATCTGGCGGCCGTCGACGACGGGACACTGCGCTATGCAGGCACCGTCGATGGGCTGACCGGGCTGATCTCCGACATCGAGGTGGCGGGCGTCGCGGACGGCGTCACCCTCATTTCCGCGTCTCCCCGCGTGGACCTGCGCCGGCTTGGTCAGGACGTGCTGCAACGATTGGTGCTGCGCGGCGCCAAGTCCGCCTGACGGGCACCACCGACTAATGCAGGCCCTGCATTAGTCGGTGCGATATCGGTCTTGGACACGTATTGATCTGAGACTTAGCGTTGACCGCGTGACGACATTCGACACCGCACTCACGGACACTCTGATCGGCCGGATGATCATCGCCGGCGAGCTGGTAGCGGGCAGCGGGACCGAGATCCACGCCTTCGACCCCGCCGCGGGCACCGATCTCGAACCCGGCTACCGCTATGGCGACGCCTCGCACGTCGAGGCCGCGTGTGCTGCGGCGGCCGCCGCCTTCGGCGAGTACCGCGCCACCACCTCCGAGCGTCGCGCCGCCTTCCTCGACCAGATCGCCGACAACGTCGAAGCGCTCCGCGACGCACTGGTCGCGAGGGCGTCTGCCGAGACTGGCCTGCCCCAGGCGCGCATCGCCGGGGAGGTTGGCCGCACCACCGGACAGCTGCGACTGTTCGCCGAGGTGTTGCGGGAGGGCAGCTGGAACGAGGCCAGGATAGATCCCGCCCGACCCGACCGGACGCCGTTGCCGCGCCCCGACCTCCGCCAACGCTCAGTACCGCTCGGACCCGTTGCGGTGTTCGGCGCCAGCAACTTTCCGCTCGCATTCTCCGTCGCGGGGGGTGACACCGCCTCAGCCCTTGCTTCGGGGTGCCCCGTCGTCGTCAAGGCACACGACGCCCATCCAGGGACCTCCGAACTGGTCGGCCGCGCCGTCAGTGCCGCCGTCGCAGCGTCGGGGCTGCCAACCGGCACGTTCTCGATGCTGTTCGGCGACGGCCCTGAACTGGGCACCGCGCTCGTCACGGATCCGCGGATCAAGGCAGTGGGCTTCACCGGATCACGTTCCGGCGGACTGGCCTTGGTCGCTGCGGCCGCCGCCCGCCAGGAACCCATCCCCGTCTACGCCGAGATGAGCTCCATCAACCCGGTGTTCCTGCTCGACGGGGCGCTGGCCAGCCGCGGGGCCGACCTGGGCCGCGCGTTCGCCGCGTCGCTGACGATGGGATCGGGACAGTTCTGCACGAACCCCGGCCTCGTCATCGCCGTTGACGGGCCCGACCTCGATGCGTTCGTCGCGGCCGCCAAGGATGCGATCGGGCAGGCGCAGGCCACCCCAATGCTGACGCCGAACATCGCCGCGAGCTACGCCAGGGGAGTCACTGCGCTCGATTCCGATGCCGACCTCGTCGTGCGCGGAGCGGCCGGTGATGACCGGACGACGTGCCGGGCCGCGCTGTTCAGCACCGATGCCGCGACCTTCCGGGACTCGGAGGTGTTGCAGGCAGAGGTGTTCGGCGCGTCGAGCGTGGTCGTCCGATGTGCCGATGCCGACGAGATGGCCTCGGTGGCAGCTCATCTCGAAGGCCAGCTGACGGCGACGCTGCACGCCGACGACTCCGATCACGACCAGGCCGCCGACCTGCTCGCGCTGCTGGAGCTGAAGGTCGGCCGCATCCTGTTCAACGGTTGGCCGACCGGTGTCGAGGTCGGGTACGCAATGGTCCACGGTGGGCCGTCACCTGCGACTTCGGACTCGCGGACGACCTCCGTCGGGGCTCGTGCCATCGAGCGCTTCCTTCGGCCGGTGTGCTATCAGGACGTGCCGAAGTCGTTGCTGCCCAGTGCAATCGCGGATGGAAATCCCGAAGGACTGTGGCGCCGCATCGACGGCAAACTCACCCAAGACTGACCAACGACATTGCGACCAAGGAGTCACGACATGCTGGACGGCGTACTTTTCTTCCCCGTCACCCCCTTCACCGAGAGCGGTGACGTCGACCTCGCGAGGCTCGCCGAGCACGTCGCCGAGGGTGTCGACGCTGGGCCGGGTGGAGTCTTCGTCGCTTGTGGCACAGGCGAATTCCACGCCCTCGAGACCGGTGAGTTCGCCGGCGTCGTCCGCACCGCGGTCGAGGCGACGGGTGGCCGGGTGCCGGTCTACGCGGGCGCGGGCGGTTCGGTCGCCCAGGCCAAGATCTTCGCCAAGGCGGCCGCCGAGGCAGCCGCTGACGGGTTGCTTCTCTTGCCGCCCTACCTGGTCACGATGCCTCAGCGCGGACTGGTGGACTACACCCGCGCCGTCGCGGGTGCCACCGACCTGCCGTTGATCGTCTACAACCGCGGGAATGCCCGCTACACCGAGGCTTCGGCGGTCGAGGTCGCACACCTGCCCACCGTGGTCGGGTTCAAGGACGGTACCGGCGACGTCGATTTGGTGGCCCGCATCGTGCGTGCCGTCACCGATGCACTCGAGCCCACCGGCAAGCCGTTCCAGTTCTTCAACGGCCTGCCGACTGCCGAGGTGTCGCAACAGGCGTACCGGGCGATCGGCGTCACCCTCTACTCGTCGGCGACGTTCGCGTTCGCCCCCGAGTTGGCCCTGGCCTTCTACGACGGCCTGGAACGGGACGACGACGAGCTCGTCACCGCGCTGCTGCGCGAGTTCTTCCACCCGCTGGTCCGGTTGCGGGATACGGTGCCCGGCTACGCGGTATCGCTGATCAAGGCGGGCGTCACCATGGAAGGCCTTGCGGCAGGACCGGTTCGACCGCCGCTGATCATGCCGTCGCCCGAGGACCTCGACGCGCTCGCGCAGATCATTGCGGCGGGACGCGCGGTGATTGCGGACGAACTCGCGGTCGCGCGCTAATGGCGGCAGGCGCGATCCGCATCACGGGCGCCCGCATCACACCGGTCGCCTTCGCCGACCCGCCGCTACTCAACACGGTAGGCGTGCACGAGCCATTCGCGCTGCGCGCGATCATCCAGTTGGACACCGACGTCGGCCTGGTCGGACTGGGGGAGACGTACGCCGACGACAAGCACCTGGCCCGGCTCGAAGCAGCAGTCGGTGCGGTCCTCGGCCTGGACGTCTTCGCGCTCAACGAGATTCGCGCCGCCATCGCCGACCGGCTTCGAGGTGACGACGCCGCGGTGGGCACCGCGGGCATGATCACCTCGGCGAGCGCCGTCGATCAGGTGTTCTCCCCGTTCGAGGTGGCCTGCCTCGACGTGCAGGGACACGCCACCGGGCGGCCGGTCTCCGACCTTCTCGGCGGCAAGGTCCGCGACGCGGTGCCGTTCAGCGCGTACCTGTTCTACAAGTGGGCGGCCCATCCCGGCGGGCAGCCCGACAGCTGGGGTGAGGCACTCGACCCGGCGGGGATCGTCGCCCAAGCCAGGCGCATGGTCGACGAATATGGTTTCACGGCAATCAAACTCAAGGGTGGCGTATTCCCGCCCGATGAGGAGATGAAGGCCGTCGAGGCGCTGCGCGAGGCCTTTCCCGGCCATCCGCTACGACTCGACCCCAATGCCGCGTGGACGCCGCAGACGTCGGTGAAGGTAGCAGCGGGCCTCGCGGGCATCCTCGAATACCTGGAGGACCCGACCCCCGGCCTGGACGGCATGGCCGACGTCGCCGCCCAGTCGCCGATGCCGTTGGCCACCAACATGTGTGTCGTCGCATTCGATCACGTGGCACCGGCGCTCGCCAAGGACTCCGTCAAGGTGGTGCTCTCGGACCATCACTACTGGGGTGGCCTGCAGCGGTCGCGACTTCTGGCCGGCATCTGCGACACCTTCGGGCTCGGACTGTCGATGCACTCGAACTCGCACCTTGGCATCAGCCTGGCGGCGATGGTGCACCTGGCAGGCGCCACCCCGAACCTCAGCTACGCTTGCGATACCCACTGGCCGTGGAAGACCGAGGATGTGGTCAAGGCGGGGGTGCTGGGCATCCGCGATGGTGCGGTGGCGGTGCCGACCACGCCAGGCCTTGGCGTCGAGATCGACGACGAGGCGCTCGGCGCCCTTCACGAGCAGTACGTCCGGTGTGGCATCCGCAATCGCGACGACACCGGCTACATGCAGAGCATCCACCCGGAATTCGAGGCCAGCAGTCCGCGCTGGTAGCTACACTCATACCTGATCTGCGTCGTTCTCGGGCAGCTCATACTGAGAGTGCATCGGAGTTTGCCTTGTTTTCCTTGGCCCGGTTGTCCTGTTTCATCGCCGTTGCCGAGGAGCTCCACTTCGGCCGTGCCGCCGAGCGGTTGCACATGACGCAGCCGCCGCTGAGCAGACAGATCCAGCAGCTGGAATCCGAGCTCGGCGTTCAGCTCATCGATCGCACCACCAGGTCGGTCACCCTCACCCCCGCGGGGGTCGCGTTCCTTCCCGACGCGCGCCGGATCCTGCAATTGGCCGAGGGTGCGGCGCTGACCGTCAAGCGAATCCCGGCAGGAGATCTCGGCACCGTCGTGGTCGGCTTCACCGCCGCGTCGGCACACGCGGTGCTGCCCCGCCTGCTCGAGCGCGCCAGGGATCAGCTTCCCGACGTGAAACTCGAACTGCGCGAGATGGTTACGGCTGTCCAGCTCGAGGGCCTTATGACGGGCGAGATCGATCTGGGCATGGTCCGTCCCCCGGTGAAGCGGCCGGGGATCGTGTCGCGCCCGCTACTGCACGAACAACTCGTCGCCGCCCTGCCCGTTGGACACCCGTTGGCGAATCTGGCCAGGCAGTTGACGCTCAACGACCTCGACGGTCAGGACGTCGTCATGTACTCGCCGGTGCAGGCCCGATACTTCAACGACCTGCTGATCAGCACCTTCACCATCGCGGGCGCGACCCCGCGCTACGTCCAGTACGTCACCCAGGTGCACACCATGCTGGTGTTGGTGCGATCCGGAATCGGGATTGCGTTGGTGCCAGCGTCGGCGGCGACGCTGCATCCGGAGGGCGTGGTATTCCGGTCCATCGGCGCCTTCCGCGAGCGGCCCGTCGAACTCGATGCCGCCTGGCGGGGTGACAGCACCAACCCGGCGCTGTTGCGCCTGCTGCGCGATGTGCTGCCGCAGCGCGAGTGGACCACCGATGACCTCGTCGACTGACGCCGAGTGGCCAGTTATCGCACGCAAATACGGGAAAAGCGTGTCTTAACTGGCCGCTCGACGAGTAGCTAGCTCGACGTCGTGGCGGGCATCGGCACCGGCGTCACCAGCTGACCCGACTCCAGGAACTCGTCCAGGTTGCGCAGCGTGAGCTGCTCCATCGCCGCCCGCGTCTCGACGGTGCCGCTTCCGACGTGTGGCAACAGCACCACGTTGTCCAATGTCAGGAGTTCGGCGGGCACGTTCGGCTCGTCGGCGAACACGTCGAGCCCCGCGCCCGCCAGCCGGCCGTGTGCGAGTGCGTCGACCAGAGCCGGCTCGTCGACGACGCTGCCACGGGCGATGTTGATCAGATACCCCGACGAGCCGAGTGCGTCGATCACGTCGGCGTCGACCAATTGCCGGGTGCCGCTACCGCCCGCCGCCGCGACCACCAGCACGTCCACGCCGCGCGCGAGTTCGACGGGGGATTCGACGTAGGTGTACGGGGAGTCGGGCTTCTCACTGCGGTTGTGGTAGGAGATCGTGCATCCGAATGCGCTGAGCCGCTGGGCAATTGCCGATCCGATGCGGCCGAGGCCGATGATGCCGACCCGGCTGTTGCTGACCTGACGGGTCAGTGGGTAGTTGCCGGTGAGCGGCCACTGTCCAGCGCGGACGTAGCGGTCCGCAGCCGAGAACTGGCGCATCACGTCGATCATCAGTCCCACCGCGGTATCCGCGACACAGTCGGTCAGGACGTCGGGCGTATTGCTCACGCCGACGCCCCGCGCCGCGGCGGCGTCGACGTCGGTGGTGTCGTATCCGACCCCGAAGTTGACGACCGCGCCGAGGTTCGGAAGTGCCGCCATCAACGCGGCGTCGACTCCGGTCCGGCCGGAGGTCACCGCCGCGGTGATCTCTGCGCCGTGCGAGGACAGGAACGCCTCGCGCTCGGACGGCTCCACCGGCAGCAGGTATGCGGCGTAGTTCTCGGCGAGGGTCTGCTCCAGCGAGGGCTTCAGCGGGCCGACCTGCAGCACGGTCCGGTTCTGGGGACTGCGATGGCGAGTACTCATGGTGCTCACCACGGTACGGCGACCTGCGGATACCCGTCCAACCCCGAATTAGCATGGACTCATGTCCAACCTGCATGGACGGTCGATTGGCAGCGCCAGCAGGGTATCAACTCGCGACGGGCCCACCCGGATCCGCAGCTCAACGCCTGTTTTGGTCGGATCGAGTGCGGTCAGCAGGCCATGAGCAGACGGACTTTTCGGCCGTTCGGGTGGCTTGACGCTGGCAAAACACCGTCCTTACGGTGTGTCTGCGATCACACGTCGTATCCACATACGTGGACGCCACACCAGCAGCCCTGGAGGACACATGAGTTCGAGAGCGGCCTTCGCCGTCGGCGTCGCGGTACTCACCGTCGCGACGAGCGGCTGCACCGTCGCCAACTCCGGCCACGGTGGTTACGACGCCAACACCCTGCGCATCGTGCTGCCGCAGGAACCGCCGACGCTCGAGCCGTGTGAGAGCTCGTTGACGTCGACCGGAGTCGTGGTGCGGTCCAACATCAGCGAACCGTTGATCGAGCGCGACCCCAGTTCCGGAGACCTTCGACCGCTGCTGTCCACCGGGTGGCGCAAGAGTTCCCCGACCGAGTGGACCTTCGACGTCCGCTCCGGTGTCACCTTCTCCAATGGTGCGCCCTTCACCGCCGACGACGCGGCCTTCGCGATCGACCGCGCGGTCAACTCCGATCTGCAATGCAACGTCGACGGATACGTGTTCGGGGACGAGAAGCTCAAGATCGCCGCGCCCAACGACACCACTTTGACGATCGGCACCGATAAGCCGGATCCGATTCTGCCGCTGCGCATTTCGTTCGTCGAGATGGTGCCGCGCGGCACCAGCATGACCGAGAAGGTCCGCGAACCGATCGGCACCGGCCCCTACGCCATCGAGAACTGGGACTTCGGCCAGAAGCTGACGCTGGCGCGCAATCCCCACTACTGGGGCCCGCCGCCCGCGTTCGCCCGCGCCGAGTATCAGTGGCGCAGCGAGGGCACCGTCCGAGCCGCCATGATTACCAACGACGAGACCGACATCGCCGTCGGCCTGGGCCCCGAGGATGGAGCAGGCGCACTCGGCGTCCCGTTCCAGAACAACGAGACCACCGCCCTGCGGATGCAGGCTACCGAGGCGCCGCTCAACGACATGCGGGTGCGGCAGGCGATCAACTACGCCGTCAATCGCACCGGCATAGTGAAGGCGCTATTCCGAGGTCTCGGCGAGCCGGCATCGCAGCTGATCCCCTCCGGCGTCGTGGGATACAACGACGAATTGCCGCTGTGGCCCCACGATCCCGAAAAGGCGAAGGCGCTGGTCGCCGAGGCCAAGGCCGACGGTGTCCCGGTCGACACCCAGATCCGGCTCATCGGCCGCACGGCGCAGTTCCCCAAGATCGCCGAGACCGTCGAGGTGATCCAGAGCGAACTCGCAGACATCGGCCTCAACGTCAAGATCGAGATGATGGACACGGCATCACAGCTGCAGTACCAGCTACGCCCGTTCCCGGTCGACACCGGCCCGTATCTGTTGATGATCATGCACGGCAACCAGGCTGGCGATGCCGCCTTCACGATGGATCAGTACATCCTCAGCACCGGACCGCAGAATGACTACGGCACAGTCGAATTCGACAAGAAGATCGAGGCCGCGGAGGCCCTCACCGGCCAGGCCCGCCAGGATGCGTTCGCGAAACTGTTCGCCGAGGAACCGCAGGAGATCATGCAGATGGCCTACCTCGCCCACATGAAGGGCATCCTCGGCAAGTCGCCGCGCGTCGACTATCAGCCCAATTCCGCGACCGGTGACGAAATGCGATTGTCCGAGATGACGTTCGCATCGGCCGACCGTACGAACACCCAGTAGCACGAGGAGACACAGCCCATGTTCTCGTTCGTAAGGCGCCGGATGTACACCAGCGCACTGCCATTGATCATCGTTCTGCTCGGCGTGTTCCTTCTCGCCAGGCTCACCGGTGACCCGACCAACCTCTACCTGCCCGAGTCGGCGACTCCCGAACAGCGCACCGAATTCGCCGCCAAGAACGGGTTCGACCAGCCGATGCTGACCCAGCTGGCCGACTACTTCAAGGGAGTGCTTCACCTCGACTTCGGGACGTCGCTGCGGACGGGGGAGTCGGCATCGGAGATGGCGTTCCGCGCCTTTCCCGCCACGCTCCAACTGGCCTTCACGACAATGCTCTTGGCCATCGTCGGCGCCGTGGTCATCGGCTGCTGGGCTGCCTACCGGCCCAACTCGCTTGCCGACCGACTCTCCAGCCTGCTGTCGATGACCGCGGCGAGCATTCCGGACTTCTGGTTCGCGATCACCGGGGTTTGGCTCTTCGCCGTGCTGCTTGGTGTGCTGCCGACCTCGGGCACCGACGGGCCGCTGGCGTGGATCCTCCCGATCGCCACGCTGATGATCCGTCCGCTTGGCGTGCTGACGCAGGTCGTCCGCGGCGCCATGGTTTCGGCGCTGTCGGCCCCGTACGTGCGGCTGGCCAGGAGCAAGGGGGCCGGCGACCTGCGGGTGGTCACCCACCATGCGCTCCGCAACGCGGCCGCCCCTGCCCTGACCGTTGCGGGCGACCTCGCGGTGGGCCTGATCAACGGCGCCGTCGTGGTCGAGGCGATCTTCGGTTGGCCGGGCATCGGAAAGCTCATGATCGACGCGATCCTGCAGCGCGACTTCGCCGTCCTGCAGGCAGCGGTGCTGCTCACCGCCGTCAGCATCTTCATCCTCAACATCGCCATCGACGCCTGTTACGCGCTGCTCGACGCACGCGTCCGGGAACCGGCACGGGTATAGGAAGACAGCCACATGAGCACTCAACTCGACCTCGTACCCGTCAAGCCGACCACGGCGATCGTCGGCGAGGCCACCTCGAAGAAGTCCGGACGGGCCGTCTGGTTCCGGCTGTTGGCCAACGATCGCGTCGCCGCGTGCGCCGCGGCCGTGCTCGCTCTGGTGTTCCTCACCGCACTGTTTGGACCGATGCTGATGGGTCACTTCGCCACCACCATCGACCTGGACAACTCCAACCAGGCGCCCTTCACGCTGGCGCACGGCTGGGCGAACGTGCTCGGCACCGATCCGCTGGGCCGCAGCATGCTGGCCAGGCTCATCGTCGCAAGTCGGACCACCCTGTCGGTTGCCATTCCCGCGGTGGTGATCTCGGCGGTGATCGGGTCCCTGATCGGCATGTGGGCGGGGTACCACCGGGGTTGGCGGGAGACAGTCGCAATGCGGGTGGCCGACGTGATCATGAGCTTCCCTTCGCTGCTGCTGGCCGTCGTCGTCCTCTACGTGTTCTCACCGAGCGCGGCGAACATCGTTGCCGTCCTTGCCCTTACCCGCATCCCGGTCTATCTGCGCACGGCCCGCGCCGAGTCGGCCGAGCTGCAGAGCCGGTTGTTCGTCGACGCCGCCCGCACCTTCGGCGCCAGCACGTCGGCGATCATCACCCGACACGTGCTTCCGATCGTCCTTCCGACCCTGCTGACCGTCGCGACCCTGGACTTTTGCTACGTCATGCTGGCGGAGAGCTCCTTGAGCTTTCTGGGCATCGGCATCCAGCCCCCCGACGTCAGCTGGGGACTCATGGTCAGCCAGGGCCGCACCTATTTGAACTCGGCGTGGTGGCTGTCGTTCTTCCCCGGCCTGGCCATCGTGATCACCACGGTGTCGGCCACGATCCTCGCGTCCTGGGCAAGGATCGCGACCGATCCCGGTCAGCGGTGGCGGCTCACCGTGCCGCAGAAACGACTGTCCCGCTTCACCAAGACCACGAAGGCCCTCTCATGACCGCCATCGCAGAACGTCCGTCCGCCGACGTCGACCCGGCGCTGCGGGTCGAGGGGCTCACCGTCGACATCCGCACGATTTCCGGCACCGTGCGCGCCGTCAACGAGGTGTCCTTCGATGCCCGCCGTGGCGAGACGCTCGCGCTGCTCGGCGAGTCCGGGTGTGGCAAGTCGATGACGGCGACGGCGCTCGTCGGCCTGCTCGAACCCGTCGCAGAGGTCACCGGTGGATCCGCGAGACTGACCGGCCGCGACGGCGTGGCCGACCTGCTGACCGTCGATCGCAAGGCCCGCCGCAGGCTGGCAGGCACCGAGCTGGCGATCGTCTTCCAGGATGCGCTCACCGCTCTCAACCCGCTCTACACGGTCGGCACCCAACTCGCCGAGCCCTTTCAGATCCACCATGGGATGAAGCCGAAGGACGCCAAGGCAAAGGCCGTCGAACTGATGGCGCGCGTTGGCATTCCGCAACCCGAGGCGCGGTTGAACTCCTACCCGCACCAGTTCTCCGGCGGCATGCGACAACGGCTGCTGATCGCGATGGCGGTCGCGCTGAACCCCCGCGTCCTGATCGCCGACGAGCCGACCACTGCCCTGGACGTCACGGTCCAGGCGCAGATCATGGCGCTGCTTCGCAGCCTGCGCAGCGAGTACGACATGGCGATGGTGTTGATCACCCACGACCTGGCGCTGGTCGCCGAGGAAGCCGACCGGGTGGCGGTGATGTATGCCGGCAACATCGTCGAAACCGGGCTGGTGTCAGAGGTATTCGCCAATCCGAGGCACCCCTACACCAAGGGCCTGCTCGATTCGGTGCCCGTGAACGCGGTCCGTGGCGACGAGCTCAAGTCGATCGGCGGGGCACCGCCGGATCTGCACTCCATCCCCAAAGGCTGTGCGTACCAGGCGCGCTGCCCACTCGTCCAGGACGTCTGCCGGATCAGCAGGCCTCCACTGGACACCGTCGGCAGCAGGCACCGGGCCGCGTGCCACTTCCCGCAGGAGGTTGTCAATGTCTGAGAATACGGCGGCTGAGAGGACGGCGGAAGCTCCACTGCTCCAGGTCCGCGATCTGCGCAAGTCGTTCCGGGTGCCAGGCAGCAAGTCCGGCTTGACGGCACTCGATGGCATCACCCTGGACGTCGGCCGGGGGGAAACCCTCGGTCTCGTCGGTGAATCTGGTTGCGGCAAGTCGACGTTGGCCCGCACCCTGATGATGCTCGAACGCCCGGACTCGGGCAGCGTCTCGTTCGACGGCATCGATCCGTTCACCCTGCGCGGCAAGGACCTGCTGAAGTTCCGGCGCCGCGTGCAGATGGTGTTCCAGGACCCGTACGCATCTCTCAACTCACGGATGACCGCGGGTGACATCATCGCCGAGCCGTGGCGCACCCACAAGGGAATGCACAAAAGCAGGTCCGACCGCGACATGCGGGTGCGTGGCCTGCTCGACCTGGTCGGTCTCGGCGCCAAGGCCGCGGACAAGTATCCGCAGGAATTTTCGGGAGGGCAGCGTCAACGCATCGGCATCGCCCGCGCGCTGGCACTCAATCCGGACGTGATCATCTGCGACGAACCCGTGTCGGCGCTCGACCTTTCGGTGCAGGCGCAAGTCCTGAACCTCCTGAACGACCTGCAGAAGGAACTCGGGATCGCGTACGTGTTCATCTCGCACGATCTCTCGGTGGTCCGGCACGTCGCAGACCGCGTCGCCGTGATGTACCTGGGCCGAATCATCGAATCAGGGCCCACCGAAGCGGTCTTCGAGTCGCCGAACCATCCCTACACCGCGGCCCTGATGTCAGCGGCGCCAAAGCTCGACGCGGCAGACCGCGGCGAGCGGATCCTGTTGAAGGGTGAGGTGCCCTCGCCGCTCAATCCCCCGTCGGGCTGCCGTTTCCGGACCCGGTGCTGGAAGGCGACCGATGTGTGCGCATCCGAACGCCCCTCGCGCGCAGCCGATCCCCGCGTCGCGGCGCACGGCGCGGAGTGCCATCACCCGTTGCTGGCTGAACCGTCGGCGCTGTCGCATAGCGCCTGAGCGCGGTGAGCGTCACCGCGTACGCCGTCATCGCCCTGGCGATCTTGCTGGGATCGTGCCTGCAGGCGTCGATCGGCTTCGGCATGGGCATGCTCGCCGCCCCCGTCGTCGCGATCATCGACCCGAGCCTGATTCCCGGCACGCTGATCATGCTGGCGTCGCTCGTCACGTTGATGGTCACCGTGCGCGAGCGCGAGGCCATCGATCTGTCCGGCACCGGCTGGGCGCTGGTGGGACGGGTTCCCGGAACGATCGCGGGTGCCCTGTTGCTGACCGCCATCCCGGAACGTGCGCTGGCGCTTCTGATCGCCGGTGTGGTGCTGTTCGGTGTCGTCTTGACCAGCCTCGGCTGGGTTCCCGCGCCGCGGCGGCGAAACCTGATGCTCGCCGGTGCCACGTCGGGGGTGTTGGGTACCGCCACCTCGATCGGCGGGCCGCCCATGGCACTGGTGTGGCAGAACAGCAGCGGGCCGAAACTGCGGGGCACGATGAGCGGGTTCTTCCTGGTCGGTTCGGTGCTGTCGATCGCGGTGCTGGCGATCACCGGCGCGGTGCACGCGGATACGTTCCGCACCTGCGCGCTACTCATCCCGGCGATGCTCGCGGGCTATCTGCTCTCGCGGCGAGTCAACGGATTGTTGAACCCGAAGCGGCAGCGATGGACGGCGATCGCCATGTCAGCCACCGGTGCGGCCTTCCTGATCTCGC
>NZ_JAVRQA010000367.1:0-17098 GCF_032161845.1 Mycobacterium sp.
CGCGCGGCGCCTTGACGACGTTCTCGATCGCCAACGACATTGCGAAGTACTTCGCGATCATCCCGGCGATGTTCGTCGCGTTGTTCCCCGGCCTGGACCTGCTCAACGTGATGCGTCTGCACAGTCCAGAGTCGGCGATCCTGTCGGCGGTGATCTTCAACGCGATCATCATCGTGGCGCTCATCCCGCTGTCCCTGCGCGGTGTGCGATACACCCCGAGCAGTGCGTCGAAGCTGTTGAGCCGCAACCTCTACCTCTACGGCATCGGTGGCATCGTCGCTCCGTTCATCGGAATCAAACTGATCGATCTCGTCGTCCAACTTCTTCCTGGGATGTCCTGAACATGAATGTTTCCAACCTCATTCGCCAACACTGGGCCGCACTTCGCGCACTAGTGGTGTTGACGATCGTCACCGGCCTCGCCTACCCGCTCGTCGTCTGGGCGGTCGCGCTGGCGCCTGGTCTCGACGCTCACGCGCAAGGCTCGATCATCACGGCCGACGGAAAGCCGGTGGGCAGCTCGCTGATCGGCCAGTCGTTCACCGACGCCAAGGGCAACCCGTTGCCCCAGTACTTCCAGAGCCGGCCGTCGGCCGCCGGTGCCGGCTACGACCCGCTGTCGACCAGTGCGAGCAACCTCGGGCCGGAGAACGTCGTCGACACGCCCGCCGACCCCGCCCAGGTGGCGGCGGGCACCGATCCCGCGGACGCCGGATACAAGGCCAGCCTGCTGACCCTGGTGTGTTCCCGCAGTGCGGCCATCGGCGCCCTGGAAGGGGTGAACGGGACGCGGCCGTTCTGCACCGGCGACGGCGTCGGCGCCGTGCTGTCGGTGATCGGCCCGCGCGATTCGCACGGCAACGTCGTGCGACCCACCAGGGTGGTGAGCCTGAACCAGCCGTGCGCGACGACCACGGCACCGTTCCTCGCCGCGTACGAAGGCGTCAAGGTGGACTGCGCAAAGTACGGCGAGGACTACACACTCGGCCAGATCGTGCCCATCCGCGGTGCGGCTCCGGCCAGCCCGGCGGTGCCTGCCGACGCGGTGACCGCCAGCGGCAGCGGCCTCGATCCCAACATCTCCCCCGCCTACGCCGACATTCAAGTCGCCCGGGTCGCCAAGACCCGCGGCGTCAGCCCCGACGAGATTCGTAACCTGCTCGCGGACAACACCTATGGCCGCGACCTCGGGTTCATGGGCGAGCCGCGGGTCAACGTGCTCGAACTCAACCTTGCGCTCGACCAGAAGTATCCTGCAAGGAGCTGAGCGGGCAGGTGGATGATGAGGGTGTGAGCGCCGCACAGCACGGTCCCAAGCGGGGGGAACTGCGCATCTATCTGGGCGCGGCGCCCGGCGTCGGAAAGACATTCGCCATGCTCGGTGAAGCACACCGCCGGGTGGAACGGGGCACCGACATCGTCGCCGCCGTGGTGGAAACCCACGGCCGCAAGAAGACCGCTGAGATGTTCGAGGGCATCGAAGTCGTCCCGCCGCAGTATGTCGACTACCGCGGCGGACGCTTCGCCGAACTCGACGTGGCGGCGGTGCTGGCGCGTCGCCCCGAGGTGGTGCTCGTCGACGAACTCGCGCACACCAACACCCCGGGCAGCACGAACGCGAAGCGCTGGCAGGACATCGAGGAACTGCTCGACGCGGGCATCTCGGTGATCTCCACCGTCAACGTCCAACACCTGGAGAGCCTCAACGACGTCGTCGCTCAGATCACCGGGATCGAACAGCAGGAGACCGTCCCCGACTCCGTGGTCCGAGGTGCGGCGCAGATCGAGCTCGTCGACATCACCCCAGAGGCGTTGCGCCGCAGACTTTCCCACGGCAACGTCTACGCGCCGGAGCGCATCGACGCCGCATTGAGCAACTACTTCCGCCGAGGCAACCTCACCGCGCTGCGCGAGCTTGCGCTGCTGTGGCTCGCCGATCAGGTCGACGCGGCACTGGCCAAATACCGCGCCGAGAACAAGATCACCGCCACCTGGGAGGCGCGCGAACGAGTGGTCGTCGCGGTCACCGGAGGTCCGGAATCAGAGACCCTGGTCCGGCGGGCATCGCGAATCGCATCGAAGTCGAGCGCCGAACTGATGATCGTTCACGTCGTCCGCGGCGACGGTCTGGCGGGGGTGTCGGCACCGCAGATGGGCAAGGTTCGGGAACTCGCCACCAGCCTCGGCGCCACCGTGCACACCGTCGTCGGCGACGACGTGCCCGCAGCCCTTCTGGAGTTCGCCCGCGAGATCAATGCGACCCAACTGGTACTCGGCACGTCGCGGCGGTCACGGTGGGCCCGCATCTTCGAGGAGGGCATCGGGGCGGCCACCGTGCAGCACTCCGGGAAGATCGACGTCCACATGGTCACGCACGACCACGCCAAGCCGAGCGTGACGCTGGCGTCGCTGACGCCGCGACAGCGCCACCTGGCCTCCTGGCTCGCCGCTGGCATCGTTCCGTCGGCCATCTGCGCGGTGACGGTGGTCGTCCTGCAGCGGTTCCTCGGCATCGGCGGCGAGAGCGCGCTCTTCTTCGTCGGCGTGCTCGTCGTTGCGCTTCTCGGCGGCGTGGCCCCGGCCGCCCTGTCGGCACTGTTCTCCGGCCTCCTGCTCAACTACTTCCTCGTCGAGCCCAAGCACACCTTCACGATGGCCGAACCCGACAGCGCCGTCACCGTCGTGGTGTTGCTGGCGGTCGCGGTGGCGGTGGCCGCCCTGGTCGACGGCGCGGCGAACCGGTCACGCGAAGCCCGACGCGCCTCCCAGGAGGCCGAACTGCTCGCGTTGTTCGCCGGGTCCGTGCTGCGCGGCGCCGATCTCACGACGCTCCTGGAACGGGTCAGGGAGGTCTATTCACAACGCTCGGTGAGCATGTTGCGCGAGGGTCCCGACGGCACCACGATCGTCGCCTGCGTCGGCCAAGATCCGTGCGTGGACGTGGACTCCGCGGACACCGCCGTGGAGGTCGGTGACGACGAATTCTGGATGCTGATGACCGGGAAGCCGCTGACCGCCAGGGACCGCCGAGTGCTCGGTGCCGTCGCCAATCAGGCTGCGGGACTGATCAAGCAGCGCCAGTTGGTCGAGGACGCCGGCCAGGCCGAGGTCATCGCGAAGGCCGACGAACTCCGACGTTCGCTTCTGTCGGCGGTGAGCCACGATCTGCGCACTCCCCTCGCGGCTGCCAAGGCATCGGTATCCAGCCTGCGCAGCGACGACATCGACTTCTCCGCCGAGGACACCGCCGAGCTGCTCGCGACCGTCGAGGAGTCGATCGACCAGCTGACCGCCCTGGTCGGCAACCTGCTGGACTCTTCGAGGCTCGCCGCAGGCGTCGTCAAACCGGAGCTCCGACGCGTGTACCTCGAGGAGGTCGTACAGCGGGCCCTGCTCGGAATCAGCAGAGGCGCAACTGGATTCGGCCGCACGGGAGTCGACCGGGTCAAGGTCGAAGTCGGCGACGCGGTGGCGATGGCCGACATCGGCCTGCTCGAACGAGTACTGGTCAACGTCGTCGACAACGCACTGCGCTACGCGGCGGACGGGCCGGTGCGCGTGAACGCAGCACGGGTTGGTGATCGAGTGGTCATCGCCGTGGTCGACGAGGGCAAGGGCGTCGCGCGGGGCGCCGAGGAACAGATGTTCGCACCGTTCCAGCGGATGGGCGACCACGACAACAGCAGCGGCGTCGGCCTCGGCTTGTCGGTGGCCCGCGGGTTCGTCGAAGCGATGGGTGGCACGATCGCCGCCACCGATACCCCCGGCGGTGGACTGACACTCGTCATCGATCTGGCCGCAGCACGGGACGAGCGATGACGAAGACACGGGTGCTGGTCATCGACGACGAGCCGCAGATCCTGCGGGCGCTGCGCATCAACCTGTCCGTCCGCGGCTACGAAGTCTTCACGGCAGACACTGGTGCACAGGCACTTCGGGTCGCCGCCGAGCACAAACCCGACGTCGTCGTCCTCGACCTCGGCCTCCCCGACATCTCCGGCATCGAGGTGCTGGAGGGGCTGCGTGGCTGGCTCACCGCACCCGTCATCGTGTTGTCGGCCCGCACCGACTCCTCGGATAAGGTCGAGGCCCTCGACGCCGGCGCCGACGACTACGTGACGAAGCCATTCGGGATGGACGAGTTCCTCGCCAGGTTGCGCGCCGCGGTGCGGCGCGGCACCGCAGCCTCCGAGACCGACCAGCCCGTCGTCGAAACCTCGTCCTTCACAGTTGATTTGGCTTCGAAGAAGGTCACCAGGGACGGCTCCGAAGTGCATTTGACCCCCACCGAGTGGGGCATGCTCGAGATGCTGGTGCGCAATCGCGGCAAGCTCGTCGGCCGCGAGGAACTGCTCAAGGAAGTGTGGGGACCGGCGTACGCCAAGGAAACTCACTATCTGCGGGTGTACCTCGCGCAGTTGCGACGCAAGCTCGAAGTGGATCCGTCGCACCCCAAGCATCTGCTGACCGAGGCCGGGATGGGCTACCGCTTTCAGGACTAACGGCTACCGGGCCGCCATCAGCTGGGTGGCGACGTGGACGAGCGGCTGCTGCAGATTGAGGACGGCCTGCGGATCGTCGTCGAGCAGGGCGTTGGTGACCAGCGTCGAGACCGCCGCCACCAGCGTCTGGCAGACGAACCGATCCTGCTCGGTTTGGGCCTCGAACAGTGCGGCGACGGCATCGACGAACTGCTGCTGCATCTCGAGGCGTTTCGCGAGCGCCTCCCGGCCTGCGGTGTACACGCCGATCAGGTACAGCCGCGAGACCGCCGGGTCCCTCGCCATCACCGTGAGATAGGTGCGCAGCAGGGCGGCGAACCGCTCCAACGGTGCCTTCGAGGTGGGTGTCTCGAAGATCGTGCCGAGGACCGACCCCTGGCGCTGGCCGAAACTGGCGAGAAAGCAATCCTGCTTGGAACAGAACAGCTGGTAGAAGGTCTGCCTGGACACCCCGGCGACCTTGATGATGTCGGCCACGCTGGTGTCGGCATAACCCTTGACCGCCATCACCGTCTCCATCGCGTGGAAGATCCGATCGCGTTGGTGGGATCTGACCTCATCGCGGCTCAGCTGATGCCGTCCAGGTCTGAGTTGCTTGCTGGTGTTCATGCTCCGGCCATCAATAGAGGTGATACCCGCCAAGATCAACGAGTCTAGGCGGACGGCCCCGTCGCGCGATTGCCATCCATGAACACAAGTGTTTATATTTGCTCAGCGCGGGCGGGTCCAGAAGAGGGGACTGGATCCGCCCCCGTTTGTCTATCGCACCGTCTTGGCCGCCTGCAGCGTGTAGGTCAGCGGGATCCGGTCACTGCCATCGACTAGGACGTATTCGTCCTCGAAGTCCGGGCTAGCCGCCATGGCGTCACCGAAGAAGTTCCACGACAACTCGCGGTGCTCCTCGAATCCGGTGATTGCGAGCCCGGCGTCCAGAAGTGCCGTGAAGATCTCCCCGAGACCGTGATTGAACACGACGGACTCGGGCGAGGCGACCTCGCCCTGTCCCGCATAGCTGTCGTGCTCGACGAAGAGCGTTCCGCCCGTTTCGAAGTACGGGTACTCGATGACCAACAACCCGTCCTGGCGCGGATCGCTCATCGCCCAGAGCACGGGGTGCCCCTCCCTGATGAACAGCCGACCACCCGGCCGTAGCAGCGACGCGACGATGCCCGCCCAGCGGCGGATGTCCGGCAGCCAGCACAGCGCACCGATCCCGGTGTAGACGACGTCGGCGCGGCCCGCACCGAGCGCATCGACCGCGTCGTGCACGTCCGCCTCGACGAACGTGACGTCGGCGCCGGCGCGAGCGGTGAGGGCACGGGCGGCTGCCACTGCGGCGGGCGAGAAGTCCAGCCCCGTAACGGACTTCGCGCCCAACCGGGCCAGCGACACCGTGTCGGTGCCGATGTGACACTGCAGGTGCACGACGTCGAGCCCGTCGAGCCGGCCGAGGCGCGGCAGGTCGTATCGCACCACCGGCGACAGGTGATCCGGGTCGTCGAAGCTCGCGAGGTCATAACCATCCACGCCGGTATGGATCGGGACTCGCGACTCCCAGTTCGCCAGATTGATGTCGCGCCAGTCGTCGGTCACCGCGTCATTCTCCCACCCTCTTCGCGTCGAGATAGCGCCTACAGTCATCAAAACGCGGTTTGACGACTGTGGACGCTATATCGATGACGCGGGCTTGGTTTCGTCAGCCAGCGCAATCAGCTTGGCCCGCACCAGATCCGGACGCTCGTCGATGACGAAGTGCCCGGAGTCGACCGGTTCGAACGTGTAGTCGTCGGCGTTGGCGGTCGCGGGGTCGGCGAGTGACTGATGCACGGCGAAGTCGGCGGTTCCGAAGAGCACCCGAATGGGGACCGTCGCACGCCGGGTTTCGGGATTGCGTGCGCTCGAGGGTATTTCGCGCAGCAGGAAGGTCCGGTAGGTGTCGCGCGCGGCGTGGGCGCACACCGGGTCGCGGAACCGCTCGGTGTAGACCCGCGCGATCGCGGGATCCAGTCGGTGACTCTTCGGTCCGCTGCCGAACACCATCCGGTCGATGATCCTGGTGCGCTGGTGCACCTGCACGCCGACCGTCGCCATCATCGGTTGATAGGTCAGCAGTCGCCAGAACGTCGGCAGCAGGACGCGCGGGGTGACCCACGGATGCGCCATGTTCATCACCAGATAGCCGTCGAAACGCTCCGGCGCGGCGAGCAACATCCGATAGCCCACGAAGCCACCCCAGTCATGCCCGACGAGCAGCACCCGGTCCAGAGCGAGCGCATCCATCAACGCCAGCACGTCGGCGGCGACGTCGTCCTTGGCCCACCGGTGTGGCGCGGGCCCGGACCACCCGTACCCGGGCAGGTCGGGGGCGATGATGCGCAGGCCCGGCGGCGGGTCGGCGAGCAGGTCCCGGTACACCCAGTGGTGCTGCGGCCAGCCGTGCAGTGCCAGTACCGGCCGACCGTCCTCCGGCCCCGACTCGGTGACGTGGAACCGCACTCCGCGGGCCTCGACGAAGGACCGGCGGACGCCGTCGATCTGTGGGACTGGACTAGTCATATGTCCAGGTTATGGGAGCCGGTCTGCCAGTACGCTCCCGGTATGGCCGGGTACCGCGAGTTGTTCGACGCCAGCATTGACGACCCGAGCGCATTCTGGGCGGAGGCAGCTCGCGCCGTCACGTGGACCCGGGCACCGCAACGCATCCTCGACGACGCCAATCCCCCGTTCTACCGCTGGTTTCCGGACGGTGAGCTCAATACCTGCGCCAACGCGCTCGACCGGCACGTCGAGCAGGGCCGAGGAGACCAGGCCGCGCTGATCTACGACTCGCCGCTGGCCGGCACCAAGCGCACCTACACCTACCGCGAACTGCTCGACGAGACCTCGCGTTTCGCGGGCGTGCTGCGCGGACTCGGCGTCGAGAAGGGCGACCGCGTCGTCATCTACATGCCGATGGTGCCCGAGGCCGTCATCGCGATGCTGGCGTCGGCCCGCCTCGGAGCCGTGCACTCGGTGGTGTTCGGCGGATTCGCGGCGCACGAACTCGCCACCCGCATCGACGACGCCGGGCCTGCGGTGCTGGTGACGGCGTCGTGCGGCATCGAGCCCACCCGCATCGTCGACTACAAGATGATCGTCGACGGCGCGCTGCACCTCGCCGAGCACGAAACCCCGGCATGCGTCATCCTCCAACGCGACCAACATCCCTGCCATCTGACGCCGGGCCGCGACGTGTCGTGGACCGAGGCCATGGCCGATGCGGAACCCGTCGATCCCGTTCCCGTCGCGGCGACCGATCCGCTCTACGTGCTCTACACCTCCGGCACCACCGGCAAGCCCAAGGGCATCGTCCGCGACAACGGCGGCCACGCCGTCGCGCTGATGTGGACCATGAAGCACATCTACGACACCGAACCGGGCGACGTGTATTGGGCCGCTTCGGATGTGGGCTGGGTCGTCGGCCACTCCTACATCGTCTACGGACCGCTGCTGCTCGGCGCGACCACCGTGCTGTACGAAGGCAAGCCGGTGGGCACCCCCGACGCGGGTGCCTTCTGGCGGGTGGCCGCCGAACACGGTGTGAAGGCCCTGTTCTCAGCGCCGACGGCCATCAGGGCGATCAAGAAGGTCGACCCGGACGCGACCCAACTCGTAGGCCACGACCTCTCCAAACTGCGGTACCTGTTCCAGGCCGGCGAACGGCTGGATCCCAGCACGTACCACTGGGCCGCCGAGAAACTGGGCATCCCCGTCATCGACCACTGGTGGCAGACCGAGACCGGATGGTCCATCGCCGCCGCACCGATGGGCGTCGAGGCGATGGCCGTCAAGCCCGGCTCGGCGACGGTGCCGATGCCCGGATACGACGTCCGCGTCCTGCGGCCCGACGGCACGGAATGCGATGCAGGCGAAGAGGGTTCGATCTGTGTGAAGCTTCCGCTTCCACCGGGCACGCTTCCGACGCTGTGGGGCGACGACGACCGCTTCGTCGCGTCGTACCTATCGGCCTTCCCCGGCTACTACCTCTCGGGTGACGGCGGCTATCTCGACGAGGACGGCTACCTGTTCGTGATGGGCCGCACCGACGACGTCATCAACGTCGCGGGCCATCGACTGTCGACGGGTTCCATCGAAGCCGTCCTCGCGACGCATCCGGCCGTCGCGGAGTGCGCGGTGATCGGAGCGGCCGACGAACTCAAGGGCCAGGTGCCGCGCGGTTTCGTCGTGCTCAAGTCGGGCGCGTCGGCCGATGGTCTTGTCGACGAACTGGTGCTGGCGGTACGCGAGAACATCGGTGCGGTCGCGGCACTCAAGAGGGTCGACGTCGTGGCGGCCCTGCCGAAGACCCGGTCCGGAAAGATCCTGCGAAAGACCATGCGTGGCATCGCCGACGGCCGCGACGAGCCGGTGCCATCGACGATCGAGGACGCGAGCGTGCTCGAAGCGCTGACGCCGATCCTGCGATCGTGAAGCGGTCCCGCGGGAACGTGATCCGAACTATTGTCAAGTGGTCATATGTGGATATTCGACCAAGTCAATAGAGGTGGACTGTCATGCGAGTTCCAGACCAGAAGGCCAGTGGATGTAGCTGCCATTGCAACGCCTGCGACGGCGGACATCATTGCGGAAACCCGCCGAACTGCAATATCCGGCGCTGAGGATTTAACCGCCTACGGGCGGGGCTGACAGCTCGGCTGCCGTTTCGGCTTCGGTCCGCAACCAACTCGGGAACGGCAACGGGGCGTCCTCCGAGCGGTTGCTGTCGGCCGCGAAGCACACCACGCTGACCACGAAGCTGAGGATTGCGACGATTCCGAGTACTCCGGCGGTCGCCATACTCGCGTGACCGAGTGCGCCGAAGGCGATGACCGCGGCCACGACGGCACCCAACATCGTCAACAATCCGGTGGTCGCCAGGACCTCCCCGGTCGACTCGTCAATGCCACGAATATCCTGCTCGGCCATGGTGCTTCCCCTCGTCAACCCGACATACAGCCACCCAGCTTCTTCGGGTAGACGACACCTATCCCGTACCCCTGGCCGCCGGGTCCGAAACCCACCAGCTAACCGATCGACAATGCGATGCCGTCCAGGATGTCGTGCTCGCTGACCACCAGCTCGGCGATCCCGGCGCGCTCGCCGAGCGCCCGCGCCAACTCTTCGACGACGATGGCGCCGCCGCCGATCACGTCGACCCGCCCCTCGTGCATCGGACCGAGTGCAGCGCGTTGACGACGGGTCATGGCCAGCAACCCGTCGCAGACCTTCAGCAGGTCGTCGAACCCGACTCGCGACAGATGAATGAGCTCGGAATCGTAGACGGCCAGGTTCATCGCCAGCGCCGACAACGTCGTCATGGTGCCAGCCACCCCGACCCACGTTCGCGCCCTCTCGACGGGCACCGCGTCGAAGGCGGCGGCCAGGCCGTCCCGGACGACGGCGCGCGCATCCGCGATCTCGGCAGCCGTTGGCGGATCGGACTTCAGGCACCGCTCCGTGAGCCGCACGCAGCCGATGTTCGCGGAATGACTCGCAAGGCCGGTGGTCGCCGCCGGAGCGGCTCCGTCGACGTCCGGGCTCCCCAGCACCACCTCAGTCGACCCGCCACCAAGATCGACGACGACGAATGGCGCTGCAGCGGAATCGAGTTCGCCGATCGCACCCTGAAACGACAGCTCGGCCTCCTCGGTGCCGGTGATGACCTCGGCGATCGCGCCCGGCACCGCAGCGCCGAGCACCTCGGCCGTCATCGCGAAGAACTCGTCACGGTTGGCCGCGTCCCGCGTGGCCGACGTCGCGACCATCCGAACCGTCGGCACCGAATGAGCCTGCAGCAGCGCGGCGTAGTCCTCGAGCGCGGCGCGGGTGCGCGCCAATGCGGGCGCACCGAAACTCCCCGTCGCGTCGACGCCTTCACCGAGCCGCACGATGCGCATCTCGCGGTGCACATCGGTCAGATGCCGGTCTGAGTTCAGGTCGGCGATCAACAGCCGGATCGAATTCGTACCGCAGTCGATCGCAGCGACCCTACTCATCAACCCACACCCCTCGATCCAGGATTCCGGCCATCGCAGGCTCGGCGGCCAGCACGGCCAGCGCCTCGTCGCCAAAGGGATTCACGCCTGGCCCCTTGGCCAGCGAGTGCGCGATGACGACGTGCAGGCACTTGACGCGGTCGGGCATGCCGCCGCCGGAGAACGTCGTCCCCAGCGGCTCGACGGCGTCGCGCTCGGCCAGGAACGACTCGTGCGCGCGGCGGTAGGCGTCGGCAAGCTCCTGATCGTGCGACAGCCGCTCGGTCATATCGCGCATCATCCCCGACGACTCCAGCCGACTGGCCGCGGCCGTGAGCGCGGGATGAGTCAGGTAGTACAGCGTCGGAAAGGGTGTTCCGTCAGGCAGTTTCGGCGCCGTCTTCACCACGCCCGGTTGGCCGTTCGGACAGCGATAGGCGATCTCCAGGACACCACGCGGCTCGCGGCCCAACTGGAGCGCGACGGCGTCGAGATCGGATTGGTCAACCACCGGGAGCCGGCGGGACGAGAGCGGGCGGCGGTGGCAGCTCAGGCGCCTGCGGAATCTGCGAAACTCCGTGCGGCGCATCGGCAATGGTGTGCCACAGCGAGGTGTACCACGGCAGCCCGCTCGGCGGCTTCGCGGGAACCGCCCCGGGAGCCGCCACCGGGACGTCGCCCGCAGGCAACTGAACCTGGTAGGGAATGTCGCCGGGCATGACGAAGCCAAGCCTCTCGCGCGCCTGCGCTGCGATGTACGCCGGATCGCCGAGCTTGACCTTCTGCTGTTCGAGATCGGCGATCTGCGAACGCAATTGGGCTTGCGCGTCGGAGAGCTGCCTCATCTCGGTCCGCTGCGAGAAATACGTCCGCACCGGCCCGGCGATGGTCAGCGTCAACACACACACCACGACCGCCAGGATCGCGGCTCGCCTCGCCGCGGAACCCAGCCGTTGGTCGGACTGCTGTTCGGCCGCCTCGGCGATCGCCTTCCTGATCGGTTCGATGACGCCGGTGGGCTCGTCGTCTTCCTCGATCTCGGGCGGCGCCTCCGGCTCGGGCCGCGCCTCGATCGCGCGCGGTTCCCGTCGAATCGGAGACGCCCCCCGCGGCCGACCGCCACCCTTCCCCGGCCGCGACGCGGGAGTGCGCCGCTTGGGGTCGGGCCGCTTGGCGTCGGGCATGTCTAAAAGTTACTTGCTCTCCAACACGAAACGTGGGAACGCCAGGTCACCCGCGTACCGTGCGGCGTCGCCGAGCTCCTCCTCGATGCGGAGCAGCTGGTTGTACTTGGCGACGCGCTCGCTGCGCGCTGGCGCACCGGTCTTGATCTGCCCGCTGCCGACGGCGACGGCCAGGTCGGCGATGGTGGTGTCCTCGGTCTCGCCGGACCGATGGCTCATCATCGTGCGGTAGCCGCTGTTGTGGGCCAGCGAGACCGCGTCCAACGTCTCCGTCAGCGTGCCGATCTGGTTCACCTTGACCAAAAGCGCGTTGGCCGCACCCTTCTCGATGCCCTCCTCGAGACGCTCCGGATTGGTGACGAACAGGTCGTCGCCGACGATCTGGATGCGATCACCGATCGCCGTGGTCAACGACACCCAGCCGTCCCAGTCGTCCTCGGACAGCGGATCCTCGATGGACACCAGCGGGTACGCGTCCAGCAGTCCGGCGTAGAACTCCGTCATCTGGGCAGCCGTGCGGGTTTGCTTCTCGAAGGCGTAACCCGTTCCGTCGGTGTAGAACTCGGTCGCAGCGACGTCGAGCGCCAGCGCTACGTCGGCGCCCAGCTTGAGGCCCGTCGCCTCGATGGCCGTGCTGATCAGGTCGAGCGCGGCCACGGTGCCTGCGATGTCGGGGGCGAAGCCGCCCTCGTCGCCGAGACCGGTGGCCAGACCCTGCTTCTTGAGGACCGACTTCAGCGAGTGGTACACCTCGGCGCCCCACCGCAGGGCCTCCTTGAAGGACGGCGCACCGATGGGCGCGACCATGAACTCCTGGACGTCGACGCCAGTGTCGGCGTGCGCGCCACCGTTGACGATGTTCATCATCGGGACCGGCAGGACGTGGGCGTTGGGCCCGCCGAGGTAGCGGAACAGCGGGAGTCCGGCGGCATCGGCGGCCGCCTTCGCGACGGCCAACGACACCCCGAGGATCGCGTTGGCGCCGAGCCGCGACTTGTCGGCCGTGCCGTCGCAGTCGAGCAGCGCCTGGTCGACGAGCCGCTGGTCGTCGGCGTTCAGGCCGATCACGGCGGGCGCGAGCTCGGTCAGCACGCCCTTGACCGCTTTTTCTACGCCCTTGCCGAGGTACCGGTCGCCGCCGTCACGGAGCTCGACGGCCTCGTGCTCACCGGTCGAGGCGCCAGAGGGCACCGCGGCGCGCGCGGCGGAGCCGTCGTCGAGCGCCACCTCGACCTCCACGGTCGGGTTGCCCCGGGAGTCGAGAATCTCTCGCGCTGCGATCTGCTCGATGACGGGCACTGACGTCTCCTCGCGTGGTGCTGATGCGGACCTGCACAGCCTAGAGGCTGAGGTTTCCCCCCGCCGACAGAGCTATAGGGACTGGCCGTCGGCGTAGGCCGTGGCCCAGTCACGCACCGTTCGCGCGTACTGGTCGGACAGGTTGTAGGCCCTCAGCGCGTCCATCCAACCTCGCGGTTTGGCGAGATCCTTGCCGCGCCAGCACAGGTAGCCCGCCGCCGAAAGCGCAGCGTCGTCGATGTTGTCGGGGCTCACGACGCCGTCGTTGTTGGCGTCAACGCCGTACAGCTTCCAGGTCGCGGGGATGAACTGCATGGGGCCCATCGCGCGGTCCATCAACGGGTCGCCATCGAGCTTGCCGCCGTCGGTGTCCGGAATCGCCATGTTGCCCATCGACCCGTCCAGCCGGACACCGCGGATCGGCGGTGTCACGTCGCCGTCGGGCGCGATCGTGGCACCGCCGTAGGTGCCGTGGTGGCTCTCGACCATCCCGATGCCTGCGAGCGTCGTCCACGCCAGATGGCACTTCGGGTTCTCCACCTCGGCGACCCGCGCCGCATAGGCATAGGCCTCCAGCGCCGTCGCAGGGATGCCGACCGCCGCCGAACGTTCGGCGGCCCACTCTCGCAACTGGTCGGCGGGCCGACCCTTGGCGTGCGTGTCGACTTGCGGAACCGGGTCACCCGGCGGTGGCGGTACACCCTCGGGGATTGGGATCCCCGTCTGCCACGAGCAAGAAGAGGCCATCAGCAGGGCAGTAGCGACGATAACCGCGACGGCCCGCAGCCAACGCACTGACGACACCAGACTCCCTTGACACGTTCGGATCCCTGCCATCGTCCCATGCGTTCCGTTGGTGCCGACGTCGCCGTTTGCCGGGGCGTACCGTTCCCGTACTCACCTTGCTAAGGTGAGCCACACCTAGCCATGGCTAGCCAATGCTTGGTAAGCACCCTTCGTAGCAAGGACGAACTCATGACCGCGGTGGGGGACGTGTCGGTGTCACTATTGGCCGCCGGCCCCAGCATCTCCTCGCAGCTCTTCGGTAGCGCGCTCATCGGCGTACGCGAGGGCCTCGAAGCCGCCATCGTCGTCACCATCTTGGTCGCGTTCCTGGTCAAGTCCGACCGCCGCGACGCCCTCAGGTGGGTGTGGCTCGGAGTCGGCGCGGCGATCGTCATGACCATCGCGGTGTTCCTGGCCATCCAGTACGGCGAGAACACCATCTCGGGACTCGGCGCGGAGGCCATCGCGGGCGTCGCGTCGCTGATCGCCGTCGCGATCGTCACGACCATGGTGATCTGGATGAAGAAGGCCGCGGCAGGCATGTCGGGTCAACTGCGCGGCGAGATGTCGAAGGCTCTCGAGGCGGGTGCGTTCGCCGTGCTGTCGCTGTCGTTCCTGGCCGTCGGCCGGGAGGGCGTCGAGACCGCACTGTTCATGGTCGGCTTCGCCGACGCCAAGACGCTCTGGCCGCTGACGGGCCTCGTCATCGGGGTTCTCATCGCCGTGGCGATCGCGTTCGGGATGTACAAGGGCGCGTTGCGGATCAACCTCGCCAAGTTCTTCCTCTACACCGGCACATTCCTGGTCGTCGTCGCCGCGGGCATCCTGTCCTACGGCGTCGGCGCGCTGCAGACCGTCGGCTGGCTTCCCGGCCTGACCAGCCGTCCGTTCGACATCAGCTCGTGGTTCGACTGGTCGTCGTGGTACGGCCAGGTCATCCAGGGCGTCTTCAACATCACGCCGACGCCGACCTGGCTGCAGTTCTTCGGCTGGTCGCTCTATCTCGTCATCGTCCTCATCGTCTTCCTGCGCCCCACCAGGGCGCCCGCGAAACCGGCGGATACCCCACCGCCGGGCACCCCTCCCGCCAGCACCGACGTCACTCCGGAACCGGAGCCGTCCACCACATCCGAAAGGTCGACCAGATGATCGTCTCCCCCCAGAACGCGAGGGCCGCCGCTGCCGCAGCGGCGGCCCTGCTGACGGGCATCTCCCTCGTCGGCTGCCAAGCCAAGGAGGCCCAGACCCCCGCCAGCAGTGGGGACGACGCTCCCGCCCAGGTCACCGTCAACGCGTCGGACACGACGTGCGAGCTGTCCGGCACCACCGCGGTCACCGGGCCGAGCACCTTCGTGATCACCAACAACGGCACCAAGGTCACCGAGTTCTACGTCTACGGTGCTGGCGACCGGGTGATGGGCGAGGTCGAGAACATCTCCCCCGGCCTGGAGCGCAAGCTCATCGTCCAGCTGACCGAACCGGGCAAGTACCAGACCGCCTGCAAGCCGGGCATGATCGGCGACGGCCTCCGCGGCGACTTCACCGTCACCGGCGACGCCGTCCAGATCGACACCGAGGGCAAGTTCGCCGAAGCCGCCGACAACTACAAGCGGTACGTGAACAGCCAGACCGAGGCGCTGATCCCCGCGGTCGACGTGTTCGTCGCCGCAGTCAAGAAAGGCGACGTCAACGCGGCCAAGGCGCAGTTCCCCGTCGCCCGCACGTACTACGAGCGCATCGAGCCGGTGGCCGAGTCCTTCCCGGACGACCTCGACCCGCGCATCGACCTCCGCGAGGCCGACCTCGAGCCTGGCCAGAAGTGGACTGGCTTCCACGCGCTGGAGAAGCAGCTGTGGGTGACCGGCCTGCAGCCCGACGCAGGAGCACTCGCCGATCAGTTGGTCGCCGACGTCAAGGAACTCAACGATGGCGTGAAGGCTCCGGAGTTCACCGTCGACTCCACCCAGATCGCCGGTGGCGCACAGGGTCTGCTCGACGAGATCGCATCGAGCAAGATCAGTGGTGAAGAGGACATCTTCAGCCACACCGACCTGTGGGACTTCGAGGCCAACCTGCAGGGTTCGCAGACCGCGGTGTCGTCGGTCCGACCGATCCTCGACGAGCGCAACGCCGACCTCGGCAAGAAGGTCGACCAGCGTTTTGCCGAGTCCGAGGCGGTGCTGCAGAAGTACCGCAAGGGTGACGGGTTCGTCTTGTACGACACCGTGACCGAGCCACAGCGCCAAGAGCTATCCCGCTCGATCGACGCACTGTCGAAGGAAGTCAGCCAGGTGCAGGGTGTCATCGCAGGACAGTAGGAGCCAGGCCGATACGCCGAACGTGACTCCCGCCGAATCGGACTCGGCGCGCGGAGCGTTGTCGCGCCGCAAGCTTTTCGGCGCGGCGGGAGTGACGGCGGCCGTGGTCGGTGCGGCCGGTGCGGGCGCGCTGGCCGGCCGGGCGTCGGCGTCCAGCCCCGCCGCCACCGAACTGCAGGACGCGGTGCCCTTCCGTGGCGAGCGCCAGGCGGGCATCGTCACCGCGGCACAGGATCGCATGCACTTCTGCTCCTTCGACGTCACCACCGACGACCGTGCGGAAGTCGTGGCGATGCTCAAGGAGTGGACCCAGATGGCCGAGCGCATGACGCTCGCGGAGGAGGCCGTCAAGAACGGCGCCGTCGGGCTCAACCCGTACGCGCCCCCTTCGGATACCGGTGAGGCCCTTGGCCTTCCGCCGTCCCAACTGACCCTGACCATCGGCTTCGGCCCGACCTTCTTCACGAAGGACGGCAAGGACCGCTTCGGCATCGCCGACAAGCGGCCGAAGGCGTTGATCGACCTGCCCAAGTTCCCCAACGAAACCATGGACCCCGCCAAGAGCCACGGCGACATCTGCGTCCAGGCCTGCGCCAACGATCCGCAGGTCGCCGTGCACGCGATCCGGAACCTCGCCCGCGTGGCGTTCGGCACGGCCGCGGTGCGCTACTCGCAGCTCGGCTTCGGCCGTACGTCGTCGACCACGCGCGACCAGTCCACTCCGCGAAACCTGTTCGGGTTCAAGGACGGAACGGCAAACCTCAAAGCCGAGGACGGCGGCGCGCTTGACAAGCACGTGTGGGTGGCCGCCGGCGACGGTCCGGCGTGGATGACCGGTGGCAGCTACCTGGTGACCCGCCGCATCCGAATGCGCATCGAAAACTGGGACCGCACCACGCTCCTCGAACAGGAGCGGGTCATCGGACGACTGAAGGGCACCGGCGCCCCGATCGGATACGCCGACGAGTTCGACGCGCTGGACTTCCACACGAAGA
>NZ_JAVRQA010000368.1:0-3151 GCF_032161845.1 Mycobacterium sp.
TTTCAACGCTCAACGAAGAAGCTGAACACGGCGGCGCAACCGTGGCCAAGGCCACGATGCGGGTGATGTGGCTGATCGCCGTGCTGTTCGTGGTGCAGGTGTGTCTCGCCGCGGTTCTCATTCCCAAGGGGACGACGTTCGCAGAGGGCGACGACACGACCAATGCATTCTATGACGTGGTCAGGCACGCGATGACGTCGTGGTTCGGCACCGTCGTGTTGCTCACCAATGCGCTCATCGCGTTGTTCGCGAACGCCATTGCCTCCAATGCCACGTCCTCGCGCCTGGTGTTCAGCATGGCTCGCGACGGGCAGTTGCCGTCCATTCTCGGCCGCGTCAGCAAGCGCAAGGTCCCCCGCAACTCGATGATCTTCATCGCCGCGGTGTCGGTGGCGATCGGAATCCTCGGAGTGGAACAAGCCGACCTACTCACCACGCTGGTGACCTTCGGAGCCCTGACTGCGTACGTGCTGCTGAACTTCGCCGTCATCAACTACTTCGGGCGCAGGGAGAAGAGTAGTCGGTACCTCGTCCACTACGCGTTGCCCGCGATCGGCTCGGCCATTCTGCTGCTGGCGTTGGTGAACGCCAACCCCCATGCGCAGATATTGGGCCTGACGTGGCTTGCGGTCGGAGCCGCCGTCGCCCTCTATCTCAGGCTGAGCGGACGCTCCCTCGTCCAGTCCGACACGTGATCGGCGACATCGCAGAGGAACAGCCCGCCATGACTCGGACGATCGCCGACAGACTCGAAGAACTTCGCAATGTCTTCGAAAGGCGTTGCAACGAACGAATTGGTGAGGAGTTCACCGACCGCGTCGCTCAGCTCCACGACAATGACCCGACCTGCGTTCTCGACGACGCCGCCAACAGGGTCCTGCGCTTCCTGCGCGGCCAGCCCATCGTGGGCAAGCACCTGATCTACTCGGCCGGCCCCGACGGTCCCTGGCAACTCGGCAGAGTCACCCCAGGAGCCTTCGGAAACTTCACACTCGAACCCGCTACCTTCCATCGTCTGGACGATGCGATGAGAGCAGTCTTCGCCGCACGCCGCGAAGCGTTCCTCACCGCTGGTCGTGCCCCGTCGGCAAGCGCCGGAACCACCGACGAAGGCAGCTCGAAATGACCGACGTGAGCGTAAAGCCGGTATTACAGAAGGCATTTGGCTATACGAATCGACTCTCGGCACGGGCTGGAGAGTCACTGTCCCTGCACGTCAGCTGTCCCGAAGAGGACGCCGTCGACGTGAGCATCGTCCGACTGCAGCACGGCTGGGACGGTTCCGCCGGACCGGGATTCGCCGAGACGCGGGTACCCAGCGACGTCGACGGGCGCTACCAGGGTCATCATTACGCCTGCGTGCCTGGCTCGTACGTGGAGATGTCCGACCCGAAGTCGAAACTCACCGAGGCCGCCGGACTGTCGTTGTCCCTCGCCGTATTCCCCACGCTGCCAAGCAAGGCGCACACCGGTACGGTCGGCGCTTACCGCATCAGCAATGCATCGAACATGCTCACCGGATCTCGACAGGCGATCGCGGGCAACCTCGACGCCGAACTCAGTCGAGGCTGGGCACTAACCCTCGACGACGGAAGACCCACGTTCACCGTCGCAACCGACGGCAGCGTGCAGACCGTGCGGCTGGAACACGCATTAATGGCGCAACACTGGTACCACCTCGCCGTCACGGTCTCCCCGGATGGGACGGGCATCGTCCTGGAATGCACCCCGCTACGGCATCTTTCCGACCTGCACGTCCCCGCCGCCGCCAACCTCAAGCCGGAAGTGGCGCAACGGAACATCGATGGGGAATACACGCCGTCCTCGTTGCCGTTTCGCATCGGCGCGTTGGCTGCACGCGACGGCCGCCGCCTCACACCGGCCTGCGGCTTCAATGGAAAGATCGGCGGCGTGACGGTGGACCGTCACCTCGATGGGGTGCTCGTTCCCGTCGCCCACTGGCACTTCGGTCGGAGCGAACGCAGTGACGGGCTTCTGCTCTCACGCGTGATCGACGAGTCGCCCAACGGCTTGACCGGAGAATGCGTGAATGGACCCATGCGCGCCGTGACCGGGCCACGATTCCAAGGCCTGGCAAGAGACTTCCGTATGGCGGCGGACGAGTACGACGCCATCTTCTTCCACGACGACGACATCACCGACACCGGCTGGCCCGCTGCTCTCACCTTGACCGTGCCGGACACGATGGACAGTGGCGTCTACGCATTCCGGCTCACCGTCGCCGGTATGGATCACCACGTGCCCTTCTTCGTCAGTCCTACCACGGCACGACGCCGCGACGTCGCGGTCCTGTTCCCGACCGGAACGTACCTTGCATACGCCAACGATCGCATCGCGTTCGAAGCCGACAGCATGGAAGTGCTCCTCGGCCATACGCCGGTAGTGCACGCTGAAGACCTTGTCCTGCAGGACAATCCCGAGTTCGGGCGATCCTGCTACGAGGCGCACAACGACGGCTCCGGAGTGGTCTTCAGCAGCTGCCGACGACCATTGATCACCATGCAACCGCGCTACTGCTACTCGTTTGCCAGCGAAGGCCCGTGGGCGCTCGCCGCCGATCTCTGCATCACGCACTGGTTGGAGAGCATCGGCTGTGAGTTCGACGCGATCACCGACGAAGACCTGGACCGCGAGGGCTACGAGCTGCTCGCGGACTACCGCGTCGTCATCACCGGGAGCCACCCCGAGTACGTCACGCGCACCGAACTCGACGCCCTCGAAGAATTCACAGCCAACGGTGGCCGACTGATGTACTTGGGAGGCAACGGGTTCTACGCGACTACGTCGTACGATCCCGATAATCCCCACGTGGTGGAAGTCCGACGCGCTTCCGGAGGTACCCGCCCACACCAAACCCCCTTCGCCGAGCAGCGGCACGCCACCTCGGGAGAGGCGGCCGGGCTGTGGCGCGACAAGGGCAAGGCCCCTGAACGGCTGGTCGGCGTGGGGATGTCTGCCCAGGGATTCGACCGGTCGACGCACTACGAACGGCTGCAGGACAGCTTCGACCCCCGGGCTGAGTTCATCTTCGACGGAATCGGCGACGACGAACTCATCGGCGACTTCGGCATCATCGGTGGCGGCGCGGCGGGATCGGAAATCGACTTCTACAACCCCACCCTCGGAACGC
>NZ_JAVRQA010000369.1:0-8156 GCF_032161845.1 Mycobacterium sp.
GCGACAGCCATGCCCACGGCACTGAGGGCGTGCACTTCTTCACTCGCGGCAAGGCCATCACCAGCCGCTGGCTGGATCCCAGCCACGGTGGCATCGAGCTCGGCTTCCCCCAGAACCAGTAGCCATCCCTCGTCCGCGAGCGTGCGTGTCTGCGCCCGACACGCCGATCCCGGATGGCAGTTGACGCACGCTCGCGGAAGCGTGGGTCAGCGGCGTCGGTCGAACAGGCTCTCCGCGGAAAGGTAGAGCGTCAACATGTCGATTAGGGTCTGGCGTTGCCGCGTCGAATCGTAGGGCACCGCAGAAACCATTTGCGGAACCGTCAGACCGCGCAGGCATGCCCAGATGACGTCGGCGACCGCGGTGCCGTCACGGTCGGGAACCAACTTGGCGCCGAGCGCGCTAAGCCCCTCGTTTAGCTCGACGAGATGGCGATTCAGCTTCTTGTTGCGCGTGACGCGAGTAGCCACCAGGATCTCCTGTGCAGCCATCGACGTCGGGTTGCTGAAGGCGGGCCAGGCGGTCTCGACGACGGCCGCCACCCGCGCACGCAGGGGGCCGGTCGGAATGGCGACCTCCGCAAGGCAGCGCTGCAACCCGGCGAAGCCCTGGTCCACCACGGCCATGAGCAGTTGGTCACGATCACCGAAGTGGTACTGAATGACGCCCCAACTTACGTTCGCCCGTTCGGTGATGTGCTTGGCGCTGGCGGCACCGAAGCCCTCTTCGAGGATGCACGCCACCGTCTCGGCGATGATCGTGTCTCTGGTTTCGTCACCGCGCTGTTGACGCGTTTCGCCACGGCGCGTGGGTGCGGGCCGGGATCGGGTCGAACGTGGCGGCGTCGTCATCGCATCAGTCCATGGACCTGCGCGATCGGTAGGTCGCGCAAGGACGTCATGCCAGTCGGGGCAGCGCACACCACGGAGATCGCGTTGACGACCTTGGCGGCAGTGGCGATGACGCCGCCCTCGTTCTGATCGATCTCCCCTGAGCCGACATGGGCGTTGATCTCGACTCCCGGCCGGCCCGTCACGACGACGCGATGCACGCCGCCGCGCCCTTCCGGCGGATAGGGCCAGTCGGGGGCCGCGGCCTGGGTGAGCCGATTGACGTGTTCCATGACGATGACGGGCAGGCCGTCCTTCATGCCCTCGACCGCGAACCGTACGGCGGCAACGTGACCCGGCTCGACGCGCATCATGGTGCAGTCGATCGGTTCGGGAGTCACCCAGGTCTCGTGGCCTTCACGCACCTCGTCGAGTTCGACCCCGAGGCACTCCGCCAAGTGCTTGACGGGCCCACCCCAGATCGAACGGAGCACACCGGGAAGGAACATCAACGGCGGCTCCTGCTCAGGCGTGAAGCCGAAACCAAAACTCACACCGGTGAACTCGGCGTCGTCATAGCTGCCGTAGTCGAACACTTCCTGCACCAGAATCGACGTGGCCGACTGGCAGAGGCTCAACGCGGCGAACGGCAGCATGTCTCCGGAGAAGCCGGGGTCGATGCCGTTGACGTACATCGTGGTGCCCCCCTCTTGACACGCCGCCAGAAGGGGATCCCGTAGCCAAGAATCCGCGGCATCGGGGTTGATCAGCCACACCATCGACGTCGCAACGACGTTCGTGCCTGCCCGAAGGAACGCGGTCAACTCGGCGAGCGCCTCGGTCGGCCGCGTCTCGCCCTGCGAGGTGTAGACGACGCAATCCGCGCCCAACGCTACGAGCGCATCCACGTCGGCGGTGGCCTTCACTCCCGTCGGCTCGCTCAGTCCGCACAGCGCGGCGGCGTCACGGCCGATCTTGGCTTGGCTACTCGCATGAACTCCGACCAGTTCGAGGTCGGGGTGTTCGATGACGTGTCGCAGAGCGTGCTGCCCCACATTGCCGGTCGAGAACTGAATCACTCTGAGCTTCAATGGAACTCCAGGGGTTGCATCACAGCAGGTCGGTGATCGTCTTGAGCCCTGACTCATAGAGCACGCCAGGCAGCATCCCGCCGTCGATTTCGATGGTGGTGCCGTTGATGTAGTCGGCTTGCCCGCTACACAGAAACACGCATGCCCGACCTACCTCGTCGGCCCCGCCCGCCCGCTTGAGCGGAACCTTCGCGAAGTACTTGGTGCCGTCTTTGTCGTCCGACGGCAGCACGAAGTCATGAAAGTTGGTGGTCATCGTCGGCCCCAACGCCAGACAGTTGACCCGGATCTCCGGTCCCCACTCCTGTGCGAGCGACCGCGTGACGTGGTTGAGGCCGCACTTCGCCGCACCGTAGGAGACCAACGTTGGCGATCCGGCCGGATGGCCTGCGCCACTGGAGATGTTGACGATCGATCCCGCCCCGCCACGCTTCATCTCATGGCAGACCCGAATCGCGAACCAGAGCGGGCTGATCAGGTTCATCTGAATGGCGAAGGCGTGGAACAGCACGCTGCGCTCGTAATCGTCTGCGCCGCGGGGACTCCCCTGAATCCGCTGCACCAGTTCGGGCACCGCCTCCACACTGGGGCTGGGTACTGTTCCGCCTGCATTGTTGATCAGGATGTCGATGCGGCCGTAGGTGTCGACGACCTTGCCGACGAATGCGTCGATGGCGTGGTAGTCGCCCTGGTCGCACACCCATTGCGCGGATCGCTCCCGACCGCCGTCCACTCGCGCGGCCGCGGGGAGCTCGTCCAAAGGTGAACGCGAACAACCGACGACGGTGGCGCCTGCTCGCAGCAACTCCTCTGCAATCCCGTCGCCAACACCTCGGCTGGTTCCGGTGACGATCGCTACCTTGCCGTTGAGCACTGACATGGCCGAGAGCTTACGGCCCGAACATTGATCGTTCAATGTTTTAGTAAACGACTTACAGCAGGTTCGTCGCCAGGAACGTCAATGGCATGCCGAAGATCGACGCCCGCTGAACTTCCACGAGTTCGAGCCATTCCCGCCGCGGTCCTGCTGAAAGTCGATCGACGCACCGTGTCGCCGTGCGACCTCCGTGGTTGCGTCAATGTCGTCGACCCGCACCACCACCGAGAAACACTCCATCATCATGACGAGCTAGGAAGTCAGCGACAGAACCAGGATTCGCGTCGCGATCGTCGGTCGGGGGTAACAAGCTCCACCCCGCGATCCCAGTCCAACGTCACACGCAGTCCGACGTCATCGAGGACGTGCGTCTCAAATCTGAATCCGAGTGCTTCGAGGAATGCCGTCGCCATGTCGAGCCGTTCCGCGGCAACGGCGAACACGACGTGATGCATCAAGGGCAGTTTAGTCGACATGGAAAAACATCAATTTACTTATGTTCTTATGGCCAGGTTCCGCCAAGCTGCCGGGCTCGGGCTAGCTCGGCCCCGCCGTCGAGCGTCGGATGCTCAACGAGGGTTGATGCAGATAGATTCGTTGCGGCCCATCGGGCCGCTCGAGCCGCTGCAGCAAGAACTTTGCGGCCTGCGAACCGACGGCGAAGTTGCCGTTGTCGACCGACGTGAGCGACAGGTGCCGGATGCGCGCGAGATAGGTGTCGTCGTACCCAACCAACGAAAGGTCTTCCGGGACAGACAGTTCGCGATCAGCCGCCGCCGAAAGAGCGCCAACGCAACTGACGTCGTTGAAGGCGAAGATGGCGGTCGGACGCGCTGATCGATCGAGTAGCCGCCCGGCCCCCGCATAGCCGCCCTCCTCGGTCATGCCGGAGATCTCGACGATCGCATCGTCGGCGAGTCCCGCCGCCGCCATGGTGTCGAGGAAGCCCCTGCGTCGCAGAGACCCCACGATTCCCGGCCCAGCCAGATGACCGATGCGTCGATGCCCGAGGTCGAGCAGGTGCTCGGTGGCCAGTCGCGCGCCGACGACGTCGTCGTCTGCAGCGATGTCGACTCGCGGCAGATTCGGCTCGTGGGTTCCGGCGATGACCACGGGCACGACCGCCGCAGCACGCTCGATCGCGTCGCCCAGATCGGTGGTGCCGACGACGACGAGTCCGTCGACCCGTTGGGCGAGAAGCGTTTCCACGGAATCGCGACCGACGCGCCGATCGAGGTGACTGTCGACCAGGACCGGGGCCATGCCCACGGCATCGAGCGCCGTCGTCAACCCTTCCAGCAGGGATACGAACCATGGGTTGCGTAGATCGTTGAGCATCACGCCCACGGTTCCGCTGCGGGACTCGGATAGCCCCCTGGCGATGGCGTTGGGACGATAGCCCAGTTCGGACATGGCGGTCAGGACCGTGTCGCGGCGAGCGACGCTGACGTTCGACTCACCGCGAAGTACCCGGGACACCAACGACTTGGACACGCCGGCTCGGGCGGCGACGTCCCGGATGGTCGCGGGGCGGCCAAGCCGGTCCTGTGGAGTCATGGCTGTCAGCATATTGATCCTTCGTCACCTGGCCCGTATCCTACTGGGACCGGTCCCACACTGTCCCATGAACGAGGAGCACTCCGTGAGCGAACGAGCCAGCCTGCGTCTGACGGCGGGCATGGTCGGCGGCGGCGAGGGCGCCGACATCGGCAAGACCCACCGCTACGCGATGCGACTCGACGACCGATACGAGCTGACCGCAGGCGTGTTCGGGCGCAACCCGGAAGCGTCGGCGGGCATGGCCAGGAGCCTGGGGATCCCCCCGCAACGCACGTATCGCAACCATCGGGAGATGGCAGAGTCGGAGCGCGCCCTGCCCGACGGCGTCGACGTCGTCGTCATCGCCACCCCCAACGACAGCCACTTCGAGATCGCACGCACGTTCCTGCAAGCGGGCGTCTCCGTCGTCTGCGAGAAGCCACTGACCCGCGACTCGCAGACCTCGGCCGAACTGGTGTCGATCGCCGAATCGACCGGCGCCATCCTGGCCGTCCCGCACTGCTATTCGGCGTACGCGATGGTGCGCCACGCCGCACGACTGGTCCGCGACGGCCGCCTCGGTAGCATCCGCTTCGTTGCCGTCGAGCATGCCTCGGGGTGGGCCTCGAGACCGCTCGAGCTCGGGGATCATCGGCAAGCACGTTGGCGTACGGATCCGGGCGTCGTCGGGTTTCCCAGTGTCGTAAGCGATCTTGGCACTCACGCCTTGCACCTGTTGCGGTACGTCACCGGGCTGGAGGTCACCAAGGTCTCCGCGGAGTTGAGCACTCTGGTTCCGGGACGACCCGTGTTCGACAACGCGACGGCGCGCCTCGGGCTGTCGAACGGAGCGCCCGCCACTCTGTGGGCGAGCATGGCTGCGACCGGCAACGAGCACGGCCTCCGCATCCGTGTGTTCGGCGAGGAGGCAGGTCTCGAATGGCGCCACGAGGATCCGCAGCACCTGATCATCCGCGACGTGGACGGCGCCACGACCACTCTCGCACAAGGCATGAGCTCGTTGTCCGAGGATGCCACCCGACTGACCCGACCCGGGATGGGGCATCCCGAGGGGTTCCTCGAGGCGTTCGCCAACTTCTACGTCGACCTCGCCGAGATGTTGCGGGCGCGCCGCGACGGCACCGCCCACGAGCCGAGGGAGCTAGCCATTCCCACCGGCATCGACGGCCTGATCGGTGTCCAGTTCGTCGAAGCCGCGGCGGCGTCGCACGCCCTCGACGGAGCCTGGATCGATCCGCAGCAGGCGCGCGCGAAGGTCGGGGCCCGAACATGACTCGTTTCGCCTTGATCGGTGCCGGATTCATCGGTGGCGTGCACGCCGCCAATCTGGCCGTCCATCCCGGGGTCGACCTCGCGCTCGTCTACGACATCGACTCGACCCGAGCCGAAGCCGTTGCCGCGCAACACCGCAGCCGTGCAACGGTGGACCTCGCCGATGTCTTCGATGCCGATGCCATCGACGCGGTGCTCATTGCGTCGTCGACCGATACCCACGCGGATCATCTGCGCACCGCCGCCACGGCTGGCATTCCCGCGCTGTGCGAGAAGCCGATCGACCTCGATCTCGAACGGGCGGTCGACGTCGTCGGCTACGTGCACGAGCGCGGCATCCCGGCAATGGTCGACTTCAATCGGCGCTTCGACCGCGACTACGCCGAACTTCAACGGGTCGTGACCTCAGGCGAGATCGGCGACGTCCACCTGATTCAAATGACGACCCGCGGTCCGGCGCTGCCTCCGCTGTCCTACATCGCAGTTTCCGGCGGCCAGATGCGGGACCAGACCGTGCACTTCTTCGACCTGGCCCGGTGGATCTCCGGGCTGGACCCCGAGGCCGTGTTCGCCACCGGCTCGACGCTCGTCGAGCCACGGTTGGCGGACTATCGGGACGTCGACACGTCGGCGGTCACGCTGCGTCTTCCAGGCGGTGCTCTCGTCCAGATCGACAGCACCCGGCAGATCGGATACGGCTACGACGAGCGCATCGAGGTGCTCGGGTCGACGGGCATGGTCGAGGCACGGCGCCACCGCGCCGGCGCCGTATCCCGTTACGGCACAGGACGAGTCGTTGACGACGGCATGCAGGCAGGCTGGTTCGAGCGCGTCGCAGGCAGTTACCGGGTCGCACTCGACCACTTCGTCGACGCGCTCCGCGACGGCAGTGCCATCGGGCCAAACCTCGACGAGGCGCTCAAGGCTCAGGCCATCGCCGAGGCAGCGACCAGGTCACTGGATAGCGGTCGGATGGAACCGATCGACTATCCGTAGTCGACCGTCGGCGTCGCGGGACCCCGAGTATCAGAGGATGTAGAGCATCTCCTGGTAGGTCGGCAACGGCCACAGGTCGTCGGCGACGACGCCCTCCAGCGTGTCGGCGGCAGCGCGCACCGCGTCCATCAACGGCAGCAGGCTCTGCGCATGCTTGGCCTCCTCGGCAGCGGAATCGCCACCGTGAGCTTCCATCGCCGTCTTGAGCGCCGTCAACGCGCCGGTCAGCTCGGAGATCGGCGTGGACACCGTCGTCAGCAGCGTGGTGTCCGGTTCGATGCCGGCAGCCTTGAGCGTCGCGACATTCGACGCCAGCTCGGTCTGGTAGCGCACGGCCGCAGGCAGAATCACCGTCGAGCCCACTTCCAGCGTGAGCTTCGCCTCGACGCTGACGGTGAGGGCGTACATCTCGTAGCGAACCTCTTCGCGGCTGTGCAGCTCCCGCGAGTTGAAGACGCCGTACTTCTCGAAGACCTCGATCGCCTCGGGCTTCACCAGCTCGGGGATGGCATCCAGCGTCATCTTGAGGTTCGGCAACCCGCGGGAGGCCGCCTCGACCGCCCAGTTGTCCGAGTAGCCGTCACCGTTGAACACGACGGCGCCGTGCTCGGTGATGATCTCGGTGAGCAGCTTCTGCACGGCGACGTCGAAGTCCTCGCCCTCGCCGGTCGCCTTCTCCAGCCAGGTGGCCATGTAGTCGAGCGAGTCCGCCATGATCGTGTTGAGGATGATCATCGGCACGTTGATCGTCTGCCCCGAGCCCGGCGCGCGGAATTCGAAGCGGTTGCCGGTGAATGCGAACGGACTGGTGCGGTTGCGATCGCCCGGATCGGTCGGCAACACCGGGAGGGTGTCGACGCCGATGATCATGGACCCCTTGCCCTTTGACGACGTGGCCGCACCCTTGGCGATCTGCTCGAACACATCGGCGAGCTGATCGCCGAGGAAGATCGAGATGATCGCGGGCGGAGCCTCGTTGGCACCGAGGCGGTGGTCGTTGGTGGCCGAGGCGACCGACACCCGCAGCAGACCGGAGAACTTGTGCACGGCCCGGATCACCGCGGCACAGAACACCAGGAACTGCGCGTTCTCGTGCGGGGTGTCGCCGGGGACCAGGAGGCTACCGAACTGTGCGTTCCCCAGCGAGAAGTTGACGTGCTTGCCCGACCCGTTGACGCCGGCGAACGGCTTCTCGTGGAAGAGGCACTCCATGCCGTGCTTCTTGGCGATGGTCTTGAACGTGGTCATCAGGAGCTGCTGATGGTCGGCGGCGATATTTGCCTTCTCGAACATCGGCGCGATCTCGAACTGCCCTGGTGCGACCTCGTTGTGGCGGGTCTTGGCCGGGATGCCGAGCTTGAACAGCTCGCGCTCGGTGTCCATCATGAAGCCGAGCACCCGGTCGGGGATGGCGCCGAAGTAGTGGTCGTCGAACTCCTGGCCCTTGGGCGGCTTGGCGCCGAACAGGGTGCGGCCCGAGTTGATCAAGTCGGGACGCGCCAGGAAGAAGTGCCTGTCGATCAGGAAGTA
>NZ_JAVRQA010000370.1:0-2522 GCF_032161845.1 Mycobacterium sp.
CCAAAAACTGGCATCAAAAAAACAAACCACCCCCACCAAAGGAAGACGAGGAGTCCCCCACGAGGATGGCCAAAAACAACAAACAAAAACCACCAAACACACTATTGAGTTCTCAAACAACACACCCACCCGGCCGCGCAACAACTCCGCGGCGAAAGCCGCTAGGCCGTAGTGCGGACAGTAGAAGACGTCCACCGAAGTGGACTTCCCTCTGGGATGCCGTCGCGCTCAGCGGCTTGACCGCGTCGCGACGACTTGCAATAAGTTACGTGCCGGATAACGGAGAGTCAAATTACCTGGTAGAAGGCGTGTCCGGCAGAAGTTCAGACCATGAGCGGTCGCTCAAACCCTCTCCACGCCCGCAATGTTTCGCTTGCCTCGCCGCAGAACCAGCCACTTGCCGTGAAGGAAGTCCCCCGCATCGGGCGTCCAGTCATCGCTGTCGACGCGGACGTTGTTGACGTAGACCCCGCCCTCGGACAGCGTTCGTCGCGCCTCGCCCTTGCTCTTCGACAGACCGGTAGCGACCAGAAGATCGCCAATACCATCCGGAACGCCGGCGGTGAGCTCGGCGACCGACGTCTCGCGCAGCGCCGCGGCCAGCGTCGATTCATCCAGGCCTGCGAGTTCACCCCGGCCGAATAGGGCCTGGCTGGCCAGCTCGACAGAGTCGGTCGCGGCCTGGCCGTGGACCAGTGTGGTGAGTTCCTGGGCGAGCCGGCGTTGGGCGGCCCGCTCGTGGGCCCGCTCCGTGGTCGCCACCTCGAGGTCGGCGAGCTCGTCGGCCGCCAGGAACGTGAACCACCGCAGGTAGCGGATGACATCGGCGTCGGCGGTGTTGAAGAAGTACTGGTACCAGGCGTACGGGGTCGTCAGTTCGGGGTCGAGCCAGACGTTGCCGCCGCCGGTGGACTTGCCGAACTTCTTGCCGTCGGCCGACGTGACCAGCGGCACGGTCAGCGCGTGCGCGCTGGCGCCGAGCTTCTGCCGGACCAGGCGCACTCCCGCGATGATGTTGCCCCACTGGTCGGAGCCACCGATCTGCAACGTGCAGCCATGCTTTTGGTGCAGCTCCACGAAGTCATTGGCCTGCAACAGCATGTAGCTGAACTCCGTGTAGGAGATACCGTCGCCATCGAGGCGGCGACGAATGGTGTCGCGGTCGAGCATCACGTTCACGGAGAAGTGTTTACCCAGGTCACGCAGGAATTCGATGGCCGAAAGCTGCGATGTCCAGGACAAGTTGTTCTCGACGATCGCACCGGTCGGCGACCCGTCGAACGCGACGAACCGTTCCAACTGTCCGCGGATGCGCTCGGACCAGTCAGCGACGGTGTCCGCCGTGTTCAGCGTGCGTTCTGCGGTGTCCCGGGGGTCGCCGATCATCCCGGTCGCACCACCGGCGAGGACGATCGGCCGGTGGCCAGCACGCTGGAAGCGCTGCAACGTCAACAGCGGAATCAGATGTCCCGCGTGCAGGCTCGGCGCCGTGGGGTCGAAGCCCGCATAGAGCGTCAGCGGTCCTCCGGAAGCCGCGGCGGCCAAGGCGTCGCGGTCGGTGGACTGCGCAATCAAGCCGCGCCAATCCAGTTCATCGAGGATGCCGGTGCCCGAAGAAATCACGTGCCAATCCTCTCCCATCAGTCGCCATCGCCCGGCGTGGGTGCCCGCGGACTACGGCGGTACGCCGACACCTCGGGGGACTCCGCGATCCAGAACCGCCATGGCCGATCGGCTGCCTTGCTCACTCCGACGCGTGGGCCGCTGCTGACCGGCTCGGGAGCGCGGAGCTCGATGGCGACGTCGCCGCGGCCGTCAAAGAGGTCAATTCCGTTGTCGTCCATGGTGATTCCGAGCGCTGAGCAAAGGTTCCCCGGCCCGCGGGCCAAGGCCGCGGTGCGCACGGGGCCACGGCGGGCATGGGCGACGTCGAATCCATCCGTCACGACCGCTGCGCGCAGAAGGACCGCGGCGGCTACGCCATCGTCACCGCACACCACGTTTGCGCACACGTGGATGCCGTGGCTGCGGTAGGTGTACATCCGTCCCGGCGGACCGAACATGATGGCGTTGCGTCCGCCGCGGCCACGGAAGGAATGCGACGCGGCGTCGGGCCATGGTCCTTCGGTCGGGCCGCCGTACGCCTCGACCTCGACGACCGTCGCAGCGACTCCGCGGCAGGTCAGTGCCGCTCCGACCAGCAATCGGGCGGCCGACACCGGGTCGGTGGCCAACCGCTCAGCGCTCACCGAAGCGATTCTGCCCGTCGTCCTTGACACCCATACCAGCGGGGAGGATATTCATCACATGATGACTTCATCGAGTGATGAATTTCTTCGACACGGCGCCGAACCCGCCGTTTCCGTCGAGCATCTGACCGTCGTCCGCGGCACACGCACCGCATTGGACGACGTCACGGTGCGCATCGCCCCAGGCACCATCACGGGTGTGCTCGGCCCGTCCGGGTGCGGCAAGACCACGCTGATCCGCAGCATCGTCGGAACCCAGATCATCGCCAGTGG
>NZ_JAVRQA010000371.1:0-8373 GCF_032161845.1 Mycobacterium sp.
ATCCCATGCTCGACGACCCGCGCGCCGTGGCTGAATTGAACGGGATGTACGGCCGGTATCTCGACACCGCCGCGCGCCACGGCTTCGGGGTGGTCGTCGGCGGCCTCGACTACCGGGCCAGCCCGGACTGGGGTGCCCTGCTGGGCTATTCGAGTGAGCAGTTGGCCGAAATGCAGATGCGCAGTATCGACTTCCTACGCGGGGTCGCCGAGCCGTATCGGGCGCAGGTGCCCGCTCTCCTCTACGCGGGGATCGTCGGGCCGCGCGGTGATGCTTACGAGACCAATCAGACGATCACTGCCGACGAAGCCGAGGAGTATCACGGCGTACAGCTCACGACCCTGGCCCGTGCCGGTGTCGACTTGGTCGAGGCGATGACGTTCACCTCCGTGCCGGAGATGGTCGGCCTGTCGCGCGCCGCATCCTCTGCGGGGCTGCCACTTTCGGTCTCCTTCACGCTGGACAACAGCACCCGTCGGCTGCCATCGGGTCCGACCCTCAAGGACGCGATCGAGACGATCGATGCCCAGACGGGTAGCGATCGGCCGACGTTCTACGGCATCAATTGCTCCCATCCACTCGAGTTCATGCCGGCGCTCGAGGCGGGCGAGTGGTTCGAGCGGGTGCGGTGCCTGCGACCGAATGCCGCGATGATGGACAAGATTTCGCTGTGCACGCTCGGACACCTCGAGTCGGGCGACCCGGTGGAACTTGGTGAGCTCATGGGCGGCCTGGCCAGGCAGTACCCCCACATCGACATGTGGGGCGGTTGCTGTGGCACCTGGGAGACCCACCTCGACGAGATTGCGCGCAAAGTGATCTCGGCGCGGGAACCGGTGACTCTGGGCTAGCGGTTGAGCCGAGGGGTCAGTCCTCGGCCAGCGACAACCACTCCTCCTCGAGCGACGCCTGGCGGGCGTGCAAGTCGCGCAGTTCGTCGTTGAGCTCGCCCAATCGCAGATGATCGGCGGCGGCGTCGGCCATCGTGTGGTGCAGTTTCGCGATCCGCTCGTCCAGCTTCTTGAGCTGACTCTCGATGCGGGACAACTGCTTTCCCGCCTTGCGCTCACGCGAGGAAGCGGTCTCGGATCGATCGGCCGGACGGGTCGCGGACGTGCCGTTGGCGCTCGGACGTTCGGCGAGATACTGCTCGATCCCGCCGGGCAGCAGCACGCAGCGTCCCTCGCCAGGTAGCGCGTAGGTCACGTCCGACACGCGCTCGAGGAAGTAGCGGTCGTGCGTGACGACGATGAGCGTGCCAGGCCAACCGTCGAGGTAGTCCTCGATGACGTTCAGGGTGTCGATGTCCAGATCGTTGGTCGGCTCGTCGAGCAGTAGCACGTTGGGCTCGTCGAGAAGCAGACGCAGGAACTGGAATCGGCGCCGCTCACCACCCGAGAGCTCGGAGAGCCTGGTGGTCAGCTTGTCGCCGGTGAAGCCGAAGTCTTCGAGCAGGGTGGCCGTGCTGACCTCCTTGCCGCCAGCGAGCTCGGTGATCCGCTTGGCGTTCTCGACCGCGTCGAGCACGCGCTCGTTTCCCTCGATCTCGACCAGGGCCTGGCTGAGATACCCGATCCTGAGCGTCTTCCCGCGTTTGATGGTGCCCGAGGTCGGCGGCAGCTCTCCGGTCAGAAGCTTCAGCACAGTCGTCTTGCCGGTGCCGTTCACGCCGACCAGGCCGATGCGTACGCCCGGCCCGATCGACCAGTCCAGCTTGTCCAGGATCAGCTTGTCGCCCGCCTGCAGCGACACCCGGTGCAGGTCGAACACGTCCTTGCCGAGTCGAGCCGTCGCAAAGCGTTGCAGGGCAAGGGAGTCGCGAGGCTCGGGTTCGTTGGCGATCAGGTCGTTGGCCGCCTGGATGCGGAACTTCGGCTTCGACGTCCGCGCCGGTGGGCCCCGTCGCAGCCAGGCCAATTCCTTGCGCATCAGATTCCGGCGGCGCGCCTCGGTACCCGCGGCGACCCGCGAACGTTCCGCTCTTGCCAGCACGTAGGCCGCGTAACCGCCCTCGTAGGCGTCGATGGTGCCGCCGTGAACCTCCCAGATGCGCGTACACACCGCGTCGAGGAACCACCGGTCGTGGCTGACGACGATCAGCGTCTTGGCGGTCTGCTTCGAAAGGTGTCCGGCGAGCCATCCGATGACCTCTACGTCGAGGTGGTTGGTCGGTTCGTCGAGCACGAGGACGTCGTGACCGGCAAGCAGAATCGCGGCAAGGGCAACGCGGCGGCGCTCACCACCACTGAGGTTGTTCACCTCTCGGTCCAGCGAGACCTCGGTCAGCAGGTTCTCTACCACCGACCGGGTCTCAGCATCGGCCGCCCAGATGTGGTCGGCACGCCCGTCGACGATTACATCGCGCACGGTCGCCTCGGGGTGGAAGTCGTCGGACTGGTGAAGGTAGCCGACGGACAATCCCGAGGTGTGGGTGACGCGGCCGGAATCGGGCGGCCGGGTCGCCGTCAGGATCTGCAACAACGTCGTCTTGCCGTCGCCGTTGCGGCCGACGACGCCGATCGCATCGCCCTCGTCGACGCCGAGGCTTACGCCGTCGAGCAAGGTGCGGGTGCCGTAACCAACGGTTGCGCGTTCGAGGTTGATCAGGTTCGCCATCAGGCGCCGATCATAGGGGCTGAAGCAGGAAGAGTCCCAAGTGCGCTGTGCCATGATGGCGTCGGATCGGGGGATTCGGGCGTCGCACGAAAGGGGATGATCATGGTGGACCTTTCGGCAATCACCGGACCCATGGCGCGGTTGGTGGCGACCGCCCAGAACGGTTTGGAAGTGCTGCGGTACGGCGGCCTCGAGACCGGCGCCGTGCCGTCCCCCTTCCAGATCATCGAGGCCGTGCCGATGTACCGGCTGCGTCGGTACTTCCCGCCCGACACCAGGCAGGGCGCCAAGCCTGCCGGCCCGCCGGTGCTGATGGTGCATCCGATGATGATGTCGGCCGACATGTGGGACGTCACCCGCAACGAAGGGGCCGTCGGCATCCTGCACGCGGCGGGCATCGATCCGTGGGTCATCGACTTCGGGTCGCCCGATCAAGTCGAAGGCGGTATGCAACGCAACCTGGCCGACCACGTAGTGGCGCTGAGCGAGGCGATCGACACGGTCAAGAAGGTCACCGACCGCGACGTGCACCTCGCCGGTTACTCGCAGGGCGGCATGTTCGCCTATCAGACCGCCGCGTACCGACGCTCGAAGGATCTGGCCAGCATCGTTGGGTTCGGCTCACCCGTCGACACCCTGGCCGCGCTGCCGATGAACCTGCCGCCCAACTTGGCCGTCGGCGCCGCGGACTTCATGGCCGACCACGTGTTCAGTCGCATCGACATACCCGGCTGGCTGGCGCGCACCGGCTTCCAGATGCTGGACCCCATCAAGACCGCGCAGTCGCGACTGGACTTCTTGAGGCAATTGCACGACCGCGAGGCCCTGCTGCCGCGTGAGCAGCAGCGCCGGTTCCTGGCGAACGACGGTTGGATCGCCTGGTCGGGCCCGGCGATCGCGGAGCTGCTCAAGCAGTTCATCGCCCACAACCGGATGATGAGCGGCGGCTTCGCCATTCGCGGCGATCTGGTCACCCTCAGCGACATCGACTGCCCCGTGCTGGCCGTCGTCGGTGAGGTCGACGACATCGGCCAGCCCGCGTCGGTGCGCGGTATCAAGCGCGCCTCGCCGCAGGCCGACGTGTACGAATACCTGATCCGCACAGGGCATTTCGGTCTCGTCGTCGGCTCGAAGGCGGCCAACCAGACGTGGCCGACGGTGGCGGTGTGGGTGAAGTGGATCGCCGGCGAAGGCGAGAAGCCCGACGGCGTCGTGCCGATGCCGCTGCAGCCCGCCGAGAGCGCCGAGACCGGAGTGGCGTTGGCCACCCGCATCGCGCACGGGGCGGGAGCCGCCGCCGAGATGACGTTCAGCGTGGCCCGCGCCGCGGGTTCGGCGTTCGTGGCGGCCAACAAGTCGGCGCGCGCGCTCGTCGTCGAGACCGCCCGCACGCTGCCACGCCTGGCGCGCCTCGGACAGATCAACGATCACACGCGCATCTCGCTCGGTCGGATCATGAGCGAACAGGCCGCGGCCACCCCCCAGGGCGAATTCCTTCTGTTCGACGGGCGGGTGCACACCTACGAGGCCGTGGATCGCCGAATCAACAACGTGGTCCGCGGACTCATCGACGTGGGTGTTCGCCAGGGCGCCCACGTCGGCGTCCTGATGGAGACCCGCCCGAGCGCGCTCGTCGCGATCGCGGCGCTGTCGCGGCTCGGCGCGGTGGCCGTGCTCATGCCGCCCGACGCCGACCTCGTGGAGGCGGCCCGACTCGGTTCGGTGTCCGACGTGATCGCCGACCCCGTTCACCTCGACGCGGCGAAGAAGCTCCCACTGCGGGTGCTGGTGCTGGGTGGCGGCGAGGCACGCGATCTGGACCTCGGCGCGGACGACGACGTCGTCGACATGGAGAAGATCGACCCCGACGTCGTCGCGCTCCCCGGCTGGTACCGGCCCGACCCCGGCTTCGCCAAGGACCTCGCGTACGTCGCGTTCGCCACGGTCGGCGGTGAGCTCGTCGCCCGGCAGATCACCAACTTCCGATGGGCCCTTTCGGCGTTCGGTACCGCGTCGGCGGCCAACCTCGGCTCGGGCGACACCCTGTACTGCCTCACCCCGCTGCACCACCAGTCCGGGCTGCTCGTCAGCCTGGGCGGCGCCGTCGTCGGCGGCACCCGCATCGCCTTGTCGAGGGGTCTGCGTCCGGACTACTTCCTGCACGAGCTGCGGCAATACGGTGTCACCGTGGTGTCCTACACCTGGGCGATGCTGCGTGAGGTCATCGACGACCCTGCCTTCGTGCTCAACGGCAACCACCCGGTGCGGCTGTTCATCGGGTCGGGCATGCCAACCGGGTTGTGGAAGCGCGTCGAGGAGGAGTTCGCTCCCGCGCACGTCGTCGAGTTCTTCGCCACGACGGACGGGCAGGCGGTGCTGGCCAACGTCGCCGGTGCCAAGATCGGCAGCGAGGGCAGGCCGCTGCCCGGTGGCGGTCACATCGAGCTCGCGGCATACGACCCCGAGGACGACCTGATCCTCGAGGACGACCGAGGCTTCGTGGCCCTGGCGGGCACCAACGAGGTCGGCGTTCTCCTGGCCCATCCGCGAGGTCCCGTCGACCCGACGGCGTCGGTCAAGCGCGGGGTGTTCGCCCCTGCCGACCTATGGGTGTCGACGGAATACCTGTTCCGGCGCGACGAGGACGGCGACTTCTGGCTCGTCGCCAACCGCGGTTCGCTCATCCGCACGGAGCGTGGTCCCGTTTTCAGCGACGCGGTCAACGACGCGCTCGGCCGGATCGGCGCGGTCGATCTCGCGGTGACCTACCGGGTGGTGGTCGGCGGACGCGACGTCGCCGTCTCGGCCCTCGCGCTCAGCCCCGGTGGCAGTGTCCCGACGGCCGACCTCAACGCGGCCCTGGCCGTCCTCTCGGTGGGCGAGGCACCCGACTTCGTCCACGTGGTGACCGATATGAAGCTCAGCGCCACCTACCGGCCGTTGCTTGGTCCGCTGCGGGCCGAAGGCATCCCCAAACCGTCGCGTCACGCCTGGTACCTCGACGACGACACCGGAACCTACAAGCGCCTGACCGCTGCCGTTCGGGCGGAGATCGGCGAGGCCGCACCCGCCGAGTGACCAGAGTGAGGCGAGTGACATGCTGCCGTGCTCGCTGCGCTTTGTTAGGCTCCGCGTGGCTGTTCGTGGCCGCCCGGGTCGGGCCGGAAACTCAGACACGCTCGACGATGGAGGATTGATGGCAGTACGGACCAGCAAGAAGAGCTGGCGTCGCGCGTTCACGGGCGCCGTGGCCAGCGGGGCGTTGGCCAGCGGACTGCTGCTCGGCGCGGGCGTCGGCACCGCCCACGCGGACGTGCTCGACGACATCTACAGCGAATACGACACCGGCGCAGGCGGTGGTCAGATCTCCAACCTCATCCACACCGCGATGAAGCTGCGCGCGCTTGGCTACGTGCCCTCCAAGGGCAACGTGGAAGACCTCAACGCCGCGATGACGAAGCGCCCCAACCAGGTGCCGTTGATCGACGCGCTCACCAACACCGTCGGGTACATGAAGCGCAGTCAGTTGCGCGCCTCGCAGCAGGGTGGGGGACCGGTGCTGAATCCGCCGATGATCCCGGGGGGCGGCATGCCCGGCTTCGGCATCGCTCCCAACAACGACGGCTCCATCAACATCCCGCTCGCCTGAGCCCGTGCTCGATCAACGTTTGCGCAGCCTCCTGGTGTGTCCGGAGGATCGCGGCCCACTGCTGCTGGTGGGGGACGAATTCCTCTACAACCCTCGGTTGCGGCGCGCCTACCGAATCGAAGCCGGCGTGCCCGTACTGCTGATCTCAGAGGCGGCCACCATCACCGACGACGCCGAGCATGCAGCCCTGCTGGAGCGCGCCGAAGCCTAGGCCAGAGCGGGCAGCTCGCCGGTCAGGTAGCGCTGCAGGTTGGGCGCGATCGTCTCGGCGATCTGCTGGACGGGCAGCGACTTGAACGGCTCCAATTCGAGGATGTAGCGCGCCATCACGACGCCAACTAACTGCGATGACACGAACTGCACGCGGAGCGGACCCGATCCCGGCGGATCGTCCACCCGGGAGCCGACCTCCACCGTTATGACGTCCTGCAGGAATGACCGGATGAGGCTGACGTCGTCTCCGGCGAGCATTGACCGCAGGGTTGCGATGAACCCGGAACCGATCTCCGAGTCCCACAGCGGCAGCAACAGCGAAGGCAAGGTCAGGCCGAGGTCCTCGATGGGCACCTCCCGCATCGGACCAATGACCTGCATCGGGTCGATCGGTATCTTGACCGCCGCGGCGAACAGCTGCACCTTGGTGCCGAAGTAGTGGTGGACGAGCGCCGAATCGACGTCGGAGGCGGCGGCAATCGCGCGGATGGACGTGTTGCCAATACCGTTGCGGGCGAATAGTTCTCGTGCATTGTTGAGGATGCGGTCGCGGGTGTCGGACGTGCCGGGCGGCCGACCGGGACGCTTGCGGGTTGGGCTGCTCACGGCGTCCTGCGCCGAAGGGTGGCCGCCGCCAGTGCCATCGCCACCACCGCGAATGCGACGACGATCGCGATGTCGCGTGCCGCCGTAGCGGTGAGGTCCGGGTGGGCGCCGACTTCCTTCAGCGCCTCGAGCGCGTAGCTGGCAGGCAGCGCGTTGCTGATCCACTGCAGCCATTCCGGCAGCATGTTGCGCGGCACGATGATCCCGCACAGCAGAAGCTGGGGAGCGATCACCACCGGCATGAACTGGACGGCCTGAAATTCGGTGCGCGCGAACGCACTACACAGCAGTCCCAGTCCGACGCCGAGCACCGCGTTGATGATGGCGATCCCGAAGACGAGGGCGGGGCTGCCCGCCGTGTCGAACCCGAGCAGCCAGAAGGAGACCACACACGCCAGCGTTGCCTGCGCCGCCGCGGCGACGGAGAAAGCCGTGCCGTAGGCCGCCAGCAGATCCAGCCGGCGTAGGGGAGTGGTCAGGATTCGCTCCAACGTGCCGGAAACACGTTCGCGCTGCATGGTGATCGACGTGATCAGGAACATCACGATCAGCGGAAATACCCCCAGCATGATCAGGCACGCGTTGTCGAACGCCGATGGCGTGCCCGGCCGGTGCGGCGCGTCCTTGAACATGTAGTACATCAACACGATGACCAGGCTCGGCACCACCAGGATCATCGCGACGCTGCGATGATCGCCGGCCAGTTGCCGCAGGATGCGCCCGGTGGTGGCCAGGTAGGCCTGCGGGCTCAGCCGAGCGCGGGTGCGGTGCTGCGCCGAATGATGGACAGAAACGCTGCCTCGAGTGACTGACATTCCGTGTCCTCTCGTAGTTTGGTCGGCGTGGTGTGGGCGAGCAAGCGGCCCTCCCGCAGCAGCAGGAGCTCCCCGCAGTGATCGGCTTCGTCCATGACGTGGCTCGAGACCAGCAGGGTCGTGCCGCGACGGGCCAGCTGGTCGAACTGTTCCCACAGGTCGACCCTCAGTACCGGGTCGAGGCCGACGGTGGGTTCGTCGAGTACCAGCAGATCCGGTTGCGCCACCAGCGCACAGGCCAGCGAGACCCGCGTGCGCTGACCACCGGAGAGGTTGCCGCACAACGCCGTTCGATGATCATCGAGCCCCACTCCTGCGACGGCCTCGTCGGCGGCCTTGGCGCCGGAGCCGTAGAGCGACGCGAAGTAGCGAACGTTGTCGATGACCCGGAGGTCTTCATAGATGGTGGGGTCCTGGGTGACGTAGCCGACGCGATGCCGTAACTCCGCGGACCCTGCGGGGTGACCGAGGACG
>NZ_JAVRQA010000372.1:0-2650 GCF_032161845.1 Mycobacterium sp.
CGCCTTGAGCCTGGCGGCGGCGAGGCCCGATCTCGTCGCCGCACTGGTCTTGCTCGATCCTGCCGTGGGACTCGACGGCGCCTGGATGCACCAGATCGCCGACCAGATGTTGGCCTCCCCCGACTACCCAGACCGGGACGAGGCGCGTGCCGAGAAGGTCAACGGCTCGTGGGGCGAGGTCGATGCCGACGAACTCGACCGCGACCTCGACGAACATCTGGTCACCCTCCCGAACGGTCGAATGGGTTGGCGCATCAGCATTCCCGCGATGATGTCGTATTGGAGCGAAATGGCCAGGGCGGCCGCCGTGCCATCGCCCGAGACGCCGACGACACTGATCCGCGCGACCCGGACGCAGCCGCCGTACGTGTCCGACGAACTCGTCTCGCTTCTCCGCGATCGGCTTGGACCGAACTTCACGCTGCTCGACTTCGACTGCGATCACATGGTCTCGCATGCCAAGCCCGCGGAGACGGCGGCGGTGCTGCGCGCGCTGCTGACGGGCGGCTAGCGATGGCGCAGGTGACCGAAGATCAGGTGGAGCGGGTGCGGGCGCTCGTCGCGTCCATTCCACCGGGCAAGGTGTCCACCTACGGCGACATCGCCGACGCGGCAGGACTTTCCAGCCCGCGCATCGTCGGGTGGATCATGCGCACGGACTCGTCGGACCTGCCCTGGCACCGGGTCATCACCGCGTCGGGCCGCCCAGCGCACCATCTGGCCACGCGCCAACTCGAACTGCTGCGCGCCGAGGGCGTGCTTCCCCGCGACGGCCGGGTGCGGTTGAGCGAGGCACGTCACGCGTTCTGACCGCGCTACAACACCAGGCGTACCAGTGCCGCGGTTCGCGACAGACCCGCGAATGCCGCTGCCGTCGAACGCGGGTGCAGCGCATGGACGGCGAGCCGGAACATCAACGCGCGCAACAGCATCTGCGGCCACTCCGGTAAGGGCGACCACCGCTCGACCAGTCCGTCGTCGGCTTCCCCCCACGCCAACGCGTCGACGACGACGACGCCTGCAGCCCACGATGCGGGGCGCCAGTACGGAGTGAGGTCGGTGATTCCCGGCGCCGCAGTACCCGCGAAGAGCACCGTGCCGTAGAGGTCGCCATGCACCAGCTGGCTTGGACTGCGCGTCGGCCTGCGCAGGGTCGCGAGCTGATTGATCAGCTCCATCGAACGTTGGCCGTCAGACGAGGCAGGGCCGATCCGGGCGCCCGGCGGCAGCGCGTGCAACGGGCGGTCCTCCCACGCCGCTCGATCCGCGGCGATGAACACGTCGACATCCGACCACGGCGCAGAGGGAGGTTGGGTGAGAAATCGTGGACGTTCGAGCTTGGCCGTGGCCTCGTGCAGTCGCACCGCGGCGGACACGACCTCGTCGTGCCTGGGCTCGGGGGTGCCCGCCACGAAGGTGTCTGCGCGCCAACTGGAGACGACGTAGCGGCCATCGGTCGAGCGGACGGGGCGCGCCAGACGCACGCCGTCGACGAACAACGTCTCCCGCACCTTGGCCGACCACGCGGCGCGCGCGTGGTCCGCAACCATCGACAGGACCACTTCACCGCAGCGCCAGCCGCCGTCCCAGGCCAGGCCGAGCGACGTCGGCTGTACACCCACCAGGCCGAATGCGGCCAGCACGTGTTCGGGTGGCCGGTCGACAGTCACGATGGTCAGCCTAAGCGGTACTCCGGCAAACTGGATGTCAGTACATCACCATGTCGGGTTCGAGTTGCTTCGCCCATGCCACGATTCCGCCCTGAAGATGCAGTGCGTCGGCAAAGCCGGCCTTCTTCACCGCGGCCAGTACCTCCGCCGACCGGACGCCGGTCTTGCAGTAGAGCACCGCCGTGCGGTCCTGGGGCATCTTCGCCAGGCCGTCACCGGTGTCGATCACGGACTTCGGAATCAGCTCGGCGCCCGAGATGTGGTTGATGTCCCACTCGACCGGTTCCCGAACGTCGATCAACGCCACCTTGCGATCGGAGTGCAGCATCTCCTGTAGTTCACGCGGCGTGATCGTCGAACCTGCGGCGGCCTCCGTGGCGTCGTCCGATATGACACCGCATAAGGCCTCGTAGTCGATAAGTTCGGTGATCTTCTCCCGAGCGGGATCCCTGCGGATCTTGATGGTCCGGTACGTCATGTCGAGCGCGTCGTACACCATCAGCCGACCCAGCAGCGAGTCCCCGATCCCCGTGATCAGCTTGATTGCCTCGGTACCCATGACCGACGCGATCGACGCGCACAGGATGCCGAGCACACCGCCCTCGGCGCACGACGGCACCATCCCGGGCGGCGGTGGCTCGGGGTAGAGGTCGCGGTAGTTGAGACCGAGGTCGTCGGGTGCGTCCTCCCAGAACACCGAGACCTGGCCCTCGAAGCGGTAGATCGAGCCCCACACGTAAGGCTTGCCCGCCAGCACCGCCGCGTCGTTCACCAGGTATCGCGTCGCGAAGTTGTCGGTGCCGTCCAGGATGAGGTCGTATTGCGTGAACAGCTCGACCGCGTTCTCGGGCTCGAGTCGCACCTCGTGGGTGTTGACGTGCACCAGCGGATTGATCTCCAGGATCGAGTCCTTGGCGCTCTGCGCCTTGGATCGACCGATGTCCGACTGTCCGTGGATGATCTGGCGCTGCAGGTTGGAC
>NZ_JAVRQA010000373.1:0-13152 GCF_032161845.1 Mycobacterium sp.
GGTGATGCGTTGGGCGGCGCCGATGTGGGCGCAGACCGCGGCCCAGTTGTCCAGGCACCATTGGTCGTGTTCCGCTGAGCCGGAGGCGGCGTAGGCGGTGTCGAGCATGGTGACCATCGCGACCAGCCGGCGGGCGCACGCCGCGGACTCCACTCGGGTCCAGGCGTCGACTGCCCCGGCGCCGTGGGTGCCGGTGGTGCCTGCCACCAATTGATCGAACATGCTTCGAACATATGTGCTAACACCGACACGGAACGACCCCGGGAAGCCAAGTTGTGGATGAATCGCCGACTGTGGACAACCACACCATCAGATACCGAGAATGTCGGAGCCACATGCTATTCCGCTAACCAAGATGGCGAGCGAAGAAGTTGACGACACCGAGAGGCGTCGCTCTGTGGAAGCGTTACGAGCCTCAGGCCAGCTGATCCGCGATCGTCGACTCGGCCAGTTGGGACAGCCCCTCGCGGATGTGGCGGGCCCACATCGATCCGATGCCGTCCACGGACTGCAGATCGTTGGCGCTTGCGGCAAGCACGCCCTGCAGCGAACCGAAGGACCGGACCAGCAAGTCGACGTGTGCGAACTGCAGACGCGGAATGCCGGCCATCGCGCGGTAGCCGCGTGAGCTCATCGCGGAGTCCTGCGCCTCTAGCGTCGAGGGGTAGCCGAAAACCCTTGCCAGGGCAGTGAAGTCGAGGAGTTCGTTGTCGCTGAGGGTGTCGAGTTCGTCCAGCGTGGCCAGCACCTGCGCGGTCGAGGGCGGATCGGGGTTGGCGTGATAGTCGCGCGCAATCAGTTCACGGGCGGTGTCGTTGTCGCCGACCAGCTCTTCGAGTTGCAGTTTGAGCTGGCGTCCATTGGTGCCGAGTTCGACGACGTCGGCGTCGATCTCGAGGCTAATGCGACGCACCATCTCCAGTCGCTGTGCCACCGTCATCACGTCGCGCAGCGTGACGAAGTCTTCGATCTCGGCCGTCGACAGTTGCCGATTGACCTCGTCGAGACGGGCCTTGTAACGCTCGAGCGTGGCGATGGTCTGATTCGCGCGCGACAGAAGAGTCGCGGAGTCGGGCACCACGTGCCGCTCGCCCGCGACGTACACGGTGACGATGCTCATCGAATGGCTGACGGACACAACGGGATAACCGGTCTGCACTGCGGTGCGCTCGGCGGACCGATGCCGGGTGCCCGACTCCTCGGTCGGAATCGACGAGTCGGGAACGAGTTGGACGTTGGCGCGCAGGATGCGGGTGCCGTCACTGGACAACACGACCGCGCCGTCCATCTTGGACAATTCACGAAGCCGGGTCGGTGCGTAGGCGACGTCGAGGGCGAACCCGCCGTCGCAGATGGCGCCGACCGTGTCGTCGTAGCCGAGGACGATCAGCGCACCAGTGCGTCCGCGCAGAATTCGCTCGAGGCCGTCGCGGAGGGCGGTGCCCGGTGCAAGCCGCCCGAGGGTCTCCCGCAGCGTCGGTCGAGCGAGCTGCACGACGTTGTCACGCCCTGTTCTGGCAGCCTTAACGGCCATCACCCCTCCTAGTTCCGGCCGCCATTGTCCGCGATAGTCCTGAGCACCCGCAATGCCCCCGAGATGTTGTCTGCCGGCATGACGGTCAGACCAGCGGGAACGTCCTTCACTCCGGGCGGTATGACCGCGCAGGTGAACCCCAGCCGGGCCGCTTCGGCAAGCCGGCGGTCCATGCCCGTCACCCGGCGAAGGTCGCCCGCGAGCCCGACCTCGCCGATGGCCACCACGGTGGTCGGCATCGGTATGTCGGCGTAGGCCGACGCGATCGCCAGCGCGACCGCGAGATCCGATGACGGATCTGTGAGCCGCATGCCACCGACCGTCGAAAGGTAGATGTCGTTCTGGCCGACGTTGAGGTGTGCCCGCTTCTCCAGAACGGCGGTGATCATGGCCGCCCTGGCCGAGTCGATGCCGCTGACCGCCCGACGCGGGGAGGACGCGGTCGCCGAACCGATGAGGGCCTGAACCTCGCCGATGAGCGGCCTCTTGCCGTCGAGGGTCACCGTCACCGAGGTGCCCGACACGGGTTGCGGTCGCTGATCCAGGAACAGGCCGGACGGATCGGCGACGCACTCGATTCCGTTGTCGTGCAACAGGAAACAGCCGACTTCATCGGCAGCGCCGAACCGGTTCTTGACGCCGCGCACCATTCGCAGCGCGGAGGTGCGGTCACCCTCGAAGTGCAGAACGACGTCGACGAGGTGCTCGAGGGAACGCGGCCCCGCGATGGCGCCGTCCTTGGTCACGTGGCCGACGAGGATGATCGCCACGCCGGTGGTCTTGGCGGCCGTGGTCAGGGCGGTGGTCACTGCGCGCACCTGCGTGACACCGCCGGTGACACCGTCGACCTCCGTCGTCGACATGGTCTGCACCGAGTCCACGACGATGAGCGTCGGCTGCACCTGGTCGATGTGACCGAGCGCGGTCTGCAGGTCGGACTCGGCCGCGAGGAACACCTCGTCGTGAGTGCAGCCGATGCGTTCGGCCCGCATCCGGATCTGACCCGCCGACTCCTCACCCGAGAGGTACAGCGCGCGCCGACCGGCTTCGGCCCAGCGATGCACGACCTCGAGCAGCAGGGTCGACTTGCCGACCCCCGGATCACCGGCCAGAAGCGTCACCGAGCCAGGGACGAGGCCTCCGCCGAGCACGCGGTCGAGTTCGCTGACTCCGGTGCGGAAGTGTCTGGTCGAGCCCGGATCGATCGAGCTGATGGGAACCGCGGGCGAACTCGGAGCGACGGCGCGACCCGCGGCGGAACCGGAGATGGAGGTGAGGACCGCGATCTCGTCGACAGTGCCCCAGCTGCCGCAGTCCGGACATCGGCCGACCCACTTCGCCATGACGTGTTGGCACTCGGAACAGCGGTGTTGCGAACGCGCCTTGGAGCCAGCCTTTGCCACGTGCCGACGGTATCGGTCAGGACCGACAGAACGGCGGCAGCAGACGGTTAGTGACCGCCCGTGTCGGTTTCGGCGCCCGCCTCGACCTCTGCCTCGCGACGCGGCGCTTCGCCCGCAGAGATGGGGATGGAGATCTCCTTCTGACCGGAACGCTCGAAGGTGAAGGTGAAGGGGTAGTTCAGCCCGTTGCTGATCGGCTCTCTGAGCGCAACGGTGGCCTCGACCGTGTCGGCGCCCTCGGTGGCACCCAGCGGGCTAGGCGTCCCGTCCGGAGTCCCGACGATCAGGGTCCCGCCCGCAGGCACCCGGAGGTCGCCGGTGAGGCTCACTGTCCCGACATTGGACGTGATCGAGACCAGGCGGTCGGGCTTCTCGGCCGACTCGTTGACGGCCACGAACAGCAGCTCGACATCGCCGCCGGGCTGTACGTAGTCGGAGGTTTGGGGGGCGCGCAGGTGCAGATTGCGGAGCGCGATGCCCGAAGTGGGATCGCCAACCCAGGTGAGGGTGCCGTTCACGGCGGGCTGCTGGGTTGAGCTCTGGGCGATCTGGCCGGCACTGCAACCGGATAGGGCAAAGACGGCGGACAGGCCGCAAGCGGCCAGTGCGACGGCGGAAGTCCGTGATTTCAAGAGCGTCACTCAAGCCTCCTGCTCGGGCGACGGGACGACCGTGACGTGCATCCCGTGTGTCGACTATGGAGAGTAGTAGGTGGCGTGAAGTGGGGGAAGCCGAGGGCGGCCGAGTAGCCCGATGTCACTCGTCCCGACCGGCCGACGGGGCTCCCGGATCAGGCGCTTGCTGTTTGCCGAATGGCCTGCGCGTTGCATGGATTCGTCACCCTGTCAACCCCTAGTCTTCACCCGTAGTGCCCCTGACCTGCATCGTTGCGCAACACGTGTCTTAGCTCCGTGCTAACATTGGGTTGTGAAAGGGGCTCTAATCTGATGATTTTCAAGGTCGGAGACACCGTTGTCTATCCACATCACGGCGCGGCGCTGATCGAGGCGATCGAAACCCGGACCATCAAGGGCGAGGTGAAGGAATATCTCGTTCTGAAGGTCGCCCAAGGTGATCTCACCGTTCGAGTTCCGTCAGACAATGCCGAGTATGTCGGCGTTCGTGACGTAGTGGGTCAGGAGGGTCTCGACAAGGTCTTCCAGGTTCTGCGCGCCCCGCACACCGAGGAGCCGACCAACTGGTCGCGTCGGTACAAGGCGAACCTGGAGAAGTTGGCATCCGGTGACGTGAACAAGGTGGCCGAGGTCGTTCGCGACCTGTGGCGCCGCGATCAGGAGCGCGGGCTGTCCGCAGGCGAGAAGCGCATGCTGGCCAAGGCCCGGCAGATTCTCGTTGGTGAACTGGCATTGGCCGAGAACACCGACGAGGAGAAGGCCGAGACCATCCTCGACGAGGTTCTGGCCGCCGCTTCCTGACGTTCCTGGCGCTCTAGATGGTGCCGAGAATCGGTTTGGGCACCGATGTACACCCGATTCAAGCCGGGCGGCCCTGCTGGCTGCTCTGCCTCTTGTTCGACGAGGCCGACGGCTGCGCTGGGCACTCCGACGGAGACGTCGCAGCGCATGCGCTGTGCGACGCTCTGCTGAGCGCAGCCGGGCTCGGCGATCTGGGTTCCGTTTTCGGTACTGACCGCCCCGAGTGGCGCGGTGTTGGTGGCGCCGACATGCTGCGCCACGTCCACGAGTTGCTGCGCGCCGCGGGTTTCCGGGTCGGAAACGCCGCCGTTCAGGTGATCGGCAACAGGCCGAAGGTGGGCCCGCGCCGTGCCGAGGCGCAGCAGTTGCTGTCCGAACTCCTGGATGCGCCCGTATCGGTGTCCGCGACCACCACCGACGGACTCGGCCTAACCGGTCGTGGAGAAGGCCTGGCCGCGATTGCGACCGCGCTGGTGTTCGCCGACGAGCGCTTGCGCGAGGAGCAGACGAGCGCCGACGAGCGCTTGCGCGAGGAGCAGACACGCAGTGTGGACGATTGAGGCCTGATGGGCCGGTAAGCTGGCCCGTCGTGACCGATCAGCCCCTGCGACTTCACGACACCATGACGGGTGTCGTGCGCAACTTCGTGCCGCTGCGCGACGGGCAGGCCTCCATCTACCTCTGTGGCGCCACCGTCCAGGGACTGCCCCACATCGGCCATGTCCGCAGCGGGGTGGCCTTCGACGTGTTGCGCCGCTGGCTCACGGCGAAGGGTTTCGACGTCGCCTTCATCCGCAACGTCACCGACGTCGACGACAAGATCCTCAACAAGGCTGCCGACGCGGGCCGGCCGTGGTGGGAGTGGGCGGCCACCTACGAGCGGGCATTCACCGCGGCGTACGACGCTCTCGGCGTGCTGCCCCCGTCGGCCGAACCCCGCGCCACCGGCCACATCACCCAGATGGTCGAGCTCATCGAGCGTCTGCTGGCCGACGGACATGCCTACGCCGGTGGCGGTGACGTCTACTTCGACGTCCTGAGCTATCCCGACTACGGCCAGTTGTCCGGACATCGAATCGATGACGTGCACCAGGGTGAGGGCGTCGCGACGGGCAAGCGCGACCCGCGCGACTTCACGCTGTGGAAGGGCGCCAAGCCTGGGGAACCGTCATGGCCGACGCCGTGGGGTCCCGGTCGCCCCGGTTGGCACACCGAGTGCGTCGCGATGTGCGAGACGTATCTCGGTTCGGCGTTCGACATCCACGCCGGCGGAATGGACCTCGTCTTCCCGCACCACGAGAACGAGATTGCCCAGGCGCGGGCGGCCGGCGACGGCTTCGCGCAGTACTGGATGCACAACGGCTGGGTCACCATGGGTGGCGAGAAGATGAGCAAGTCACTTGGCAACGTGCTCGCGATTCCCGCAGTGCTGCAACGGGTTCGGGCGGCCGAGCTTCGCTACTATCTGGGCAGCGCACACTACCGCTCGATGCTCGAGTTCTCCGAGACCGCGCTGCAGGACGCCGTTAAGGCCTACACCGGCATCGAAGAGTTCCTCCATCGCGTGCGCAGCCGGGTGGGCGCCGTCGTCCCCGGTGAGTGGACCGAGAAGTTCGGCGCCGCGCTCGACGACGACCTGGCCGTTCCCGCCGCGCTCGCCGAGGTGCATGCCGCTCGTGCGGAGGGCAACCGCGCCTTGGACGCAGGCGATCACGAAACCGCGATGACGCATGCGGCGTCGATCAGGGCGATGATGGGCATCCTCGGCTGCGACCCGCTCGACGAACGTTGGGAATCGCGCGACGAGACATCGGCGGCGCTCGCGGCGATCGACGAGTTGGTGCAGTGGGCCCTGGCGGGTCGCGCGGAGGCCCGCGAACAGCGAGACTGGGCCAAGGCCGACGAGATTCGTGATCGACTCAAGGCAGCGGGGATCGACGTCACCGACACCGCCGACGGACCGCAGTGGACGCTCGTCGACGGGAGCAGCAAGTAATGGCAGGAAATTCCCAACGGCGCGGCGCGGTGCGCAAGGCAGGCACCAAGAAGGGGCCGACGATCGGTTCCGGCGGCGTGCGTCGTCGCGGGCTCGAGGCCAAGGGCGCCACCCCGCCCGCGAGCGCACGGCCCCACCACCCCGCGGGCAAGCGGGCCGCCACCGCGGCCCGCAAGGACCAGGGGCGCCACAAGAAGACCGACGAGACCGAGGTCGTGCTCGGCCGGAACCCGGTCCTCGAGTGCCTCCGCGCCGGAGTGCCCGCCACCGCCCTCTGGGTGGTCCTCGGAACCGAAGCCGACGAGCGCCTCACCGAATCCGTGCAGAGGGCCGCCGACAAGGGCATCTCGATACTCGAGGTGCAGAAGCACGATCTGGACCGCCTCAGCTCCAACGGCCTGCACCAGGGCATCGCGCTGCAGGTGCCGCCGTACACCTACGCACATCCCGACGATCTGCTGCGGGCGGCGACCGCCGATTCCACGCCGGCTCTGCTGGTGGCGTTGGACAACATCTCCGACCCCCGCAACCTGGGCGCGATCGTCCGGTCGGTGTCGGCGTTCGGCGGCCACGGCGTGCTGATCCCGCAGCGCCGTTCCGCGTCGGTGACCGCGGTGGCGTGGCGCACCAGTGCGGGCGCCGCGGCGCGGCTTCGCGTCGGGCGGGCGACCAACCTGCCCAGGACGCTGAAGAGCTGGGCCGACGAGGGTCTACTGGTGGTCGGTCTCGATGCGGGCGGTGACACCCAACTCGACGAACTCGATTGCAGCGGACCGATGGTCGTCGTCGTCGGCTCCGAGGGCAAGGGCCTCTCGCGGCTGGTCAGGGAGAACTGCGACGCCGTCGTGTCCATCCCGATGGCCGGGCCGACGGAGTCGCTCAATGCGTCCGTCGCAGCGGGCGTGGTGCTGGCCGAGATCGCCAGGCAGCGGCGCTAGACCCCGAACAACTCGATTCCGGCCCACAGCCCGAGGACTCCGACACAGAGCGTAACGGGCACGGTGAGCAGCCCGACGAGGCTGAACTCAACGAATCCAGCGGGGAGGCGATCACGTTGAACCACGTTGCGCCACAACAGGTTCGATAGCGAACCGGGATAGGTCAGGTTGGGTCCGACGTTCACCCCGATCAACACGGCCAGCACCGCGGCGGGGCCCATCCCAGCGACCAGTGGTAGCAGCACCAGGACCGCAGGAAGATTGTTGACGACGTTGGACAACAGCGCGGCGGCGACCGCGATGCCGAGCAGTGCGGGCAACGTCGTTCCGGTGGGCAGCACGTGCCGCATCGCGTCGTCGAGTCCGTGTTTCATCACGGCGGTCACCACGACGCCGAGACACAACACGAACGCCAGGAAGGGCACGCTCGCGGCCTTTGCGATGCCAGTCACGGTGCTGCGCCGGCGAATCAGCCCGCGAACGCCGAGCACGGCGGCTCCGGCGAGTGCCGCCCACGCTGGCGACGTGTCCAGAAGCGACGTGACTGCGAAGCCGACGAGTGTCAGGGCCAGCACGACGAGCACGAAGGTTGGCATCTCCGCGGGCGGCGGGGTCGCCTGCTCTTCCGGTCGCACGGTCAGCTCGCGGCGGAAGAACCAGCGCAGCAGAACGTACTCGGCGGCGATCGCGAGCAACCAGGGCAACGCCATGACGGCGCTGAAGTGGGCGAAGGTCAGTCCCGCGGCTGAGAAGGCGAGCAGGTTCGTCAGATTGGACACCGGCAGCAACAGGGACGCGGTGTTGGCGAGGTGCGCGGTGGCGTACGCGTGCGGCCGGGACGGAATGCCAAGCGTCCGTGCGGTTGCCATGACCACGGGGGTCAAGAGGACGACGGTGGCATCGAGGCTCAGCACCGCCGTCGTGGTGGCGGCGATCGCGAAGACCGTACCCATCAGTCGGTGCGGTTCTCCTGCGCTTCGACGGGCCATCGCCACGCCCGCCGCGTGGAACAGGCCCTCGTCGTCGCACAGCTTCGCCAGCACCAATACCGCTGCGAGGAAGCCGACGACCGGCAGCAGCTCCTTGATCTCGGCGACGGCGTCGTCGAGCGATACGACTCCGAGTGCGATCAACAGGCCGGCGGCCGGTACTGCCGCCACGGCCTCCGGCAAGCCCTTCGGCCGGAACATGGCGAATGCCAGTACGACGGCCAGCGCAGCGAGCGCCAGCGTCAACTCCACGGGTCAGCGCGCTCCCATGCCGTCGGAAGATGAAGGGGTAGACCGTCTTCTGCTGCCAGTCTGGCCAGCACCCGCATCGAAACGTCCAGGTCGTCACCCGCGTACGGCAGTGCGCGCAGCGGGTCGTGCAGCGGACGGAAGAAGTCATCCCAGTGGATCAGGACGACCCGCGTGGCGCCCACCGCGCGCACCGCCTCGTCCCAGTAGTCGACGATGTAGCGCTCCGGTTGCAGACCCAGTTGCCCGATACCGAGGTACACGACGTCGGCTCGCTGCCCATGCAGGGCACCGGGAACGAAGCCTGCGCTGCCGACGACGAGCAGTCGCCGTTCGGACGGGCGGTGACGAATCAGCGTCGACCACGACTCGCCGCACCTGTACGCCGAGGCCCTCACCGGCGGGATGACGGGCGCGGTGATGACACCCGGGAAACGGTCGGGTGGGCAATGGTCGCCGACGAACAGGGTTACGTCAAAGGCTCCCAACGACACTGGTTCCCCTGGTGTGACGACGAGCAGGCGGTCGTCGGGCAGTCCGGCGCCGCGGCCAAGGTGGGCGGCCGACGTCCCGCCGACCACCTTCGCGCCCGTTTGCTTCGCGACCAACGCGGAGTCCATGGCATGGTCGAAGTGGGTGTGAACCGGCATGACGGCGTCGAGGCGTTCGACGCCGAGGCGGGTCAGGCAGCCCTCGATGCGGGGCAGCGACGGGGTGAGCTTGCGCGTGCCGACGGAGAGCAGGCTTGGGCGGGAGAAGAATCCGTCCGTCATGAGAGCGGATTCACCGTCGTCGATCAACAACGTGGTGACACCCGCCCACGTCACGCTCAGCGGGGATCCCTGCGTCGCTGCGGGTTGGTCGAAGAAGCCGCGATAGTCGTCGAGGTCTGGGCGTCCGAGTTTCCATCGCATCAGGTGAACGCCCTCAGTGCGATGCCGTCGGCGGTCAGCCGATCACGGACGGCCGTGGCGATGCCCACTGCCCCTGGTGAATCTCCATGCACACAAACTGATTCCACGGCGATCGGAATGGTCGTTCCGTCGACGGCGCGGACCGTGCCGCGGCCCACCATCGAGGCGACCCGTTCGGTGACCTCGTCGGCGTCGCCAAGGACGGCGTTGGGTTCGCGTCGTGAGACCAGTTGGCCGTCGGGCCGGTACGCCCGGTCGGCGAATGCCTCGGGCACGGTACGCAGGCCGAGGTCGCTTGCTGCGGTGAAGAACGCCGAACCCGCCAGTCCGAGCACGGGTAGCCGCGGGTCGACGGCATGCACTGCCTCCGCGACGGCGACGGCCTGGCGGTGGTCGGTGACGATTGTGTTGTACAGCGCGCCATGGGGTTTCACGTAGCTGACCGTCGAACCTGCTGCGGCGGCAAGGGCCTGCAGTCCGCCGATCTGATACATCACGTCGGCGGTGAGATCCTCCGATGTCATGTCGATGTAGCGCCTGCCGAAGCCCACCAGGTCGCGGTAGCTCACCTGTGCTCCGATGCGGACTCCGCGCTGCGCCGCTGACCGGCACACGCGCGCCAGGCCGGCCGGGTCGCCCGCATGGAAGCCGCACGCCACGTTGGCGCTGGTGACGACGTCGAGCATGGCGTCGTCGTCCCCGAGTCGCCACACCCCGAAGCCTTCACCAAGGTCGGCGTTGAGGTCAACGGTCACCGGGGACACGTCGGTAGCCTACGGCGGGCACGGGGCGACCGGCCAACCGTTCTCGGAGACGAACTCGGCCAGCGGCCTGCCGAGCGTCCATCGATCGATCTCGAGCGCAGGCCGGTCGGGGAACTCGGGAACTGGACCGAGGCACAGGATCGCGACCGGCTCCGCGTCGTCCGGCATGCCGAGCAGCGTGCCGAGGCGGGCCGGATCGAAGATCGACACCCACCCCATGCCAAGGCCTTCCGCTCGCGCGGCGAGCCACAAGTTCTGGATGGCGCACGACACCGAGGCCAGGTCCATCTGCGGCAGGGTGCGACGTCCGAAGACGTGTTGGCCACGACCGTCGCCGAGCGCGACCACGAAGAGCTCGGCGCACTCGAGAACGCCCTCCACCTTCAGGCGAAGGAACTCGTCGCCACGCGGTCCCAGCGCGAGTGCGGTCTGCTGGCGCTCCTCGGAGACCAGCCCGTGGATCTGGCGCCGAAGCGCGTCGTCGGTGATGCGGATGAAGCGCCACGGCTGCATCAGTCCGACGCTTGGCGCGGAGTGCGCTGCCTGCAGCAGTCGTGCCAAGACGTCGTCGGGCACCACCGCACCGGCCGCGAATCGGCGCATGTCGCGACGCTCCGCGATGACCCGGTACACGGCCCGCCTCTCGTCCGCGCTGAACGCGTGCTCGCCCACGCGGGTCAGCGTACGTTCATGGGCGTGCGAACCGAGGTGCTGGTCACGGCAACCGAACTGGCTCAGCTCATCGCGGATGGCTCGCCCATGACCGTCCTTGACGTGCGCTGGCAGCTGACGCAGCCCGACGGTCGCGCGGCCCACGCGGCAGGCCACGTCCCCGGCGCGGTGTACGTGTCCCTGGAGGACGACCTGACCGACCATGCCGTGACCGGCAGGGGCAGGCACCCGTTGCCGTCCGGGCCCGCAGTCCAGGCAGCCGCGCGGAGGTGGGGTATCGACGAGGGCGCCACCGTGGTGGTCTACGACGACTGGAATCGCGCGGGCTCGGCGCGGGCCTGGTGGGTGCTGAGGGCGGCCGGTCTTCGTGCCGTTCGCATCCTCGACGGTGGACTGGCCGCGTGGACTGCGGCAGGCGGGGTATTGGAGGCGGGTGTCGTCACGGCCGATCCGGGCGACGTCATCGTCACTCACGACGACCTCTACGCGGGCGCCATGCCGACCTTGCGCGCCGACGATGCGGCGGCTCTCGGTGCCCGGCTGATCGACGCGCGGGCGCCGGAACGGTTCCGTGGCGACGTCGAGCCCGTCGATGCGGTGGCCGGTCACATCCCAGGAGCCACCAATGTGCCGAGTACCTCGCTGCTCGACGCCGATGGCGCCTTCGTTTCGGATGCCGACCTCGCCGACGTCCTTGGCGACGTCGACGGCGTGTATTGCGGGTCGGGGGTCACCGCTGCGGTGGCGGTCGCGGCATTGGCCGCGATCGGAGTGGACGCGGCGCTCTTTCCCGGGTCGTGGTCGCAGTGGTCTGCGGAAACCGCGCGCCCGGTGGCCACCGGCGGCTGAGGGCTGGACCCCCTACCTCGAGGGCATGGGGTCGCCGGGCGCCAACTATAGGGAAATCCCCGATGCGACGGGTGGCGACCGCCAGTCATCATTTATGAGGACGACGTCAGAAGGGGCAACGGCGAGGGGCACTGGCGGTGGGCACTTCTAAGCACACCAGACGTGTGGGAGTTCTCGCCGTTGCGTTCGGCCTCGGTGTGGCGGCGATGAGCCATCCAGGCATCGCGGCAGCCGATCCAACGGCCGAACCGTCGCCTGGTGCGTCGAAGGTCGAGAGTCCGGTGCCGGGGGGCCCGGGCTCGAAGACGGAGCTCGGAGTGGTGTCGCCTGGGGGGTCGACACCACTCACGGGGGCGGGCTCCGTCGCTGCCAGGTCGGGGTCTGACGAACAGTCGGACCCCGGCCAGGCTGCAACGACCGGGTCGACGGAGAAGACGAGCAAGCCGGCACCGGGCGTCGTGGTGCGCAGCTCGGGGGGCGCGCAGACGGCGAACGAGCACGGGCGCGGACGCGGCCACGGACACGACACCGCTGACACCCCGCAGGCCGAGCCGGAACCGGCCCCCGCTGAGGACGCCGCGGTGGCGACTACGCCCACCGAAGAACAGGGTGTGGTGGCGAGCCCAGAGGTCACGGCCGCGACCACGGCCGCGACCACGACCACGACCGAGGCCGAGATCGCCGCCCTCGACGACGCCGTGAAGCTCGCGAGCGACCCAACCTCAGTCGGTACCAAAGCCCGTCAACCGAAACACCTCGTCTTGTCGGAGATCTCCGAGATCCCGTCGTTGACCGCGTCGCTGCGGGCCGACAGCGCCGCCGGCATCGCCGAGGTGGCACACGGTGGCATCCAGATCGCCGTCCTCGGCCTCGAAACGTCAACGATGGCGGCCGATGTCAACACGACGGCTGTTCGACGAGACTCCACCGCGCCCGGCGAGGACGCGTCCACGCGCGAGTCGCTGCCGATCTTCACCGGCGTCCTGGCGGCAGCGTTGGCTCCGTTCGTCATGCCGTTCCCAGGAAGCCCGGTGAATCAACCGACCCTCTGGGCGTTACTCGCTTGGACGCGTAGGCAATTCGAGCGGGAGACCACGGACGGGCGACCGGCGCTGGTCGCCTATCCGCGGCACACCGAGAGCGTCCTCACCGACCCGAATGCGGACCCACCCGGTGCGATCGTCGATCGAATCGACCGGGTGACGGGCCGAGTCACCGGCCGGGTCAACGTCATCGACGTCACGGCCGACGAGCGGGCCGGGCTCACCTACGCGCTCGTCGAGCAGGTCGACCGACGGCTCGGCGTCGTCGCCGTCAACGGCACGACCGGGCAGTGGACGTTCACCCCCAACCAGACCGCCAGACTGGCCGCCCAGCTCAGTCAGGACGGCGGCATCGCCACCTTCTC
>NZ_JAVRQA010000374.1:0-4533 GCF_032161845.1 Mycobacterium sp.
TCTACGCCATCGGGGGCGTGGTGACGGATCGCCGATGCCGCGTCGGTTTGGTCGAGCGCGACCGCGTGGGAGACGACGGAGGTATCGACCCGCTCGAGGTCGCTTGCGTGCACCACGGTGCCGATCACTGTGGCCCCGCCCCAATGAGCCAGCTGGGCGGCCAGGGAACTCACCGAACCGAGTACGCCGTGAACCAGAATCATCTTTCCCGCGACGGGGCCGTCGCTAAAAACAGCGCGGTGTGCAGTAATGCCGGGAATACCCAAGCAGGCACCGAGCTCGTCGCTGACCTCGTCCGGGAGGACCACCGCCTGCCGGTCGGGGACGCAGGTCAGCTGCGCCGCGGTTCCGAGCGGCCGGTAGGACTGGGCGCCGTAGGTCCACACCCGCTGCCCGAGTCGATTGGTGTCGACGCCAGCGCCGACCGCATCGATAACACCGGCGCCGTCGCTGTGGGGAATGACCCGCGGATAGATCATTGGCGAACCCGGCCAGCCCGCACGCTTCTTCGTGTCCCCAGGGTTGACGCCGGAGAGCGACACCCGCACCCGGACCTCACCCGGCCCCGGCTCCGGCGCGGGGAACTCCCCGATTTGGAGTACCTCAGCTGCGGGACCCTGCCGGTCATACCAAGCCGCGATCATCACCAGACCTCCGCTCCACGCCGCTAGAACTCAGATCGGTATGTGGACCGCCTGCATTCCATGGAAACAATACTATGGTCCCGGGTGGGGGAGGACTTGCACGACTTTAACCAAGACGTCTCTGGAATCCGGGGACGCGTCAGGCCAGTTGTATCGACGACAGAAGTTTGGTGGATCTTTTGATCACGATTGCCGGGCTCAAGCACTCCTCAATGCCAGCGCCAGCGCGGGTGAACGCGACGATGTTCGACGCCGACGGCCTCGCGTTGTTGCGCCGCAACGGATCTCGCATCGGGTAGCTGACGCAGCCGCCGAGGGTGTAGTCTCAGGGAAGCCGGGTTCGCCCGGCGAGACCGGAATCGATCAGCTTTGCGTATCTGCGCGCTGATCTCGCCGAGTCTTCACACCCGTCGGCCGCGCCGGCACAATTGCCCAGTCGGGGAAAATCTTGAATGCTTCAACGCTTGTAAACCATTTGACCGCTCCCTTTGGGATGCAAAACTTTTCGTACGTGCCGAACTTCGGCATCCTCAGTACGCACCCGCCGACCCCGTGTGGGCTGGCGACGTTCAGCGCCGCCCTTGGTGGCGGCCTCGCAGGTAGGGGCGCCAAGGTCAGCTACGTGCGCATCGCCGACGGGACACCCACCTCGAACGTCGACGTCGTCGGTGAGCTCGTCAACGGGTCGCAGCCGTCGGTGCGGGCATGTTCGGAATTGCTCAACCAGAGCGACGTCGCCGTCATCCAGCACGAGTACGGCATCTATGGCGGTCCCGATGGCGACGAGGTCGTCGACGTCGTCAAGGGACTCACCGTCCCGTCGATCGTCGTCGCCCACACCGTCGTCAAAAGCCCTACGCCGCACCAACGTTCGGTGCTCGAAGACGTCGCGGCGATGGCCGATCAGGTGGTCGTCATGTCGGAGGCCGCCCGCGTGCGCCTGTGCGAAGGCTTCACCGTCGACCATCGCAAGATCACGACCATCCCGCACGGCGCGGCGTTGCCCAGCGCCGCCACGTCGAAGACCTCGGGTCGGCCGACCATCCTGACGTGGGGACTGATCGGTCCCGGCAAGGGCATCGAGCGCGTCATCGACGCCATGGCAGTGCTCAAGGACCTCCCCGGCCATCCGCGGTACCTCATCGCCGGTCGCACCCACCCGAAGGTGCTCGCCGCCAGCGGCGAGGCCTACCGCGAGGGCCTCATCGCGCAGGCGGAGCGCCTCGGCGTCGCCGATTCGGTCACCTTCGACGCGACCTACCGCGACACCGCAGCACTGACCGCGCTCATCCAGACCGCCTCCGTCGTGGTCTTGCCCTACGACTCGAAGGACCAGGTCACCTCCGGTGTGTTGGTCGACTCGATCGCCAGCGGACGGCCCATCGTCGCCACCGCGTTCCCCCACGCCGTCGAGTTGCTCGGCAGCGGGGCGGGCACAGTGGTCGGTCACGACGATCCCGAGGCACTGGTTGCCGCCCTCCGTCGGCTGTTGACTGATCCGCGCGTCGCGGGCTCCATGGAGTCGCAGGCGCGCGGGTTGGCCCCGACGCTGGCCTGGCCCGTGGTCGCCGGCGCCTACGACAACCTGGCGCAACGGCTCGTCGCCGCCAGGAGCGCGGCAGCATGACCGACCTCGCGCCAGAACCCGTGTTCGCGCACCTCCTGCGAATGACGGACCATCGCGCCACCTTCGAGCACGCCTGCCTCACCGAACCCCGTCGCGAGCACGGCTACTGCACCGACGACATGGCCAGGGTGCTCGTCGTCGCCACCCGTGAACCCAACGCGTCCGGTCCGCTCAAGGGACTCGCACGCAAGGCCCTCCAGTTCCTGAACGACGCACAGTCCTTCGACGGCACCTGCCGCAACCGGATGAACGCCGCGGGGAATTGGACGGACAAGCCGACCACCGACGATCACTGGGGCCGGATGATCTGGGGCCTCGGCACCGCCGCCGCCCACAGCGACGTCAGCCTGGTCCGCAGGTTGGCCGTCATCCAGTTCGACCGTGCCGCGAAGGCCAGGTCACCGCACCCTCGGGCAAGCGCGTTCGCCGCGATCGGCGCCGCCGAGATCCTCACGTTCGAGCCGGGCCACGTCGCTGCGCTCCGGCTACTCACCGACTACGCCGCCGCCATCGCGCAACCCGCAGGCAACGACCAATGGCCCTGGCCCGAGGAGCGGCTCACCTATGCCAACGCGGTACTCGCGGAGGCGATGATCGCGACGGGCGTCGCCTTGGACGACCAGGCGCTGCGAGAGCGTGGCCTCGCTTCCCTGGAATGGCTGCTGGGTCAAGAGACGTCGGATGGCCATCTCTCGCCAACTCCCGTCGGGGGCCGCGGACCGGGGGACGCCCGGCCCGCCTTCGACCAGCAGCCGATCGAGGTGGCTGCCCTGGCCGAAGCCTGCGCACGTGCGGCGACGGTCGATCCGCGGCCGACCTGGCCCGAGGGCATCCGATCCGCGGCCGCCTGGTTCGAGGGTGCCAACGACCTCGGACTGACGATGTGGGACCCGCTGACCGGCGGTGGTTTCGACGGGCTGCACGAGGACCGCGTCAACCTCAATCAGGGGGCTGAGTCGACGCTTGCCGTGATCTCCACCTTGCAGTTGGCTAGGCGCTTTTCGCCTGTGCCGCAATGACATCGACGCATAGCCAGCTCGCCACTCGAAGCGCCCAGCGCATCGCGGCCGACCGCGGTCGCGTGGTCACGCGGCTCTTCGTGCCCGGCCAGGAGGGCTTCGAGACCCAGGAGTCGCGGGCAGGTGTCGTGCTCTCCCGCATCCTCGCCCTCAGCGCCGACGAGGTTCGGGCGACCATGGACGACGTGTTCGCCCGTTTCGACGGCCGCCACCGTGACCTACGCGGCACGTTCCGCCGCCATGCCAGCGAGCTTGCCGACCGCCTCGACCCCGAGCGCGAGTTCACGGAATCGCGAATGCTGTTGCTGGGGGCGACGTTCACCAACGAGTACGCCATCGAGGGCGCGGCGCTGTGTAATCCGAGCGTCGTCGCCCACCCCGATCAGGCTGATACGCCCGTCGGAAGCCTGCGGTTCGTGATGAGCGTGCGGGGCATCGGCGAGGGCCACCGTTCGACCATCGGCTTCCGCACCGGCGTCGTCGACTCGACCGGCCACGCCACCATCGACGAACCCCACCCGTTCGCTTCGACCGGCCGCGTCGAACCCACCCTGCTCGACGCGGCCGCCTTTCGGGCCGAACTCGGCGAACAGCGTCTCGGCGGCGAAGTCGCGGACTACGTCCTCGGTGCCCTCGGTGAATTCTTCACGCGATCGGAACTGGACGGCCGACTCGACAGCCTGCGCGCCAACTTGCGCACCCGCGGACCGGCCAAGCGCACCATTGAGATGATCCGTGGCATCGCCGCGCGCTCGTACGCCGTCGAATTTCCTTCTGACGTCACGCTGTCGGAGCGCGTGCTGTGGCCCGCCATGGATGCCGAGCAGGCGGGGATGGAGGACGCCCGCTTCGTCCGCTTCGTCGACGACGACGGTTCGGTCACCTACTACGCCACCTATACCGCTTACAGCGGATCCCACATCAGCCAGCAGCTGCTCGCGACCACGGACTTCCAGAGCTTTACCTCCGTGCCCCTCGTCGGTCGGGCAGCCGCCAACAAGGGCCTCGGGTTGTTCCCACGAAAGATCAACGGTCGGTACGCCGCCATGTCGCGATCGGACCGCGAGACCAACACCGTGGCCTTCGCCGAGCATCTGACGGTGTGGCCGACGTCGTCGCCCTGCCAGCAGCCCACCGAGTCATGGGAGACGCTGCAACTCGGAAACTGTGGTCCGCCAATGGAAACCGATGCGGGCTGGCTGGTGTTGACCCACGGCGTCGGACCGATGCGCACCTACAGCAT
>NZ_JAVRQA010000375.1:0-2667 GCF_032161845.1 Mycobacterium sp.
GGTCGGCGATGAGCCTGCCGACCGCGGGCGCGATCTTGAAGCCGTGTCCGCTGAATCCGGCAGCGACCACCAGCCCGTCGATCCCGGTTCGCGAGATCACCGGGTTCCAATCCGGGGTGACGTCGTAACAACCCGCGTAGCCGCCGGTGATGGCGGCGTCGGTGAAGCCGGGGAAGCGGGTGCTCACCCGGTCGATCGTGACGTCGACGAAGTCCTCGGTGGCCCGGTTCGGGTAGTCGTCGGGGTCGGCGTCCTGGACGTGCGACAGATCGCTGTTGCCGAACAGCACCTCACCGCCCGGCTCGGGCCGGATGTACTGCAGGGACACTAGATCGGAGAAGACGGGCACCGGGCCGAGTTCGACGCCGGGTGCGATCATGACGATCTGCTCGAGCACGACTCGGATGGGCATGTCGATTCCATAGCGCAACAGCAGGTTTCGGGTCCAGACGCCGGTCGCGATCACGACGGTGCCTGCGTCGACCTCGGTACCGTCGGCGAGTCGCACGCCGGTCACCCGGTCGCCGTCGAGCAACAGGTCCGTCACTGCGGTGCCTTGGCGGACGCGCACCCCGGCACCCCGCGCCGCGACGGCGAACGCCTGCGCGGTCTGGTACGCATCACCGAAGCCGCCGCGAGCCTCGTGGGCGAAGGCGGCGAACGGTTCCAGGTCCGCGTGCGGCCACATCTCGGCGACTTCGGCGGCATCGATCTCGTCGGTCTGCACGCCGACGGCACGCTGGGCGGCCAGGCTCTTGCGCAGCGCGTCCACGTTCCGTTCGCCGACTCCGACGACGTAGCCGGTTTGGCGGAACCCGATGTCGTGTCCGAAGACCTCTTCGGCGTTCTCGAAGACCTCGAGCCCGACGTTCGCCATCGCGGCCAGCGAGCTGACCCCGTAGTGACAGCGGACGATGCCGGAGGACTTGCCCGTCATCCCCGAGCCGACGGTGTTGCGCTCGACGACCAGCACGTCGGTAACGCCACGCTGGGCCAGTGCCCATGCCGCTGCGGCGCCCTCGATGCCGCCACCGACGATGACGACGTCCGCGGTCTCGGTCATGCCCACGTCCACGCACTCGAGCGATTTGTGTGCAATTGGCCGCGCTCACCGCGGCTGAACGCACACAAATCGCGGTCGGGGGAGTGCTGGTTCATGCCCGCACCCCCGGGATCCAGTCGGTGCCCGCCAGTGGCACTCGGGCCATCGCGGCCGCCTCGATGGTGACGGCGACCATGTCCTCCGGCTCGAGGTGTCGGACGTGAGCCTTGCCGCACGCCCTTGCGATGGTCTGCGCCTCCATGGTCAGCACCCGCAGATAGTTGGCCAGCCTGCGGCCACCGGCGATCGGATCGAACCGGGCGGCGAGCTCGGGGTTCTGGGTGCTGATCCCGGTGGGGTCGGTGCCGTCTTGAAAGTCATCGAAGAAACCTGCTGCGCTGCCGAGGCTTTCGTATTCGGCGGAGTAACGCGGGTCGTTGTCGCCAAGCGCGATCAGTGCCGCGGTGCCGATGGAGACGGCGTCTGCGCCGAGCGCCATCGCCTTGGCCACGTCGGCGCCGTTGCGGATACCGCCGGAGACGATCAGCTGTACTTCACCATTTCCCGTCGCTCCGCTCGCCCCGGTCCGCCCGGCTGCGCCGGTGCGGTGCACACCCAGCTCGGCCAGCGCCTGCACGGCCTGCGGAATGGCGGCCAACGTGGGGATGCCCACGTTCTCGATGAACACCTCCTGCGTGGCGGCGGTACCGCCCTGCATACCGTCGACCACGACCACGTCGGCGCCAGCGTGCACGGCGAGCTTGACGTCGTAGTAGGTCCTTGCGGCGCCGATCTTGACGTAGATCGGCTTCTCCCAATCGGTGATCTCTCGCAGCTCGTTGATCTTGATGGTCAGGTCGTCGGGGCCCGTCCAGTCGGGATGCCTGCACGCCGAGCGCTGATCGATGCCCTCTGGCAACGTGCGCATCCCGGCAACGCGTTCGGAGATCTTCTGCCCCAACAGCATTCCGCCACCACCGGGCTTGGCGCCCTGCCCGAGCACGATCTCGATGGCGTCGGCCTTGCGAAGGTCGTCGGGGTTCATCCCGTACCGCGACGGCAGGTACTGGTAAACGAGGTGCCTGCTCTGACCACGTTCCTCGGGAGTCATGCCGCCGTCGCCCGTCGTGGTCGACGTGCCGACCGCGCTGGCGCCGCGACCCAGCGCCTCCTTGGCCGGTGCGGAAAGGGCTCCGAAGGACATTCCCGCGATCGTCACCGGAATGTCAAGGTGCAGAGGCTTGGTGGCGTTTCGACTGCCGAGAACGACGTCGGTGTCGCACCGTTCGCGATAACCCTCCAACGGGTAGCGCGACATCGACGCGCCGAGGAACAGCAGGTCATCGAAGTGGGGCAACGCCCGCTTGGCGCCCCAGCCGCGGATGTCGTAGATGCCGGTATCGGCGGCACGTTGAATCGCCGCGATGGTGGCCCGATCGAAGGTCGCCGATTCGCGCAGGCCCAGCCGCGCCCGGTCGTCTGGCGTGTACATCAGTAGCTTCCTGCGTTGTCGACGTTGAAGTGGTACAGGTTCCTGGCCGAGCCGTAACGGGTGTAGGCGTTGGTGTCGTCGTTCCCATAGCCCGCGGACGCGAGCAACGTGCCCAGCTCCTCGTGGTGCTCGG
>NZ_JAVRQA010000376.1:0-3494 GCF_032161845.1 Mycobacterium sp.
ACGTGGCCAACGATCTCACCTTCGCCGACCTGCTTGCCCAGGTGCGTGAGCGCAGCCTGGCTGCCTACGAACACCAGGACGTGCCCTTCGAGGCACTCGTCGAGCGGCTCAACCCGCCCCGGTCTCGCACCCATCACCCGCTGGTTCAGGTCATCTTGGCGTGGCAGAACACTCCGCCGCCCGAGATGTGGGCCGGTGACGTGTCGATCAATCGCATACCGCTCGACACCCACAAGATTCCCGTGGATCTCACGTTCTCGCTGACGGAGAGCTTCACCGAAGCAGGCACTCCCAACGGGGTGGGCGGCTCGGTGCAATTCCGCACCGACGTCTTCGACGGGGCCACGATCGAGACGCTCGTCGAGCGGCTGAAGCGCGTGCTGCTGGCGCTGACGGCCGATCCCGCGGTGCGGCTGTCCTCGGTCGACCTGCTCGAGTCCGGCGAGCGGACCCGGCTGAATCAGTGGGGCAATCAGGCGGCACTGACCACGCCGGCCGCCCCCGTGTCGATTCCGCAGGCGTTCGCCCACCGGGTGCAAGCCGCCCCCGACGCCGTGGCGTTGGTCTGCGGCGAAACGTCGTGGACCTACCGCGAGGTGGACGAGTCGGCGAAACGGTTGGCGCACTTGCTCGTCGGCTACGGCGTCGGCCCCGGTGCCAACGTGGCACTGGTCTTCGAGCGATCGGCTCACGCCGTCATCACGATGCTGGCGGTGCTCAAGACCGGTGCGGCCTATCTGGCGCTCGACCCCGGCCTGCCACGGGCACGGTTGGACTTCATGCTCGCCGACGCGGCGCCCGTCGCCGCCGTCACCACCGCGGAGCTCGCCGACCGACTCGACGGTCACGCCCTGCCCATCATCGACTACGCCCAAACCGACGTCTCGGCGGAAGAAGCCCAGGAAGGGCACGCCAAGACGTCGATCTCGGCACCTGCGCCCGACGACATCGCCTACTTCGTCTACACCTCGGGCACCACTGGCACGCCCAAGGGCGTCGCGATCACTCACCACAACCTGACCCAGCTCATCCTGTCCCAAGATGGCGGCCTGCCCACGGCAACGGATCAGGCATGGCCGCAATGGCATTCGTACGCCTTCGACTTCTCGGTGTGGGAGATCTGGGGTGCCCTGCTGGGTGGTGGTCGACTGGTGGTGGTCCCCGAGTCGGTCGCCCACTCGCCGAGCGACTTCCACGACCTGCTGGTCGCCGAAGGCGTCAACGTGCTCACCCAGACGCCGTCCGCGGTGGCGGTATTGGCACCGGAGGGGCTCGATTCGACGGCGCTGGTGATGGGTGGCGAAGCCTGTCCGGCCGACGTCGTCGACCGCTGGGCACCGGGACGCGTGATGGTCAACGCGTACGGCCCGACCGAGACGACGATCTACGTGACGCTGAGTGCGCCGTTGACGGCGGGGTCGGGGCCTGCACCGATTGGTGCGCCGGTACCGGGATCGGCGCTGTTCGTCCTCGACCCCTGGCTTCGGCCGGTGCCTCCCGGCGTAACCGGAGAGTTGTACGTCGCGGGTCATGGTGTGGGCGTGGGATATTGGCGCAGGGGCGAGTTGACGGCAGCGCGCTTCGTGGCGTGTCCGTTCGGCAAGCCCGGCACGCGGATGTATCGCACCGGCGACCTGGTCCGCTGGCGCGCCGACGGGCAGCTCGACTACCTCGGCCGCGCCGACGACCAAGTGAAGATCCGCGGATATCGCATCGAACTCGGAGAGGTGCAGGCCGCGCTTGCCGCGCTCGACGGCGTCGAGCAGGCCGGGGTGACCGTTCGCGAGGACCGACCAGGCGACAAGCGGCTCGTCGGATACGTCACCGGGACAACGGACCCCGCCGAGGCACGCGCGAGCATGGCCGATGGCCTGCCCGCCTACATGGTTCCCGCTGCCGTGGTGGTGGTGGACGCACTGCCCCTGACGGTCAGCGGCAAGCTCGACGTCAACGCTCTGCCGGAACCCGAATACCAGGAGGCCGGTGAGTACCGCGCCCCGGTGACCGTCGTCGAGGAGATCTTGACGGGCATCTACGGTCACGTCCTCGGTCTCGAGCGGGTCGGCGTCGACGACTCCTTCTTCGACCTTGGCGGCGACTCCCTGTCGGCGATGAGGGTGATCGCGGCCATCAACAAGTCATTGGACGCCGACCTCGCGGTGCGGACCCTGTTCGACGCGCCGACCGTTGCCCAGTTGGCGCCCTGCGTCGCAGCGGACAAGCGCAGGCTCGAGCCCCTGGTGACCCGCGACCGCCCAGCGGAGATCCCCCTGTCCTTCGCGCAGAACCGCTTGTGGCTCCTCGACCAATTGCACGGCCCCTCACCGGTTTACAACATGTCGGTGGTGTTGCGGTTGAGCGGACGGCTCGACGTCGAAGCGCTCGCCGCGGCACTGACCGACGTGCTGGACCGCCACGAGAGCCTGCGCACGGTGTTTCCGGCGCCCGACGGCATACCTCGACAGCTGACCGTGCCGACCGAGGACGCCGACTTCGGCTGGGACGTCGTCGACGCCACGGACTGGCCGGCTCACCGACTGGACGAGGGCGTTGGCGCTGCTGCGCGCCACACGTTCGACCTGACCTCCGACATCCCGTTGTGGGCAAGGCTCTTCAGCGTGGCCGACGACGAACACGTCCTCGTGGCCACGGCACACCACATCGCCGCGGACGGATGGTCGATGACGCCGCTCGTCGGCGATCTTGGCGCCGCGTACACCAGCCGACGAGCGGGTGAGGCGCCGGGCTGGGACCGCTTGCCCGTCCAGTACGCCGATTACACGCTGTGGCAGCGCGCGCAGTTCGGTGAGCTCGACGACGGCGGAAGCCGCATCGCCGCGCAGCTGAAGTACTGGCAAGGCGCCCTGGCTGGGATGCCGCAACGGCTGGAACTGCCCACCGACCGCCCGTATCCCCTGGAGGCCGACTACCGCGGCGCCAGCGTCGCGGTGAAGTGGTCGGCGGAGCTTCAGCAACGCGTGCGCGAGGTCGCCCGCGAGCACAACGCGACGAGCTTCATGGTGGTCCAGGCTGCGCTGTCGCTGTTGCTGTCCGGTATGAGCGGCAGTCCCGATGTGGCGGTTGGTTTTCCGATCGCGGGACGCAGTGATCCCGCGCTGGACGCTCTAGTGGGATTCTTCGTCAACACCTTGGTGTTGCGGGTCGACGTGGCAAGGGATCTCACGTTCACCGATCTGCTTGCTCAGGTGCGCGAGCGCAGCCTTGCCGCCTACGAGCATCAGGACGTTCCCTTCGAGGTGCTCGTCGAGCGACTCAATCCACCCCGCTCGCTGAGCCATCACCCCCTGATCCAGGTGATGTTGGCCTGGCAGAACTTCGGCAAGCTCGGTGACGATCCCGTCGCAGGCCTGACACTGGACGAGCTTCAGGTCACGCCGGTGCCCCTTGACGCCCACACCGCACGAATGGATCTCGCGTTCTCGTTGACGGAGCGGTTCACCGACACCGGCGATCCCGCGGGCATCGGCGGTTCG